>JBAMMG010000067.1:0-26552 GCA_039793905.1 Thermoanaerobaculum sp. | reverse complement strand
GGGGTGGGTGGGGCTTTGGCTTTCGGCACCGAGACCTGGCGGGGTGCGGCTTACCGCCGCCCTCGGGGGAAACCGCGTGGAGGCCCAACTCACCCAAGAGCTGGCGTACCTGGAGCTGCCGGTGCCTCCAGGAGTCAAGGGGGGCCAGAGGCTGGAGCTGGTGCTCGAGGCCCCGCCTTACGAGCCTCCCAACGACCCTCGGGTCCTAGGGGTGGTCGTGCACCGGCTGGGCTTTTCCCCTTGGGCCGTGGTCGAGGGCAGCACCGATGATGTTTCGGGCCTGCCGCGAGCTATTCGGTAAAGCACACCACCTTGGGCTCGGTCATCTCCAAAAGGGCAAAGGCCACCCCTTCCCGTCCCAAGCCGGAGTTCTTGATGCCTCCGAAGGGCATTTGGTCCAGCCGGTAGTCGGTGGAGTCGTTGACGATGACCCCGCCGCACTCCAGGTGCTTGATGGCGTAATGGGCGGCGGCCAGGGAGCGGGTGAAGATGGCGGCGTGCAGGCCGTAGTTCACGGCGTTGGCAGCGGCCACCGCTTCCTCCAGCTCGTCGAAGGGCCACAGGGCCACCACCGGGCCAAAGACCTCCTGGCACCCCAGCTTCATGGCCATGGTGACGCCGGTCATGACCGTGGGCTCCACCACCGTGCCCACGGGCCCGCCCCGGCGGCCTCCGCAGTGGACCGTAGCGCCTGCCGCCACGGCTTCGGAAATCCAGGACTCAATGCGCTTGGCTTCGCCTTCGGTGATCACCGGCCCCATGTCGCAGTCTTCCTCCAGCTTGGGGCCGACCTTGTAGGCCTGGGTTTTGGCCACGAAGGCTTCCAGGTAGCGCTCGAAAATGGGCCGCTGGACGTAAACCCGCTGCACGCCAATGCAGTTTTGCCCGGCGGCCCAAAAGGCGCCGGAAACCGTATCGGCCACAGCGCGGTTGAAGTCGGCATCGGCCATGACGATGACCGGGGAGTTGGAGCCCAGCTCCATGCCGATCTTTTTCAACCCCGCGAGCTTGGTGATGTGCAAGCCTGCCTCCACCCCGCCGGTGAAGGAAACCATGCGCACCCGAGGATCGGACACGAGGGGGTCCCCTACCTCGCCACCGGGACCCGTGACCACGTTCAACACGCCGGGGGGAAGCCCGGCCTCCTGGAAAGCTTCGGCCAGTTTCAAGGCCGAAAGGGGGGTCACCGTCGCGGGTTTCAAAACCACGGTGTTGCCACCGGCAATGGCCGGGCCCAGTTTGTGGGCCACCAGGTTCAACGGATCGTTGAACGGCGTGATGGCGGCAATGACGCCAATGGGCTCCCGGTACCAGTACCCGTGCCGGTGCTCGCCACCGGGGAAGGAATCGAAGGGGATCGTTTGGCCGTAGAGCCTGCGGGCCTCTTCAGCCGAGAGGCTCAAGGTGTTGACGCAGCGCCGCACTTCCTTGCGGGCTTCCCGGATGGTCTTGGAGCCTTCCCGGGCGATAAGGCGGGCAAAGTCCTCGAGGTTGCTCGCCACCGTGTCGGCCACCCGGCGCAGGACCTCCATGCGCTGGGCTACCGGCGCGAACCGCCAAGTGCGGAAAGCCTCCACCGCCGCGGAAACCGCCCGGTCCACGTGCTCGGGGCTGCCTCGTGGCACGGTGTCCACCACCGAACCGTCCCACGGATCGGTGACGGGGATGGTTTCCCGGGTACGAACCCATTGGCCGTTGATGAGCATGTCCATGCTTACCTCCTCAGCCTTGCCGCGCCACGAGGGCGGCGTGGATGTCCAAAAGGTCGGAGATCACGGCAAACGCCGTTTCCCTTTGGCCGGCTCCGGCCCCCACGACGGTGACCGGCCCCAAGAGGTCGGTATGGAAGGTCACGGCGTTGGTGGGTCCCGACACGCCGGCGAGGGGATCGGAAAGGGGAAGGCGCTTGGCCAGCACGCTCGCGTCCACCTTCCCGTTTTCCACCCGGGCTTCGGCAACCAGCTTCCACCGCTCACCTTTGCCCCTTGCTTCCTCGAGACGTTCAGGCGTGATTTCGGTGATGCCGGAGGCGAGCCGCACCTCGTCGAGCTTAAGAGGAACCCGCAGCACGGTGTTGGCGAGGATGACGACCTTGCCGGCGGCGTCGAAGCCCAGGACGTCCCCGGATGGGTCGGCCTCGGCGTACCCCAAGCGTTGGGCTTCGGCCAAGGCTTCGGCATAGGTGAGGCCCTGCTCCATGCGGGTGAGCATGAAGTTGGTGGTACCGTTGAGGATCCCGGAAAAGCCAGTGATCTCGCAGCCGCGCAGCCCTTTCCAGGCGGTGCTGATGACCGGCGTCCCGGACATGACCGTGCCCTCGAAGCGGAACTCCACACCGGCGCGCGCCGCCGCTTCCAGCATCTCGAAAGGCGCCACCACCATGGGTCCCTTGTTGGTGGTCACCACGTGCTTGCCGCAGGCAAAGGCCTCCCGAAGGTGGGCGAGGGCGGCGCCTCCGGTCTTGACGTCGGTCCAGGAAACCTCCACCACCACGTCGGCATCAGCCTTGCGGATAGTGGTGAGGGCATCCCACCCTACCTCGGGAGCTGGGAAGTCCGTGAGGTCGCCGCGACGTTCCAGGTGGTCCAGGAGCGCCGCGGGGTCCAAGCCCCGAGGGTCGGCCACAGCCCCCTTTTTGACGTCGGAAACTGCGGTGATCACGAGCTCAGCTCCGTAGCGGTCCTTCAAATACGAGCCACGGTCCCGCAACACCTTGGCCACACCCTGTCCCACCACGCCAAAACCGATCATGGCCAGCCTGAGCTTCATAGCCAGTCCTCCACGGCCAGCATTGTGGCATACCTTGTGAAAAACTGCACATCACGAGGCGCTACAATAGCACCATGAAACTGGATGCCTTGGACCGAAAAATCCTCGCGGCGTTGCAGGAAAACGGGCGCATACCCCTTTCGGCCATTGCCGAAAAAGCGAAGGTGGCGCCAGCCACGGTGCACGAGCGCTTGAACAAGCTGCGCGTGGCTGGTGTCCTCAAGGGAATCGTGGGCATCGTCAACGCCGAAGCCCTGGGGTACACGGTGACGGCCCTCGTCCACGTACGCGTGGAGCTGGCGGCGGGGCTGGAAAGGATGGTCCAGGAACTGGCGGCCATCCCCGAGGTGGAAGAGGTCCACCTCATCACCGGCGAGTACGACCTGGTGGTCAAGCTCCGGGCCCGGGACACCATGCACCTCCAAGAGCTGCTTTTGGGCCGCCTTCACAAGGTCCCGGGTTTCGTGCGCTCGGCCACCGAGGTTTGCCTCACCTCCCCCCTGGAGCGGTACGGACCCCGGGTGAAACCGGACTAGCCGTGGGCGTGACAGGGGCGCCTGGGCGGTGGGCCAAAAAACCGGGCCCGCTGCTGCGGGCCCGGTTCATCTGCATTTAAGAAGTTTTTCAGTAGACGCCAACGGCGGTCCAGGCGTCTTTCACCCGCTGGACTTCCACCGACGACGCGCCAAAGAGTTGGGTGGCCGCCTGAATCGTGGCTTGGCGTGCCTGGGAAAAGGTCGTGGTGGAGGTCATGTAGCCGGTGAGGGCGACGTACCAAATCCGCTCGGCCTTGGCCAAGCCGATGCCGGTCACCGAAAGCCCGGAGGTGCGGTTCGTTCCGCCGTGGGCCAAGAGGTAGAAGAAGTTGTTGGCGATTCCCGAAGAGTAGTGCACGTCGAGGCCGTTGGTGTACAGGGAATAATGGTCAATGCTGCGGCCGTCTTTCTTCGGGTCATCCATGTAACGAAGGGCGTCCCCGGCCTTGTTGGGGGTGTAGACGGTTTCCCCGATCCACCAGTCGGGAGGGTCGTTGGGGTTGTTGGCGTAAAACTCCACAGCCGTTCCAAAGATGTCGGACGTGGCCTCGTTGAGGCCCCCGGATTCGCCGGAATACTGCAGGTTCGCGGTAGCCGAGGTAACCCCGTGGCTCATTTCGTGCCCAGCCACATCGAGGGAAACCAGCGGTGAGAGGACACTGCCGTCACCGTCCCCGTAGGTCATGCACCGGCAGGAGTCGGACCAAAAGGCGTTGTTGTAATTTCGCCCGTAGTGGACGCGAGAGAAGGCCCCAGCGCCATCGTTATAAATGCCGTTGCGGCCGTGGACGTTCTTGAAGTAGTCCCAGGTGTAGGCCATGCCCAGGTGGGCATCGGTTCCGGCGGTAGCCCGGTCCGAGTTGGTGAAGTCCCCCCAGGTGTTGTCGGGGTCCAAAAACAGCGAGCCCGAGCCGGCTTGCCGGTTCTTCATATCCGTGGTGTAGGCGTTGCCGCGGGTGCGGTCCACCATGCCGTAGGTGTTGGCTGAGCTGTAAAACTCGGTGTTGAGGGAAAGCTGACCCAAATAGAGGGTCTTAGCGGTGCCCACAGCCGGGCTGCCGCTCCCCGGGGTTGGGTCGCCTCCGGGTTTGGCTGTGTGCAGGTCGTTCCAGCGCTCGATGACCTCACCGGTCTTGGCGTCAATGACGAAAGCCTCGGCCCGTGGTTCTTCCACCTCGTTTTCCACGAACATCTTGACCACCCAGGCCAGGCGGTAGGAGCCGTTTGTGGGGTAGAGGACCAGCTCGGCTTCGGGTGCCTCGGCCGGGGCGGCGGCCGGGGCCATGAGTGACCAGGCGAGGCCCACGGCGTCGCTCTCGCCGAGGCGCGGCGTCACATCTTCGACGTTGACTTGGCGGCGAAAGTTGGAAAGGCCCACGATTTTCCGGGACGCGGCATTCACGTGGACGATCACCTCGCCCCCCACGACCCGAACGCCTCGGACGCGATGGTCCAGGCGAACGTCCACCATTCCGGCTCCATCGTGATCGGCAGTGCGCAGGGCAAGCGCTTCCCCTGGAGCCAACCCCACGACCCTCGGGGCTTCCCGCTGGACGAACTGGACAGCTACGGCCGTGGCCTCCCTCACCGCTTGTGGCTCATCGGCAAGCGTCACCACTAGCTTGCCTTCCCTGGCCGCGGCGGCGCCGGCCCCGAGGGTTAGCGTTGCGACCAAGCTCAAAACGTGTTCTTTCCTCATGCCTTTGACCTCCTCCTGCCCTGGTGGGCCATTTGCTGGCGTTGTGCTGGACGGGGGTCGCGAAGATGTCAAGGCTTTGGCCACAGTTGGCAAGGTTTGTTGTCGAACGGGGTTCAAAAACGGCGTTTTTTTTGCGAGTCCGTCCGATTTCAGGGGCCGAAGCAAAACTCTTTCGGAAGGGCAAGGGCTAGGCCCCGGTGACGAGGACAAAAGAAAAGCCCCGCCCGGAGGCGGGGCCTTCGCGAAAGGTCAGGCGTGCTTACCAGGTGGTTTTGAGGTAGTAAGGCGAGGTCGTGGAGTACGCACCGTTGTAGCCGTAAACCTTGATGTACACCACGCGGCTGGTGCTGGCAGAGTTCGTCCAGGTCACGTGCTCGGGCTGGCCGGTGCCGTTGGTTCCGGAGGCCAAAAGCGTGCCGGAGGAGTTGTAAAGCTTCACGTCGTAATCCTTGGTCGAGGGCACCGTGAGGTCCACGGTGAGGGTGGCGTAGCCAGGCACGGTGACCTTGAAGTAATCCACGTCCGTGGACGAAGAAATGTAACCGGTCACGGTGGTGCCGGAGGTGGATATCACGTTGGCCGAAGAGGTGGATCCGTTGGGCTCGGTCTCGTTCATGCTGCCACCGCCGCCACCACCACCGGAGTAGGTGGCCGTGAGGGAGGCGCCGGAGAAGCTGGAGTAGGCGTAGAAGCCGATGTACCAGTCACCGGCCGCGGGGTTGGAGATGGTGACGGTTTCGGCAGTGGTGCTGCCAGTGGAGCGGCCGTCGTAGCTGGAGGTCGTGGGCAGAGCGCCAAGCTTTACGTACAGGTCACCGTCACCGGACCCGCCGCTGGTCACAACCTTGAGTTGGGTCTGCCCCGAAGGCACCGTGATCTTGAAGTACAGCCAGTTGCCGGTGGAGGCCGAGAGGTTGGACACGGTTTGGCCGTTGGAGAGTGTCGTGACCTGCACGGCGCCACCGGGGGCGCCCACGGCGTCCCAGCACTTCTGGACGGCGCTGTACTCGGCGGAGGAGGTGCCGCCGTAAAGATCAGCCGCCGCTTGCGCCGTGGCGTTGCGGGCCCCCTGGAAGTTGGTGGAGGAAGTCATGTACGTGGTGAGGGCACGGTAGAAAATCTGCTCGGCTTTGGCCATGCCGATCCCCGGCACGCTCACGGTGGTCTTGTTGCGGGGGTGCGTGCCGCCAGCCACCAAGAGGTAGTACGCCAAATTGGCGATCCCCGAGTTGCCGTGCACGCCACAGTAGTCGTTGGAAGAAGACGGCGTGCAGTTGGGGTAGAGGCGCTCGGGGTAGTAGTCCGCGGAGTAGCCATCGGCCGTGGGGTTGTTCATGTAGCGGAGCGCATCCCCGGAGGTTCCCGGGGTGTAGCACACCTCGCCGATCTTCCAAGTGTTGGAGGAAACGGCGCCGTCCCTGTAGGCCTCGACGCTGGCGCCGTAAATGTCGGACCACGCCTCGTTGAGGGCTCCCGGCTCGGAAGAATACGTGAGGTTGGCGGTGCGCTCGGTGACGCCGTGGGTCAGCTCGTGGGCCACCACGTCCAAGGCGTTGGCGAAAGCCGTAAAGGTCGTGCCATCACCGTCGCCGAACACCATTTGCGAGCCGTTCCAGAAGGCGTTGTTGTACTTGTTGCCGTAGTGCACCGTGGCAATCAGGGTCATCCCCGCGCCGTCAATGGAGTCGCGGTTGAATTTGGTCTTGTAATAGTTGTAGGTGTAGCCCAGGTTGTTGTAGGCCGCCATGGCGGTGCTGTCGGAGGAGGAGCCGCCTTCTTGGAAGAGCAGCGTGCCCGGCAGGCTCGTGCCGTTGTTGGCGGTGTAAATCTTCCGGTACAGGGCCGAGTGAATCAAGGCCTCGCTGGTGACGAGCTCGCCGGTGATGGCGTCGGCGTAGATGCGGTCCAAATGCTCGCCTTTTTCGTCGGCAAACGAAACCCTGGTCATCCACGCCAGGTACGCCTTGCCGTTTTCACGAACGACGTAAACCAGCTGCGGAGGATCCAAGGCCACGCCCGAAACGATTCCGGCTTCTAAAGCCGCCTGCTGCAGCGCTTCCTTGGCGCCCAATGCGGCGCGGCGGGGGAGGTTTTCATCGGGCACGAACGTGCCGTTGATAGCGTAAACCTTACCGGTGGATTTGTCGGCGTGAACGATAAGGTCGGCCCCCACGACGGGTAAGCCGTTCAAGGTCTGGCGGAAGCGGACATGAACCTTGCCCAGCTCGTCCTCCTGTACCCGGTCGAGGGCGAGTTGCTCCCGTCCCGTGGCCCGAAGCACAGGTGCGAGTTCCTCGATAAAGCGGAGGGCGGCACCCGCATGGTCACCGGGCTCGAGGCGCCCAAGGCTGCCGGCGATGAAGGTGGGAACCCCAGCATCGTTGAAGCTGATGGTTTCCACCGCCTCCAGCCGGTCCAGGCCGCGGAGTTGGTCGTCCGAGAGGGCCGTCAGGGGGGCTTTCCCTCCGGCCATGGCCAAGCCCCCCGTCATCGCCATGACCGCCAACGTAACCACGACTTTTTTCATACCCGACCTCCTTCTTCCCCGGTCAGGTTCCCCCAACCGGGGAAGCGTTTTTTGTTACTCCAAAACTGGACCCGTCGGAAAAAGCTGTCAAGGGGTTGGGGAAAGTTGCGTATTTTGCATCGGCGAAAGCCGCGCTTGGCTTGCTCTTTTTCAGTGGATGTGGCGCTCTCGGGGGGGCGCGCGAAAAATTTTTCGGAGCCGGTCATTTCCACCGAACCACCAGGGCGGTCGCGGTCGCCGGCATCCGTGACGGGCGTGACCACGGGTGCAGGACGGGCATAGTTGGGGATGGAGGGCTTATGAAGGTTCGTACGGGTTCAGTTTTGGCGTTGGTTTTTGGGGTCCTGGTGGCCGGCAGCCTCCTTTTGGGCACCGGAGAGCGTCATGGGGCGGCAAGCGCTGTGACCTGGGAACCGAGCGTCGGCCATGCTTTGGCCAAGGCCTCGGCGGAAGGCAAGCTGGTCATGGTGGATTTTTACACCGATTGGTGCCGATGGTGTCGGCGCCTGGACGAAACGACCCTCGCCGATCCGCAGGTGGGCGCCACGCTCAGGGAAGGCTTCGTGGCGGTGCGCCTCAACGCCGAAGCCGAGGGAAAGGAAGAAGCCGACCGCTTTGGGGTCGATAGCTACCCCACGCTGGTGTTCCTGGATAGCCGCGGGCAAGAGGTTTACCGCATTTCTGGCTACCTTGAGCCCCGGGATTTTCTCGCGGAGCTATCAAACGTGAGGGCCAAGAGCTAAGCCACCTTGTACTGAGGTTCACAAATCCTTTCCGGCGGTTTAGAATCCCCTTGCGCCCGAGGGGCGGGGGGGTGTGCATGCGGTGGTTTTTGCCCAAGGACAGCAAGTTTCTGGAGATCTTCGACAGCGCTAGCGGCACCATCGTTCGAGCTGCCGAGCTGTTCGTGGCGATGCTCAAAGAGCCGGGGGACTGGGCCTCGCGGGTCGAAGAGCTCAAGGCTTTGGAACACCAGGGCGACCGCTACACCCATGAAACCCTGGCGCGCCTCAACACGAGCTTCATCACGCCCTTCGACCGTGAGGATATCCACGCTCTGGCCACCAAGCTGGACGACATCCTCGACGCCATTGACGCCACCGGCCACAGACTGTTGCTTTACAACGTGACCGCCGTGCCGGATCGTCTCGTGCAGTTGGCGGAGCTCCTTTTGGCGTCGGTGCGAGAGGTGCAAAAGGCGGTCATCACGCTCCACGATCCCCGGCGGCACCGAGAGGCCCTTGCCATTTGCGTCGAAATCAACCGCTTGGAAAACGAAGCCGACCAGCTCCACCGCACGGTCCTTGCCGACCTCTTCCGCAACGCCACGGACCCTGTGGACATCATTAAACAGAAAGATCTCTACGCGTTCCTGGAAGAAGCCACGGACCGCTGCGAGGACGTGGCCAACATCATCGAGACCATCGTCATCAAGGCCTCGTGATGGCGGGCTGGCAGCCGGGAGGGAGCGACCGATGCTGACCCTGGTTGTGGGCATCGTGGCCCTGGCGTTGCTTTTCGATTTCCTCAACGGCATGAACGACGCCGCCAACTCGGTGGCCACGGTGGTGGCGACGGGCGTGCTGCCCCCGAGGCTGGCGGTGCTTTGGGCGGCGTTTTTCAACTTCGTAGCGGCTTTCGGGTTCGAGGTCAAGGTCGCCAACACTGTGGGTAAAGGCATTGTCCACCCTAGCGTCGTGGAACCGTTCCTGGTGCTGGCGGCTCTGGTTTCCGCCATCATCTGGACCTACCTGTGCACGGCCCTGGGGCTTCCTATTTCGGTATCGCACGCCATCATAGGAGCCTTGGCGGGAGCAGGGGCGGCCAAGGGCGGTTTCGGGGCGCTGCTGCCGCAAGGCATCGCCAAGGTCGCTCTGTTCATCGTGGTTTCCCCCCTTTTGGGGATGGCGCTGGGCTGGCTGCTGATGGTTTTGGTGTTTTGGCTTTTTCGCCACACGAAGGTTCAAAAGGTGGACCGCGTTTTCCGGGTGGGTCAGCTCCTGTCTTCGGGGGCGTACTCGCTGGGGCATGGGCTAAATGACGCCCAAAAGACCATTGGCGTGATCACGGTTTTGCTCTACTCGGCCGGATACCTCCCGGAGTTCCACGTGCCGGTGTGGGTGATCTTAGCAAGCTACAGCACCATCGCCCTGGGCACCCTCGTGGGGGGCTGGAAGGTCGTCCATACCATGGGGATTCGCTTGACCCGCCTGCGCCCCGTGGGCGGCTTTTGCGCCGAAACGGCAGGCGCCCTTTCCCTCATTGGCGCGTCCCTGGCGGGCATTCCGGTGTCCACGACCCACACCATTGCCGGCGCCATTGCCGGGGTGGGCTCCACCACTCGCGTTTCGGCCGTGCGCTGGGGGGTGGCCAGCCGCATCGTCTGGGCCTGGGTGCTGACCTTGCCCACCACGGCTCTGGTTGCGGCCCTCACGTGGTGGCTGGTGTCGGGGGTTCGGGGTTTGTTTTAGCTCGGGACCCCACGCACTGCGGCCTACGTGGCTAGTTGTCCTTTTCGCTGGCTTTGGCTGTGGCGGCCGCTATGGCTTCCGGGGTGGTGAGGGGCTCTTTGGGCTTAAAAACGTAAAACCGCATTTGCTGTTCCCAGGGAAGCTCGGCGATGGCGTGAGCGTGGGGGGAACAGGCAGCGGGGATTCTGTCGTCGGGGACCGCTTCCAGGATCACGTTGTCCCCGCACTCGGGGGTGGCGCGCAAGCCGCTGCGAGGGTCTACGGGGATGAGGGTGACGCCGCTGGCCGGGATCGCAAACTCCTCACTGCGCACCGATTCGGGGAGGCTTTGCAGGTACGCCTCCATGAACCGCATCCAGGTGGGAAGCGCCGCCTCCGCCCCGGTCATGCGTCGGCCAATGGGCTCTTTCTTGTCCCGCCCCACCCACACGGCACAGGTGATCCGGGGTGAGAAGCCGATGAACCAGGCGTCGGTGTAGCGGTCGGTGGTGCCCGTTTTGCCCGCCAGATGCCCGGGCAGGGACGCGGCTTTGGCGGCCGTGCCCCGTTGCACCACGCCTTCCAGGGTATGGGTCACCAGGTACGCCACCTGCTCGCTGAGGGCTGGGTGCAGGCGGGGGCGATTTTCCAACACCACGTCGCCCTGGGCGTTGCGCACGCGAGCGAGGAAAAACGGCTCAACCGCCATACCGCCGTTGGCGAAAGCGGCGTACGCCGCGGCGGTGTCGAGGACGGGGAGCTCGAAGGAGCCGAGGGCCATGGAGGGGTAAGGGTGCAGCTCCTCCTCGATGCCCAAGCGGCGGGCCAGCTCAATGACCTTGTCCCCGCCCACCATTTGCTGGAGCTTGACGGCCGAGGCGTTGAGAGAGTGCTCCAGGGCGTAGCGCAGGGTCACGATGCCAAAGTACTTGCGGTAGTAGTTGAGGGGACAGTACGTCGGCAGGCCCCGCTCGTCGGGCAACAACACCGGGGCATCGAAGATCGTGTCCGCTGGGGTAAACCCGTTTTCGTAAGCTGTGGCCCAAACGAACGGCTTGAACGCCGAGCCCACCTGCCTTTTGGCTTGAATGGCGCGATCGAACTGGGAGCGGGTGAAGTCGAAGCCCCCGACCAGAGCGAGAAGGGCGCCTGTGCGGTTGTCCAGGACGACGATGGCCCCTTCCACCTTGGGTTCGGCTTCGAGGCTTACCTCAACCGGAGCTGGCGGGGAGGGGACAACCTTCATCCGTACCAGGACCACATCCCCAGGCTTGATGAGGGAAAAAAGGCTCGAGCGCCCGGTCCAGCGGGCATCGGCGAGGCTGAGCCTAGCCTCCCGGCCGGCGACGACAAGGGCTGCTTCCTGGGCTTTGACGTCGCGTACCACGGCGTAGGCGAGCTCGCCGGGTTGGAACCGCAGGTAAGGCCAGCTCGGGTGGCGAAAGTCCGCGAGGCTTTCGACCCCTTCGTCCTTCACGTTGCGCAAGGCTCCCGGCCACCCCAGGCGCTTTTGGAGTTCTACCAGGCCTTCCCGCAACGCTTCCTCGGCGAGCTTTTGGAGTTTGGGGTCCAACGTGGTTTCGGCCACCAGGCCCCCTTCGAGCAGCGCCTCGCTCCCTACCTTTGTCTCGAGGGACCGCCGGACCTCCTCGAGAAAGTACGCCGCCGCCGTGTCCCGGTCCGGATGGGGGGAGGCTCCCAGCGGTGCCGCCACCGCCTTGTCGTACGTCGCCTTGTCAATCATGCCTTCTTCCAGCATGCGCTTGAGCACATGGTTGCGCCGGCGCAGAGCCCTCTCCGGGTGGTCAATGGGCGAGAGGTCGGTGGGTCGTTGGGGAAGGCCCGCGAGGAGCGCTGCTTCCGGAAGGGTGAGCTCGGACGCTGATTTCCCAAAGTAAAAGCGGGCGGCGGCCTCGACTCCGTAAACGCCGTGGCCGAAGTTCACCTGGTTGGCGTAAAGGGTGAAGATTTGGTCTTTCGAAAACCGTTGCTCGATTTCAATGGCGAGCAAAATCTCTTTGAGCTTGCGCACCAGGCGCTTTTCTCGCCCGACGATGCCCACGTTGCGAGCCAACTGCTGGGTGAGGGTGGACCCGCCCTGGGCTTTGGAAAGGGAAAGGACGTTGCGGAAGAAGGCGCGGGCGATTCCCGAGGGGTCCACACCGGGGTGCTGGTAAAAGTTGGCGTCCTCGACGGCCAGCACAGCGTCGCGGAAGACTTTGGGGATTTGCTCGAAGCTCACGGGAAGGCGCTTTTCCGCGGCAAAGCTGCCAATGACCGACCCGTCCCGCGCTTTCACCACCGTGGCCGCCGGCGGCTGGTAGGAGGTCAGCGCTTCTACGGCCGGAAGCTCGATAAGGCGCGCCAGCATCAGCGCCAGAATCGCCCCGAGGGCAATGCCCGCGAGCAGCCCCGTGACAAACCAGCGCAGAACCGTTCGCCCCATCGCAGGGAGAATCCCCACAAACCCGCTAGACTGTCAAGATGGGGACGGTACGGTGAGGGCCGTCACAGTGGCGGGAAGGGTTTGGTGGTGGCGGAGCCTTGGGCTTGGCCTCGTCTTGGTCATGTTGCTGCTGCTGGTTTCGCTTGCGCAGCGCGCCACGGAACTCGAGGACCGGGCGTGGGAGAGGGTAACGGCGGCGCTGGAAGGGCATGCGGGCAAGCTTCCCCGGCCTTTGGGTGACCAGCTTCGTGGGGCTCTGGTGTGCCTTCGCTTGCGGCGGGAAGCGGGCCTTCTGGACAAGGCCAAGAGCGGCGCCTTTCTCGGGGAAGCCCGGAAGGCCGTGGCTGACGGTGTCCTCGACCGAGAGGAAGCCTCCCGTCTGGTGACCGCGGCCCGCGCCGCCTGCGGGTCCCACGAGCCGTGAGCAAACCGTTTCGTCTCGTGGCGCCGTTCGAGCCAGCGGGCGACCAAGCAGAAGCCATCGCCAAGCTCGTGGCAGGTTTCCGCCAGGGGCTTTTTGCACAAACGCTCTTGGGCGTCACCGGCTCGGGGAAGACCTTCACCATGGCCAAGGTCATCGAAGCCCTCAACCGCCCGACGCTGGTGCTTTCCCACAACAAGACCCTGGCCGCCCAGCTCTTCCAGGAGTTCAAGGGCTTTTTCCCCGAGAACGCCGTGGAGTACTTCGTTTCCTACTACGACTACTATCAGCCCGAGGCGTACGTCCCGGCTACGGACACCTACATCGAAAAGGAAACCTCCATCAACGAGGAAATTGACCGCTTGCGCCTTTCCGCTACCCGCTCCCTCTTCGAGCGGCGGGACGTCCTCATCGTGGCTTCGGTTTCCTGCATTTACGGCTTGGGGGATCCCGCGGCCTACTACGGGATGCTCTTGCTCTTGGAGCCCGGGACGGCGCCGGGGATGGAGCCGGTCCTCAGGCAACTGGTGGCCATGCAGTACGAGCGCACGCAGCTGGACTTGGTCCCCGGAGCCTTTCGGGTACGGGGCGACGTCTTGGAGATCTACCCCCCCTACGAGGACCATGCCATCCGTGTGGAGTTCTGGGACAGGGAAATCGAGCGGGTAAGCCGCATCGATCCCTTGCGAGGTGCGGTCCTCGAAACGGTCCGGGACCGCCTTCCCATTTACCCCGCCTCCCACTACGTCACGACCCGGGACATCCTCCAGCAAGCCATCGCCGATATCAAGGCGGAGCTGGACGAGCGGGTAGCCGAGCTGAAAGCGGCTGGCAAGCTCCTGGAGGCCCAGCGGCTTTCCCAGCGGACCCTTTTCGATTTGGACATGTTGGCCGAGCTGGGGTACTGCCCGGGGATCGAAAACTACTCTCGGCACCTCACCCGCCGGAGACCCGGGGAGCCACCCCCGACGCTTTTGGACTACTTTCCCAAGGATTGGCTTCTCATCGTGGACGAGTCCCACGTCACGATCCCGCAGGTGCGGGGTATGTACCACGGCGACCGTTCCCGCAAGGAAACCTTGGTGGAGTTTGGCTTTCGCTTGCCCTCAGCCCTGGACAACCGGCCCTTGACCTTCGAGGAGTTCATGGCCCGCCTCAACCAGGTGCTGTTCGTTTCCGCAACTCCTGGGGAGTGGGAAATCGAGGTTTCGGGGGGCGTGGTGGTGGAGCAGCTCATCCGCCCCACGGGGCTTTTGGACCCGGTGGTGGAGGTGCGCCCGGCCCAGGGCCAGGTGGACGACGTCATTGCCCGCATCCGCGAGCGGGTGGCGGCGGGGGAGCGGGTCTTGGTCACGACCCTCACCAAGCGTTTGGCCGAAGATCTCACCCAGTACCTGGGGGAGCTGGGGATCCGCGCCCGCTACCTCCACAGCGAAATTGACACCCTCGAGCGCACGGCCATCCTGGCCGATTTGCGCCGAGGGGTCTTCGATGTCCTCGTGGGGATCAACCTCTTGCGGGAAGGGCTCGATCTTCCCGAGGTTTCCCTGGTGGCTATCCTGGACGCCGACAAGGAAGGCTACCTGCGTTCCCACACCGCGCTCATCCAAACCATTGGCCGAGCTGCCCGCAACGTCAACGGCACGGCCATCCTGTACGCTGACACCGTCACCGAGTCCATGGGCAAAGCCATCGAAGAAACGCGGCGGCGGCGGGCCGTGCAGGAGGCGTATAACCGCGAGCACGGCATCGAGCCGCGCACCATCATCAAGGACATCGCCAACCCCCTGGTGCAAATGGCCAACTTGGACTACCACGACGCCCTCACCCAGCCGCCGCGGGTGGGGGAAGCGGAGCTTTTGGACGAAACGTCCCTAGTCAAGCTCATTGCCGAGTTGGAGCGGCAGATGAAGGCGGCGGCCAAGCGGCTGGAGTTTGAGGAGGCGGCACGCCTGCGCGACCGCATCAAGGAGCTGCGGGCGTTGCAGATTTACAAAGCCTAAGAGGTCGCCTTTTCGACCCAAAGGGCCAGGATCTGGAGCGCACACTCGCACGCTTTGGCCATCCACTCCAGGGAAACCCATTCCTGTACCGAGTGGAAGTTTTGGCCCCCGGCCCAAACGTTGGGGGTTAAAAGCCCCATGAACGACAGGCGCGCGCCGTCGGTGCCGCCGCGGATGGCTTTGCGCACCGGTTCCAACCCCATACGCCGCACGGCTTCTAGGGCCACTTCGAGGACCTGGGGATCCTGGCGAATGGCGTACGCCATGTTGCGGTAGGACTCCTTGACGGTGACGGCAATGCGGGCCTGGGGGAAAAGCTGCTCGACCTCCTTGACGATGCGGTGGAGGGTGGCTTCCTGCTCGTGGAGCTCCTCTTCGGTAAAAGCCCGGACCAAGAACTTCACCTCGACTTTGCTGACGTCGCCGCGCACATCGTAGGGGTGCAGGTACGGTTGCCTGGCTTCGGTCGTTTCGGGCAAGAACTCCCTGGGCAGGCGCTCGATGATGGCGGCCGCCACCCGCACGGCGTTGGTCATCTTGCCCTTGGCGTAACCGGGGTGGACGTCGTGGCCCTCGATGACGACGGTGGCGGAGTCGGCGCAAAAGGTTTCGTCCTCGATTTCCCCCAGATCCGAGCCGTCCAGGGTGTACGCGTAACGGGCGCCGAAAGCAGCCACATCGAAGTGCTCGGTGCCACGGCCCACTTCTTCGTCCGGGGTGAAGGCCACGCGCACGGTGCCGTGCAGGAACTCTGGGTGCTTTTGCATCCACGCCAGCGCCGTCACGATTTCGGCAATACCAGCCTTGTCGTCGGCGCCCAAAAGGGTCGTGCCGTCGGAGGTGATGATGGTGTGCCCCAAGCAGCGGGCCAGGTTCGGGTTTTCATCGTAACGGATGACCTGCTGGGGATCGCCGGGGAGAGCAATATCGCCCCCACCGTAACTTTCGATGACCTGGGGCTTGACGCCGCCTCCGGGAGTGCCGAAGTAGGTGTCCAGGTGAGCGATGAGGCCGATGACCGGGACCTTGCCGGCGGCAGGGTGCCCCGGGGGGATGTTGGCCGGCAAGGTCGCGTAGACGTATCCCCAGGAGTCCATGGTGGCATCGGCAAGACCCAGGCTTTTGAGCTCCTCCACCAGCATACGCGCCAGATCCTTTTGCTTTTCGGTGGACGGAAAGGTGGAGCTGTTTTCGTCCGACTGGGTGTCCACCTGCACGTAGCGCAAAAAGCGCTGCAAGAGTTCCTTCCGGTCCTGGGCGTCGAGAGCGATGGCCATAGCGGGAGCCTCCTTTCCTAAAGAAGCGTTTCTGGCTGAACCTCCCCGCGGTCCAAGGCCTTGAGGAGGCGCATGATGATCTGGGCGTCGGAAATGGATGTGTGGGCATCGGCCATGGCCCCTTCCAGGAGAACGCGAAGGGCCTGGGCCGCCTCCGGCGAGCTTGGGGCTGCCGCCAGCACTTCCCGGCAGAGCTCGAAGGTCTCCCCTTGGGGGTACGGACCCTGGCGGAGGCGGGAAATCACCTGGCGAAAGACCTCGAGGCTCGCGTCATCCATCACTGGCCGAGTGTATCATCCGCCAGTGTTCGTCCGGGTGGTTTTCCCCTTGGCGGTCCCCGAGGCTTTGACCTATCGTGTACCCAGCCGGTGGCTGGGGCATGTGCAGCCGGGAATGCGGGTCGTGGCGCCCCTGCGCGGCAAACCAAGGGTGGGTTTGGTGTTCGAGGAGGACCCCGAGCCGCCGGTGGCCCCCGAAAGAATCGTTGAGCTGGCCGAGATCCTGGACCCGGAGCCCCTAGTGCCCGCCCATGTCCTGGCGCTTGTACGCTTTGCCAGCGACTACTACGTTTGCCCGCCGGGTTTGGTGGCCAAAAGCGCCTTGCCGCCCAAACTCATGCGCTTGCCCCCGGCGCGCCTGGAGCTGGGCCCGCGGGCGGTGGAGCTCTTGCCCACCTTTTCGGGTACCGCCCGAGAGTTGGTCAGCTTGCTGCTCGCCAGGCGCCGGCTTTCCCTCGCCAGCCTCCGCGCTCATGGGTTCGAGCCCGGGGAGCTTCGGGAGCTGCTTCCGGCCCTCGAAGAGCGGGCGGTGCTTCGCGTTGTGCAGCCCCAACCGCTCCGAGAAGCCGGGCGTGTGGTCTCCGTGCTCACGCTCGCTGACGGATCCTGGATGGCTGCCGAAGGTGTGCGCTCGCCCAAGCAAAAGCACCTCCTGGAGGAGCTCCACCGGCGCGGGGGCCTGGCCGTGGAAAGCCAGATCCTCGAGGAGCTTGGGTTTTCCCGGGCGGTAAGCGACGCCCTCGTGCAAAGGGGCGTTCTCCGCCGCTTCCAGCAGCTTCGCCAGGCCACGCCCCAGCGGTGGGAGCTTCCCCCCTCGCCGGTTCCCCAAACGCTTTCGCCTGCCCAGGAGGCGGCTTTGCGGCGACTGCACGCTGCCGTGACGACATGCGCCTACCGGGCGTTCTTGCTTTTGGGGGTTACCGGGTCGGGAAAGACGGAAGTTTACCTGCGGGCGGTCCAAACTGTGGTCGAAGGCGGGGGGCAGGCTCTCATTCTGGTCCCCGAAATTGGCCTCACGCCCAAAGTCGCTGGGGAGCTTGCCGCCCGCTTTGGGTCGCGCGTGGCAGTGCTGCATTCCTCCCTTCCCGAAGGCGAGCGTTTTGCCCTTTGGGAAAAGGCCCGGAGGGGAGAGGTGGACGTGGTGGCGGGCCCGCGCTCGGCCCTCTGGGCACCCCTGGCGCGCCTGCGCTTGATCGTTGTGGACGAGGAGCAGGACCCGTCCTACAAGCAGGAGGAGGACCCGCGCTACAACGCTCGCGATTTGGCCCTGGTGTTGGGCCAGAAGCTTTCGATTCCCGTACTCCTCGCCTCGGCAACGCCGGCCCTAGAAACGGTGTGGCTGGCTCGCCAGGGCAAGCTTTCTGTGCTGGAGCTTCCCGAGCGGGTGAGCGGCGACCACTTGCCGGAGGTGGAGGTGGTGGACCTCACCAAGGCCCCTCCCGAGCCCGGGGAGCACGGGCGCCGGTACTTTTCGCCGCGCCTGCTGGAGCTTCTGGAAGGGACCCTCGCCCGCGGCGAGCAGGCCATCCTGCTGGTGAACCGAAGGGGTTGGGCGCCGGTGCTCCTTTGCCGCGACTGCGGCCACACCATGCCGTGCCGGGATTGTGCCATCCCCCTGACCCTCCACCGCCGCCCGCCCCGTCTTGTCTGCCACTACTGCGGTTACAGCACCGAACCGCCGGCCACATGCCCGCGTTGTGGTGGCGGCCTTTTGGAAGACGTTGGGGCGGGAACGGAGAAAATCGCTGCCAAGCTCAGGAGCCGTTTCCCGGGTGCCCACGTGGGGATTCTGGACCGCGACACCGCCCGCACCCCAGCCAAGCTCATGGCCACCCTCGAGCGCTTTGCCCAAGGGGAAATCCAGGTGCTGGTGGGGACGCAAATGGTTTCCAAAGGCCACCACTTTCCAGGGGTGACGCTGACGGCGGTCGTGAACGCCGACAACCTCCTGGGTTTTCCCGATTTCCGCGGGGCCGAACGGACCTTTCAGTTGCTGACGCAAGTGGCGGGGCGCGCCGGGAGAGGGGAGAAGCCGGGGAGGGTCGTCATCCAGACGTACCACCCGAACCATTACGCCATCGCTGCGGCTGCCGAACACGACGTCACGCGTTTCGTGGAAGGCGAGCTGGCCTACCGGAAAGCGTTCCGTTACCCCCCGTTTTACCGCATGGCCCTCGTGCGCTTCGAATCGGCCCGCGAGACTCAAGCCCTCAAAGCGGCGGAGCAGGCGGCGAGGGCCGTGCCCAGCTTGCCTGGACTTCGTCTCGTCGGCCCGACGGCGGCCCCCATTGCCCGCTTGCGCGGCCGCTTTCGCGTCCACTTCATGCTCTTGGCGCAAAACCGCGGAGCCCTGCGCCAGGCCCTTTCGGCGGTGGCGGGCACGAAATTTCCCTCCGCGGTGCGCCGCATCGTGGACGTGGATCCCCTCAGCACGGTGTAGGCCCCGTACGGAGCACTGCCCGCCTGCTCACTCCTCCGGCTCCGCGGCAACGGAAAACTGGGCGGCCAAGACGTCCACGGTTCGGGGCCCCAAGCGGATGACGCGAAAGCTTTCGGCGGCGGCAAGCCCTTTGGGGCGGCCGGTTTCCTCCGCCAAGCGGCGAAACACCGCGGGGGCCTTGTCGGCGGGGAACTGGGAGGCGTGGGCAGCAAGCAGCGCGAGTTTTTTCTCGAACACCGGGGAGATGTCCACCCAGTGGTTGGGTTGGTCGGTTCCCGCCAGCCACAGCTCGAAAGGAACGTGAGGGGCGTAGCCCGCGGCAGCCAGCTCCGGGAACATCCGGGCCTTCTTAGCGGCCGGGTAGAGCGCTTCCACCGTGGCTTGGCCTACGGCTCTGTGGTCGGGATGGTTGATGTAGGCCCCATGGCGGAACCACACGGTGGGGTCATGGGTGACGACGATTTGGGGCCGGACCTGGCGAACCACGCGGACCAGCTCTTTCCGCAGCTCGAGGGTGGGTTGCACCAGGCCGTCTTCGTAGCCCAGGTACATCACCTCGGCGCCGAGCATGGCGGCGGCTTGGGCCTGCTCCTCGCGCCTTTTGGCGGCCACCTCGTCCCGGGTTTCCGTGTCGTCATGGGTGCCCTGTTCGCCGTCGGTGACGATGCACAGGCAAATCCTCGCTCCTTGGGAAGCCAGCGTCACCAGCGTTCCCCCAGCTAGGGCCTCGGCGTCGTCTGGGTGCGCAAAAACCGTTAAAACCCCCTTCTCCATGTTCGCTATACTAGCAACCGGGCTTGCCCGCCCGCAGGCGAAGGCAACCCCGAGGGGGTACCATGGCGCGGCCCACGGTTTTGGTAGCGGATTCCCAGGCGCACCGCCGCCAGGAACTGGCGCAGGGGCTGGCGAGCTTTGGTTACGAGGTGGTGGCAGCTGGCGATGAGGCCGAGGCCAAGAAATTTGCTTTGGGACTCTCGCCTCACGTTATCGTTGCCGAAAGCACGCTTCCCGGTTTTGCCGACGGTTCGGTGCTGGCCGAGTTGAGCGCAGACACCAGGCCGCTGTTGGTCCTTATGGTGCCCGACGAGGCCGCTGCCGAAGAGGTGCCGGAAGAAGCGTACGCCATCAGTACCGAAGGGCTCACCCCGAAAGCTCTCCTCCGTAAAGTGCGAACCGTTCTCGTGGGGAAAGAGGTAGGGCTGGCCCCCGACGAACGGCTCGAAAGCCTTTTGGGGGACGAAAGCGCACTGCCCCTTTTCGATTTACTGCCGTTGTTGCAAAAGGCGGTGGTGACGGGCCGTGTTCTCTTTGCTGGGGGGGAGTTGGCGCTGGAAGGGGGCGAGGTCATTGCCGCTCGTCTTGGGCGGGCGCGCGGGGTTAAGGCTTTGGCCCGCATGGGGCGTGCGGGTCACGGCACCTACCGGGTACTTCTGGGGCTACCCGGGGCGGAGCGGGAAATGAGCGAGGATCTTTTGACCCTCATGGCCACGGCCATCGAGGACCAGCACGCGTTCGCCGCGGAGGCAGCCCAGTTCCCGAGCCTCGAAGCACGGGTCCAGGTGGTCATGGGCCCGGGGTTTTTTGCCACCCATTTCACGGCTGCCCAGCAGCAAGTTCTCGAGGCCTGCCAGGACGCCCCTTCCGTGCGCGAGGTTTTGGACCGCGTGCCGCTTTTGGACGGCCAGGTCCTTTCCGAGCTCGCTCGCTTGCGGGAACTCGGATTCGTGGCGTTTGCCGAGCCGGAGCTGAGGGTTCGGGTGGTGACCGACTCCACCGCCGACTTGCCCCCGGAATTGGTGTCTCTGTACCGCATCAACGTAGTGCCCCTTACCCTGTTCTTGAAGGGTCAAATCCACAAGGATGGAGTGGACATCACGCCTCGCGAGTTTTACAAACGGTTGATCGAGGAGAAGGATCTCGACCCTCGCACCAGCCCTCCCACCCCTGGGGAGTTTTTGGCTACCTATCGGCTTTTGGTACCCGAAAGTGACGTGGTGTCGGTCCACATTTCGGAAAAGCAGTCGAAAACCATCACCCACGCTCGGGAGGCGGTCCAGGAGCACTGGGAAGAGCTTCAGGCTCTCCGGTCTGGGGGTCGGCCCCTTCGCATCGAGGTGGTGGACACGCGCACCAACAGCGGAGCCGAAGGCCTGTTGGTGCTTTTTGCGGCGCGAATGGCCTTTCGTGGGTTGTCGGCGGAGGAGATCCGCACGCGCTTGGAGGAAATGCGAGACCGCGTGCACCTCCTGTTCGTGGTGGACACGCTGGAATACCTTGCCCGGGGCGGGCGCATCGGCAAAGCAAGGGCGCTTGTCGGGCAAATGCTGCGAATCAAGCCCATTTTGACCATCGAGGACGGGGAGGTAGCTCCCCTCGACAAGGTCCGCGGTGGTCGCGCTGCTCATCCCAGGATCGTGGAAATCCTCAAAGGCAGGGTGGATACGGCCAAACCCGTAATTGTGGGAGTGGCCCACGCCCAGGCACCGGTGTGGGCGGGCCGCCTCAAGGACCTCATCCAGCAGAACTTTACGGTAAGGGAGTTGCTCGATTTCGAGATCGGGCCCACCATCGGAACCCACGTGGGTCCGGGTACGGTGGGGGTAGCTGTGTTCCAGCCGAAGGAGGACGAGGAACCTCTCATCGCACCTCTCCCGGCTGCCTGACAGGGCCTTGCCTAGCGCAGCCACGCCGCCAGACGCGGCCACAGGAGCTGGCGGCACGTGGGGTGGGTCACGAGGCTGACGTGGCCCGGTTTGACCGGGCAGTGGTCGTCGCCGCCGGCTACCCAGAACTCCTTGTCCTTTGCGGGAATAGCGTCGAGAAGCTCTCTGCACAGAGGCGGGGGCGACCAAAGCCAATCCCCGGCTCCGGCCACGAAAAGCACGGGGAACGGAAGCGGAGGAAGGCTTCCGAGGATGTCTGTACCGTCCGTCGTGACCCACCCGCCGGCGAGGTTCCAGCAAAGCCATTGGCCCATGATGCCGCCGTCCTCGTCTTCGGGCCCAAAGCGCAGGAAGCGCGCGGGGAAGCGGCCCGTACGGCGGCACAGGAAAACCCCCAGGTGGGCCGTGGCCCGGCGGATCCCCGCAAGCTTGGGGTACGGCGTGGCCAAAATGGCCAGCTTGGCGACCTTGGCGGCAAGGGAAGGAGCCGTGGCCAGCGCCGTGAGCATAGCCGCCCCAGCTGCCGAATGGGTTACCACGCGGGTGGAACCGCGTTCGCTGGCTGCCGCCAGGGCAGCGGGGATGTCGTGCCGCGCCCAGTCCTCGAAGCGCCACGCGGCTCCCGGCGGTTTTCCCTGGGACTGCCCGTGGCCCCGAAAGTCCAGCACGTACGCGCAAAACCCGTGATCGGCGAGGAAGCGCGCAAAGCCAACGCCGCGGGTCCCGAGCCAGAAGGTGTGGTTGGAGAACGCACCGGTGAGGAGCAAAACCGCCGGCGCCTCCGGGTCTCCCAACCGGTGGACGGCAAGGCGCAAGCCGTCGCCGGTGGTCACGGACACGGTAGCGGGGGCGGGGCGTGTGCCGGGTGCCGCCATACCTTGCAATGTACCGGCAAAAACGGGGAAGGAAAAGACCCGCGCACCTGTTATCAGACGAGGTGCCCTGATGGCCGCGCCCCAGAGACCTTGGGAAGTGGTGTTCGATGGCAGTTGCGCCTTTTGTCGTGGGAGCTGCCGCCTGCTCGAGCGGGGTTTGGCCGAAAAGCCGGTGGTTTTCGTGGAAGGCACCGCCGTGGGCCTCTCCCAAGACGAGTTCACGGAGCTCCGGGTGCGAACACCCGAGGGTCGAGAGTTACTGGGGTTCGAGGCGGTGGTCCACCTTCTCGCTTTGAGCGGCCGCTGGTCCTTCCTTTGGCGCGCCCTCCTCCACACCCCTTTTCGCCAGCTGGGGAGCTTGGCCTACCGCCTGGTGGCGAGGCATCGCCACCGAATCCCGTTTCCCAGCCGCGAGGGGGGAAGTGGGTGAAAAAGTAAGCGGGCGTTGGGCTTTACCCTGCTGAGCGCGGGGGTGGGGCGGCGAGCCCTCCGGTGGCGTGGTGCGAGCGAACCGAAACTAGCGGCCCCCGCGGAAGGCATCCAACTCGGTAAAATCGCGCCATGGGTGATCACCGGGATGTTTTGGTGGTGGTAGGGGCGGGGATCGTGGGGTTGGCCACGGCTTACGACCTCGCCCGCCGCTCCCGTTTCCGAGTGGTGGTGGTGGAAGCCGAGGGCGGTGTGGCCCGGCACCAGACCGGCCGTAACTCGGGGGTGATTCACTCGGGACTTTACTATCGTCCCGGGTCTATGAAGGCGACCCTTTGCCGGCAGGGACGGCACGAGCTCCTCGCCTTCTGCCGCCAGCGTGCAATCCCCTTCGAGCTTTGCGGGAAACTGGTGGTCGCTACGCGGCCGGAGCAGCTCCCGGCCCTGGAAGAACTGGCGCGGCGGGGCGAGGCCAACGGCATCGAAACCCTGCGGTGGGTGGAGGGGCGGGAGATTCCAGCTTACGAGCCCGAAGCCCGGGGCATGGCGGCGCTGTGGGTCGGGGACACGGGGATCGTGGGTTTCCGGGAGGTGGCCCAAGCCCTTGCCGCCGAGGTGGAAAGGGCGGGCGGGGAGTTGCGGCTGGGTTTTCGCGTGACGAAGCTGTGGCCCGTGGCCGGCGGCTGGAGGGTGACCTCGCGGCATGGGGACGTTGCCGCTGGGGGAGTGGTGGTATGTGCCGGGCTTTACGCCGACCGCTTGGCGCACAGCGCCGGTGTGGCCACGGATCTCCGCATCGTTCCCTTCCGCGGGGAGTACTGGGAGCTGGCCGAGAACCGCCGCCATTTGGTTCGCAACCTCGTTTACCCGGTCCCTGACCCCCGCTTCCCCTTTTTGGGCGTGCACTTTACGCGGCGGATTGATGGCCGAGTGGAGGCCGGGCCCAACGCCGTCCTGGCTTTCGCGCGGGAGGGCTACCGCTTTGGCGATGTGTCCCTCCGGGACCTTTCAGAAACTCTGGTTTTTCCCGGTTTCTGGCGGCTCGCCCGACGCTACTGGCGAACGGGTTTTGCCGAAATGTGGCGGTCCGTTTCTAAGAGGGCCTTTTGCCGGGCCTTGAAGGAGCTGGTGCCGGCAGTGCGGCTCGAAGACTTGGTGGGACGCGGCTCGGGGGTGCGAGCCCAAGCTCTGGATCGGCAAGGCCAGCTTGTGGACGACTTTGCCTTCGCCCAAGCACCCAGGGCATTGTTCGTACTCAACGCCCCATCGCCGGCGGCCACAGCCTCCCTGGCCATTGGCCAGGTCGTGGCCCGGAAGATCCTGGAGCTTTTGGGCTAGGTGCCGCCCTCGGGGGAAAGGAACTCCTCCAGTTTCCGGCGAGCTTCCACCCGCCGGGAAATCCTGGCGGCTTTCCCCTGAAAGACGCTCCCGCCGCCCCCTCCACGCCCCTCGAGAAGGGACGCTACAAGCTCTCCCAGCTGGCGAAGCTCTGGCCTCGAGGTGGCCAGGAGGAACACGCCCTGCCCTTCCTGTCCTCCGGTAGCGAGGAGCACACCTTGGGGCCTCGATTCGAGAAAGGCCCGCGCCAGGCGCTGGAGGAAGGCCAGGTCAGCCTCCTGTCGGTGAACGCTGGCGACCGGCTCGCTTTGGGAGGCGAGTTGAGCCCCGAGGAGCGCCGCAAGCTCGTCCCGGCAACGCCGCAGCTCCCTCTTGACCGCTTCCAGCTGCTCCAGCTTGCCTTGGGCCACTGTCGCAAGCTCCTCGTCCGAGGCACCCAGGATCCGGCGCAAGGCGGCGTTTCGGGCCTCGTGGGCGTGGAGGCGGTGGCGCAGGCGCCGTCCCGCGGCAAAGTAAACGCGGGTGCCGCCGCGCATGGATTCGGTGGCGACAAGGGCGAGGGCCTCGATCTCGGCCGTGTTCCTCAGGTGAGTCCCGCCGCAGGTGGCGAGGTCCACCCCCTCGATCTCCACGAGCCGCACCGGGCCCTGGTGGCCTTCCGGCAGCCCCCGGCTGCGGAGCTTGGGAAGCGCGGCGGTCTCCTCGGGGGTAAGGCGGTGCACACGAACCGGACGGGCGGCGCGGATTTCCTCGGCCACGTGCTCTTCCAAGCTGGCGAGCTCAGCGGCTGCCAGCTTGGGGACGTCCAGCTCGATGTCGCATAGCTCCGCGCCCAGGTGAAACGCGGTTGTTTTCCACCCAAAGCGGTCTTCGGCCACTGCCGACAGGAGGTGCTGGCCGGTGTGCTGCTGCATATGGTCGTAGCGCCGGCGCCAATCCAGCTTGAGGAACACGGTGCCGGAAGGTGCGGGACCTTGGATGTAGTGGCGGATACCATCCCGGTGCTTGCGGACGTCGGTCACGGGTACGCCGTCAATGGTGCCGCGGTCGGCAGGTTGCCCGCCCCCCTCGGGGTAAAAGATGGTATCGGCGAGCTCGACCCACACGCCGCGCTCGTCCTCCCCGCTGGCGCTCACTCGGGTAGCGAGCGCATCGAGGTACGGATCGCGGTCGAAAGCCGGGACGTCGCTCATGGTTGCCATCCTAGCGCAAGACCTTGCTGCAACGCCGGTTTCGGGAAACGGCCAAAAAGTTGGGAAAGGTGATGCAGCTCACAGCCAGCGGCGCGATCAGGGCTTAGCTTGAAAGTGTGGAGGTCGTCATGGGCTACGCCAGGTATTTCCCCACGTATCGGCCTGCCCGCCGCGAGGGCGCGCGTCATTGGCCCTTCATCGTGGCCACCCTGTTGTTTCTCCTGTTGGTGGCTCTCGGCGCCTTTGCCGGCGAGCACCCTCAGCGCGAGGGTAAGCTGGTGGGGCGGGTCGAGGCCTTGCCGGCTTCGGGCCTCGTCGGTGACTGGCGGGTTTCGGGGGTGGTGGTGCACGTCAGCGACGACACTCGCGTAGACCAAGAGCACGGCGCGGTGCAGGTCGGAGCCGTGGTGAAGGCGGAGGGGACCTTCCGGACCGACGGGTCCTTGGACGCCAAGGAGGTGGAGGTTTTGGGCAACCCCGGACCGTGGACGCCCCCGCCGTCGGGTAAGAGCTTTGCGGTGCTCAAGCTCCAGCCATCGCCAGCAGCGCCGGTGGGCGCTGAAGGTGTGGCGCTTTTCCGCATCTTTACTTCTGGGGATGCGGTGATTCGCGAGGATCTCAAAGTCGGCGTCGAGCACCTCCTCCGGGCCCATACCTACGACGTGTACGTGGACGGCGTGTACGCCGGGGCCATCCTCACCAACGACGAGGGGGAAGGCCACCTCTTCCTCTCGACGGCCCCGATCCCCGGGGCCGAGCCGCTGCCGGCCGAGCTTCAGCCCTTGGCTCAGCGGCAGCGGGTGGAGGTGCGAGACGGAAGCACCGTGGTCTTGGCGGGGAACGTGGCCGATGCCCGCTGGGACGGCGATGGGCACCCCCAAAGGGAATACCTGGCGGTAGCCCCTCTGGCGACGCCCCAAGGGGTGGTTCTGGGTCTCGCCGTGGCAGAAATCAAAGAGGGCAAGCAAACCCTGAAAGTAGCGGCGTTCTTCTTGCCAGTCTCGGCGCCAGTGACGGTTCTGGCCGACGGCCAGGTTCTGGGTACGGTGCAAACCCAGGCCAACGGGTTTCTGCACGTGATCTTTTCCACCCAGCCGGAGGACGATCAGCTCCCCTTGCCCGAGGCGAGCCTCCCTGTCTCGTCCTGGCAGAAGCTGGAGCTTAAAGACGGGGAAGGGAACACCCTCGTGTCCGGGGAGTTCGCGTCC
>JBAMMG010000066.1:0-27036 GCA_039793905.1 Thermoanaerobaculum sp. | reverse complement strand
AGCTTTGCTGGCCTGAGCGGGGGGGTTCGGGGGGCCGAGCGCGCGGAGGGCTGGGTGGGCTGCGCGCGGGCCCCCCGCGTCAGAGGTACTTCAGCATTTCTTTGGCGAGGGGCGCATCCTTGTAGTCGGGGGCAACCTTCAGCAAGTGGGTCAAAAGCTCCTTGGCCTTGGCGTTGTTGCCGACACGAACGTACAGCATGGCCAGCTCGTAAAGGGCGGGGGGGTAGTCCGGGTTGACCTCCAGAGCCTGCTCCAGCAACGGCTTGGCTTTTTCGTCGTCGCCCTTGTTGAGGAACTCGGCTGCCTCGGCAAAGAGCACGGCGGGGTCGGTGGGGTTGGCCTTCTTGTAGGCCTCCATGTATTTCTCGTAGGCGGCCTTGTCGCCCTTGGCGAGGGAGGCGTTGGCAGCGAGGGCCAGGCAAGGGGCAAAGTTGGGCTTAACGCCCAGGCACTTTTCGGCTGCGGTCAAGGCCTCGGCGGCTTTGCCGGCCTGGAGGTCCTGGTCTCCCAAAGCCAGCCAGGCCAGGTAGAGGTCGGGTTTTTTGGCCACGGCTTCGGCAAATTTGGCGCGAGCTTCGTCTTTTTTCCCGGATTCCAAAAGGTCCCGGCCTTCGCGCAGTTCCCGCAGCCCCGGTTCTTCCGCCTCCGTGGCCGCTTCCTGCAGGCTTTTGAGGGTGAAGTTGAGCTCGAGGGTTTGCCCACCAATGAGGGGCTTGTTGAGCTGCTCGATGGCCTGATACCCGGGGGCTTCCACGTGGAAGAGGTACTCCTTGGTGGCGTCCACGATGACGAGGGAGTACCGGCCCTTGGCGTCGGTGGTGAGCTCCTTGCGGAAGGTGCCGATGGCCGGGCAGGTGATGATGATCTTGGCACCGGCAATGGGGTTGCCCTTGACGTCGGTGACGGTGCCCTTCACGTGCCCCTGCGCTTGTGCGAACAAGAGCACAGGGACAGCCAGCACCAACGCGACGAAGAACACTCGCTTGCCCATGGCTTCCTCCTCGGGGGTTGCCCCCCAGGGAAGTGTAGGCCGCAAGAGCTTGTGGGGCAAGGGCCGAGGCGGGGGCGCTGGAAGCTCTCAGGTGCGGAAGCGGCGCAGGGTTTCAGCCATGTCCTGGAGGCGTTTCTGGCACAGGCCGAAGACCGTGCCTTCGGGGTAGTGGCCGTCGCGCCCCCGTACCCCAGCCGGAACGCCAGTCAAAAGCTGCAAACCTTCCGTGACGTGAGAAACCGCGTACACGTGAAAGGTGCCGGCCGCTACCGCATCCACCACCTCCGGGGCGAGGTGGAGATCGGGGACGTTGGCCTCGGGGATGATCACCCCCTGGGTGCCGGAAAGCCCCTGGGCCTGGCAGAGGGCGAAGAACCCCTCGATCTTTTGGTTAACGCCGCCGATGGCTTGGACGTTGCCGTGCTGGTCCACGGAGCCCGTAACGGCCAGGTCCTGGCGCAGGGGCAGGCCGGAGAGGGCCGAGAGGATGGCGTACACCTCGGCGGAGGAGGCGCTGTCCCCCTCCACCCCGCCGTAGCTTTGCTCGAAGGCGATGGACGCGTGCATGGAAAGCGGCACCTCCAAGGCGAACGTCCCGCGCAGAAAACCCGAGAGAATCAAGACGCCCTTGTCGTGGGTGCGACCGGAAAGGCGAGCTTCCCGCTCGATGTTCACGACCCCTTCAGTGCCTAGGGAAACCCGCGCCGTGACCCGTCCTGGCAAGCCGAAGGCAAAGTAGCCCAAGTCATAGACGGCCAAGCCGTTCACCTGCCCTACCGCGACTCCTTGGGTGCGCACCACCAGGAGCTGGTCCACCATGAACTGGAGCAGCTTCTCCTCCGGGAGGGAAAAGCGCGCCCGGCGCGCCGCCACGGAGGCAGCAATGTGGCGACCGCTTACGGCGTTGGCGCCTTCGTTTTTGGCGATGTACCCCGCCTCCCGCAAAACATCGGCCACGTCGGAAAAGCGGGCCGTAAGGCGCCTCCTGGGCCCTCCCAGGCGAACCCCCTCCTCCACGAGGGCCTTCATACCCCCCCTATCCACGGGCGGAAGCTTTTCGTCCCGCACGATCTTGGCCATGACCGCCAGGAAGTCGTGAACTTCTTTTTTGCCCAAAGGCATGTCGCGGTCGAAGTCGGCCAGGACCTTGAAGATCTTCCCAAACTCCTCGTCCACCTCGTAGAGGGCGTCAAAGAGGGCGCGATCCCCCAGCATCACCACCTTCACCGCTAGGTCAATGGGCTCGGGTTGCAGGGTTTGCCCCGACAGGGCAAAGAGCGTCTCGCGGGGGCGGATGACCACCTGCTGGTTGCGGAGCACGCGCTTGAGAACCGGCCACGCCCCTGGTTCCGAAAGCACGTCGAGGGCGTTGAGCACCAAGAACCCGCCGTTGGCCCGGGCGAGGGAGCCAGCGCGGATGCGGGTGTGGTCGGAGGTGGCGTGGGCCCCATCCATGAGGCGGGCCTCCACGGTGCCGACGAGGTTGGCCACCGAAGGGTCGGCTTCCACCACCACCGGGCGCCCCGGGGTTTGGGCGTTGTCCACCACCAGGTTCACGGTGTAGCGGAGAAGCACCTCTTCCGGTGGTTCCTCCTCCAGGAACGCTTGAAGGTTGGCGACGAGGTCCTCTTCGACCTGCTGGAGGTAAGGCTCGACCCTGGGGTCGCCCACGGCTTTGGCCACCGCCGCCAGCGCCTGGTGAAGGCGGGGCTGAACGATGTTCCGGCGCAACTCCGCGGCCTTTTGCTGCATTTCCCCGCCGATGGCCACCACCTGGGCGACCACCTGCTGCAGCTCCCCCACCAGCTCCTGATGGGTCTCGGCCAAGCGAGCAAGCTCTTTCTTGTCGAACTTCCCTTCCTCGGCGAGGCGGGAAAGCTTGTCCATGGAAACCGGGCGCCCATCCACCAGCGCCAAGATTTCCGGGTGGGTCACGGGGCCCACCTGGACCTGAACGAGGGTGAACCCTGCCTCTTGGACCCGGTTCTCGAACTCCCGCAAAAGCTGAGTTTGCTTTTGCTGGAGGTCCTCGAGGCGCGCGTCCAGGAGCTTGGCGACGTCCGGGCTCCCGAGCAGGGCGGGGAGCCACCCCCGGAGCTCGCGAATGAACGCCGCCATGCGGTCCCGGAGGACGCTGCCACTGCCTGCGGCCAACCGCAAAAGCCGCGGTCGCTCGGGCGCCTGAAAGTTGAACACGTAGGCCAGGTCGTCGGGAGCAGGGCCGGCTGCCGAGATCCGCCTAAGGTGGAGCTCGACGGCCGTCATCTTGCCGGTGCCCACGAGGCCGGTCACGAACACGTTGAACCCCGGAGAGTCAATGGCGAGGCCAAGCTCCAAAGCCCGCACGCCCCGCTCCTGACCCACGATGCCGGTGGCGGGCGGGACGTCGGCCGAGGTTTCCCCGGGGATCCACGCGTCGGGGCAGGAAAAACGCAGGTCCTCCGCTGCCAGTTGTCGCATGTCTCGCCTCCTAGCCCACCATCACCGACTCCTCGGCCAGCTCCGGCTCGGGTTTGGGGGCGCGGCCCAAGAGAGCGACGGAAAGGGTCAGGGGTCCGATGCGCCCAATGTACATGAGGGCCACTTCCACGAGCCAGCTTTCGGGTTTGAGGGACGGCGTGATGCCGGTGGAAAGGCCAACGGTGCCAAAGGCTGAAACCACGTCGAACGCTTCCCGCAGGAATGAGGATTGAGGCCCAAGACCGCCGCCGCTTCCGTGTTCCACCAGGCTTACCGCCACGAAACCCGTAATTACAGCCGCTGCCGCCAGAACCGTGAGGGTCACGGCGGCCCCCAAGGTGTCGGCCGAAAACCGCCGCCCCATGGCGGTGACCTTGCGGTGGGAGCGAACCCGAGCCACCACCAGGGCAAAGAGCACGGCAAAGGTGGTGGTCTTGATGCCGCCGCCGGTGGAGCCGGGGCTGGCGCCAATGAACATGAGAACCATGGTGAAGAGGAGGGTGGCGGGGGTCAGGTGGCCGTAGTCCACGTTGGCGAAGCCCGCGGTCCGTGGCGTGATCCCGGCGAGCCACACTGCCCACAGTTTTTCGTTCCAGCTAAGTCCCGCCAAGACGTTCCCCCATTCCAAAACCGCAAACCCGACCCAGCCGCAAAGCAGAAGCGCTCCCGTGGTGGCGAGCACGAGGCGGCTGTGGAGGGAGAGAGGGCGACGCTTCCGGGAGCGCCACCGGTCCCAGAGGTCAGCCACCGGGAGAAACCCTACACCACCAACGATGATGAGCATCCCGATGGTGAAGTTCACGAGGGCGTTGGTTCGGAAGGGGATCAGGGAGTCGGGGTGCAAACCGAATCCGGCGTTGCAGAACGCGCTCACAGCGTGGAAAAACCCCCAGCCGATGGCCGCCGGTCCCTTTTCCGGCCACCACGCAACGGCCAAAAGCAAGGCCCCGGCAGTTTCCACGACCAGCGTGGCGCCCATGACGGTCTTCAAAAGCGGCCAGAAGTCTTCCCAAGGTTCGGCGGCCAAAGACGACAACACCATTTGGCGGCCAAAAAGGGAAAGTCGCCCCCCCAACAGCAAGGCGAAAAAGAGGCCGAAGGTCATGACCCCCAGGCCGCCCACCTGGATCAGGGTGAGAATCACGATCTGCCCGGCCACGGTGAAGTCCCCGGGCGGGCGAACCGAAAGCCCCGTAACACAGGTGGCGGAGGTGGCGGTGAAAAGGGCTTCCACGAAGCGCAGCTTTTTCCCAGGAACTGCTGCCCAGTTTTGGCAAAGCAAAACGCTTCCGGCCAAAATAACGGCAGCAAAGCTCAACGCCATGCCTTGGGCAGGGCTAAGGCGCTTGCCCTTCATGGGTCCTCCGCAGCAACGGGACCAAGACGATGGCCGCCAGGCACGCCAGGCAAACCCCAAGCACGGTCATCCAGCCGACGCTGGCGAGGCCCGGGTAGTGGCTGGTCATGAGGGAGCCGAAACCCACGGCGGTGGTCAACGCGGCGAGCACGACCGCCCGCACGGTTCCGCCGGTCCCCTGAGGGGCCTCCCGCATTCGTTGCACCAGGTGGATGCCGTAGTCGGAGCCGATCCCAATGACCATGGTGGTTACGAACACGTTGAGAGGGTTGAGAGCCAGCCCGGTTGCCGCTGCGACCCCGCCCGCCAGCACCAAGCCCACCGCTACCGGCAACAGGCACAGGAGGGCGTCGCCCCCACTCCGGAGCTGGGCCATGAGAAGGGCCAAAACCGCCACGAAACCCAGGGCTGCCGCCCGCAGAGCGTCAGCTCGCACCACCTGACGCAGGTGCTGGGCGAGAACGTTGATGCCCACCAGGGATGCTCCCGGTGTGGATTTCACCAGCGCCACCAGCTCCGGCGGTGCTTCCCGCCGCCACCCCCCGGGCGGCGCGTACACGGTGACCGCCGTGCTCACGAACCCCTGGCCGTGGTGTATGGAGCGCTCCACGAGCCCTTCCAGGGGTGTCCCTCGCCACATGTCGGCGGTCACGGGTTCCGAGAGAGAAAGCATCCGGTGCACGAGATCAAGGCCCGGGGCAAAGGCGTCCGCCACCAACCCTTCCCGATCCAGGGCCTGGCGCAGCTCGGAAACCACCTTTGCCGGGTCCCACCCCTGGGCGGCAAGCCAGGCCAGGGTCTCGCGCTGGTGGGGGAGGGGGGGTACCCAGGTGGCCACGGACTCTACGCGTGCCACGGTACCGCTGTCCTTGAGGCGGTCCAGGGCAGCCACAAACGCTTGGGTTTTCTCCACGAGGGCAAGCTCGTCCTTGGCTTCCAGGCGCACCACCATGGCGTTGAAGGATTGGCCGAATGCCCTGGCGACTTCCTCCTGCACCGCGACGCCCCGGTTGGCCGGGGAGCGCAAATGGCGCACGTCGTCATCGAAGGTGAGGTGCGGCAAGAGAAGCGACGATCCGAGGCAGGCTGCGAGAGCCCCCAAAAGCACCCCGCGCCGGTGAGTCTGCGCCCACGAAAGCAGCCGTTCCGCGGGCAGCCACGGCAGGGGGCAGGCGACCGCCGGGGGACGCCGGCTCACGGCCGTCAACGCCGGCACCACCACCAGCGCTGCCAAAGCCAGAAGCACGATGCCGGTGCCGGTGAGCAAGCCCAGCTCCGCAAGCCCCGCAAAGCGCGTGGCCACGAACGCGTAAAAGGTGGCGAGGGTGGTGACGGCCCCAAGGAAGATGGCCGGCCCGGTTTCCATGGCCGTTTCCTCCCAGGCCTCAGCCAGGGAGCACCCTGAAGCCTGAACCTCACAGTAACGCGCGTACATGACAATGGAGAAATCAATTCCGAGGCCGATGAGGAGGGCGGAAAACCCTGCTGCTGCCGACGACAGGGTGGGGAAAAAGAGGCCCGCAAAGGCAAAGGTCAGCGCAAGCCCCACCACCAGCGGGGCGGCCGTTATCGCCACTGCGTGCCAGCGGCGAAAGGCGAAAAGCAGGAGCACGCTCACGCCCACAAGCGAGGTCAGGGAGTTCACGATGGTATCTCCGCGAATGAGGGACGCGTCTTCGAGGGCAATGCGGTGCCCGCCGCCCAACTCCACCGCGGGAAGCTGGGAAGGATCGAGCTCCCACTCTTCCGCCACGCGGCCTTTGGCCTTCGAAACCCTGGCCTCGAGATCGGCAAACAGCTTCTCATCGAAACCGATGTCTTGGGCGGGAGCCGTGGGGTAGGCCAGGATGACCAGGAGGGAATGGTCTGCCGAGAGGTAGTAGCCCGAGCTCGTGTCCACGCTCAGAGACTGGGGCGAAGTGGAAAGCCGCCGCAGGATCAGGGGCAAAACCCCCAAAAGGTCACGGGTGGCCAGCTCCTTGGTCATGACCGCTTGCGGGGTATCGAGGGCTTCCCGCACCTCCCGGGCCCGCCGGCCAAGCCCCTCAGGGGTAAGCCGTTGGGCCAGCTCCTTCCGGCCTTCCTCGTCCAGGAACAACAGCCCGTGGGCCAAAACCTCCTCCGCCAGGCGCAGAGGGTCCTGGAGGCGGGCATCTACCCTTGAGAGGAAAGGGCTTTTCTTGAGCTCGTCCTCCAGGGCATCGGCGAGGGCCAAAGCCGGCTCGAGGTTTTGCGGATCGGCGATGCGCTCGACCACGAGCAGCGTTTCGGCGGCACCAAACTCCGAAACCACGCGCCGGAACTCCCCGACCAAGGGGTCTTTTTGCGGAAGCATGTTGAGCACGTCGCTATCGAAACGGATTCGGCTACCGAGGGCCACGCCCAGGGCGAGAACGCCAAGGCTTGCGGCCAGCACGGCCTTGGGGGAGGACAGGCCCAGCCGCACGCACGCTCTGGCAAAAGCCGCGGTTTGCCTCACCCCTGGTTCCCCGCCACCTTGGGCCAAAAAGAGCTGAAATAGCTCACCAGCGACGCCACGGTCATGACAAGCGCCACCCAAAGGGCCAGGCGTGAAAGGTGCGACCAGCGCCCGAGCTGGTGGCTCACGATGGAAAGGGAAACGGCCACGATTTGCGAAAGCGTCTTGAGCTTTCCCCACCAGTTGGCGGGGATCACGACCCCTTGATCCTGGGCCACGTGCCGCAAACCTGAAACCGCAAACTCTCGGCCGACGATGACCACGACCATCCACGCCGGAGCCAGCCCCAGCTCCACCAGGGAAATGAACGCCGCTGACATGAGCAGCTTGTCGGCCACCGGGTCAAGGAAAATCCCCGCTTTGGTGACGCTCCCCAGGCGCCGGGCCAAAATGCCATCAAAAAGATCGGTGAGGGCCGCCAAAAGGAAAATCCCCAGCCCCCAAAACTCGGACCCATCGAAACGGGTCAAAAGCACCACGACCAGGATCGGCACGAGGAGGATCCGGAAAAGCGTGAGGGCGTTGGGAAGGTTCCACATGACCCGGCGATTGTAGCCCAGCCCCCGTGCGGGTCAGCCCCTACCCCCGCGCCCGGGAGAAGGTGGTCTCCCCGCACCTCGCCCCGGCCGCGGCCAGCTCGCCCCAGCTCTCACGCCTTGCGGCAAAAGGCCAGCTTTCCGGATAAGCTGCAGCTTTCCACCACCCCCTCCTCTTCCAAGCGCAAGAGGTGGCCGTAAACCTCCGAGTAAGCGAGAAAAAGCCGCAGCCCTCGCGCTTTGGGGTACATGCGGTCGAGGATCGAGGCCAGGGTTTGGGGCGTGGGCGAGAGGTGCCGGAGGATGGCCTGGGATCGCTGGTCTTGGCGACACGTGATTTCCCGGGCTTCGGCCGCTGGGTCCAAAAGCGCCGGGCCGTGGGCCGGGAGGCAAGCCTCGGGTGGGTCCGTTGCCAGCTTTTCCAGGGTCCTCCGGTAGACCGAAAGAGCGGGAAAAAGCTTGGAGGGGTCCTCGGGGTCCGGCTCCAAAACAGCCGTAGGGGTGATCCCCGAAAGCAGCACATCCCCCGAAAGGAAAACCCGGTCTTCGGGCAGCTCAAAAGCCACGTGCCCCGGGGAGTGGCCGGGGAGGTGATGGACACGAAGGGGTCCGTGGCTCGAAGGAAGCTCTTGGCCGTCGTGCAAAGGCGAAAAGCGCTCGAGCCTGCGGCTCGTGCGGTCCAGACTCCAGAGCCCCATAAGGGCCAAGGCCCGGTTGGACAGGCTCAACCCGAGCCGGCGCAGGGCCTCCCAGAGGGCCCGGTAGTGCCGGCGGAGGGAGAGGTTGTTGCGGTCGGCCGGGTGCGCGAAAACCTCGGCACCCCACTTTTGGAAGGTCCGGGCCAGCCCCATGTGGTCGTGGTGGCCGTGAGTGACGAGGACCCGTCGCACCTGGCGCGGGGAAAACCCCAGCGCCGCGAGCTGAGCGGCCAGGGCGCTTCGGGCTTTGGCAGTGGCAGGCCCGGTATCCACCAGGGTCAGGGGCTCCCCCGGCAACAGGTACACCCACACCGGGCCCACGGGATAGGGTGTGGGCAGGAGGATGGGGTCAACGGGCCGGGAAAGCTGGCCGGCCAGGGCCGGTACGTCGGCGTGGCGCACGCGCGAAACCCTAGTGCTCGCCGACCCCTTCGCCCTCGCTGTACATGGCCTCCACCAGGTCCCCGTAGCGCTGGAGGATGACCCGGCGCTTGACCTTGAGGGTCGGGGTGAGCTCGCCGCCGTCCATGGTGAAGGGCTCCGGGATGAGCCGGAACTTCTTGATGGTTTCGAAGCGCGCGAGGTTGCCGTTGACCTTATCCACAATCCCCTGGTAAAGCGCCACCACCTCGGGGTGTTTCACGAGCGCCTGGCGATCGTCGGCACGGATCCCCTTTTGCTGGGCCCAACGCGAAAGCTCCTCGAAGTTGGGGACCAAAAGCGCCACCACGTAAGGCTTGCGGTCTCCGAAGAGCACCGCGTTTTCCACGAACGGCGAGGTTTTGAGCTGGTTCTCGATGGGCTGGGGGGCGATGTTTTTACCGCCGGCGGTCACGATGATGTCCTTCTTGCGATCGGTGATGCGGAGGAACCCTTCCTCGTCGAGCTCTCCGATGTCACCGGTGTGAAACCACCCCTCGGGGTCTATGGCTTCGCGGGTCGCTTCCGGTTTGTTCCAGTACCCCTTCATCACGTGCCGGCCGCGGGTGAGGATTTCCCCGTCGCTGGCGATCCTCACTTCCACACCGGGAATGGGCGGACCAACCGTGCCCACCTTGACCTTCTTGGTGGTGTTCACCGAGATGACCGGCGACGTTTCCGTAAGCCCGTAGCCCTCCAGCACGTAAATCCCCACGGCGTGCAGGAACTCGCCGACGTAGACGGGGAGGGGGGCGCCGCCGGAAATGGAAAACCTTAGCCGGCCGCCAAAAGCGGCCCGGATCTTCCGGTAAACGAGGGCGTCGTAGAGCCTGTAGGCCAAACCCTTCTTGCCGCTGCGGAAGCTCCGCAGGGCCTCGGCCACAGCGGCAGTAAAGATCTTTTGCTTGAGCGGCGAGCCGTGAGACCCTTCAGCCATGATGCGGTCGTAAACCTTTTCGTAAAAGCGGGGCACCGCCGTGAACAGGTGCGGGCGGATGCGGCGCAGGGCTTCACCGGCTTCGAGAATGCCGCAGTAGGCGATGGTCACTCCGTAGGCAAAGAGGATGTAGTCCACCAGGCGTTCCAGGACGTGGGACAGGGGCAGAAACGAAAGCGCCACTTCCTTCTGGGGTGGCCAGTCTTGCACCGAGGCGGCGGAAAGGGCATCGAAAACGAAGTTGTCGTGAGTGAGCATGGCCCCCTTGGGCTCGCCGGTGGTCCCCGAGGTGTAAATGATGGTCGCCAGATCCTCGGGCTTCACGCGGGGGATCATGGCCTCGAGAACCTCCGGTGCCGTCTCCTCGCGTACCGCCTCCACCACCTCCCCCCAACCCAACACGCCTCGCGGAGGTTCCCCTTCCATGAGCACCACATGGGCCAGTTCCGGGCAGCTCGCTTTGGCTTCCAGCACCTTGGCCAAGAGCTCAGGGGTTTCGGCCACGCACACCTTGGCTCCGGAGTCCTTGAGGATGTGGGCAATTTGAGGCGGCAGGAGGGTGGGATAAATCGGGACGTTGATGGCTCCCAGGTGGTGGAGGGCAAAATCCGCCACGTGCCACTCGGGGCGGTTTCCGGAAATGAGGGCCACGCGGTCGCCTTTGACCACCCCCAGCTTCTCCAGCCCCAGGGCCAGGCCCGCCACCAGGCGCGTTACCTCCCGGGCCGGATAGCGGCGATCGCGGCCGCCCCGGGCGTCAATCAGCGCCGGCTCGGGCGAGGTTTGCCGCCAGATGCGAAAAACTTCGGGTAACGTGGTTGGTGCGTTCATGGTTCCCCCCTTTTGCCATGGGCTCGTTCGCCTGGTGCTAAAAGACCGAAAAGCAAAAGCTCCAAAAGCGGCTGGAGCTGTGAGGCGAGTCTTCCCGGTTTTTGCGCCAAAACCCAGGCCGTAACCAGCTCGTCCACGGCCCCAAAAATGGCCCGTGCCGCAACTTTTGGGTCCAGCTCCCGGCGGAAAATCCCTTGCTCGATACCCTGGGTCACCGTTTGCTTGAGGAGCTCCAGGTATTGCGCGACGGGCCCCCGAGCCACCCGCCGCAGGAACTTGCGGGAGTGCCGGAGCTCGATTTGGAAGACCGTGGCGAGGGCGCGGTTGCGCTCCAGGCTCACCAGGTGCCGCTCGAGGATGGCCCGCAGCTGGGCGCGGGCATCGGTAAGCCGCTCGCAGTCGCGTTTCGCCCTTTCCACGAAAGCGCGGGCGTACTCTTCGAGAATGGCGGTAAGGAGCGCTTCTTTGCTTTCGAAGTAGAGGTAAAGGGTCCCGTCGGCGACCCCGGCTTCCGCGGCTACGTCCCGCATGCGGGCAGCAAAGTAGCCTTTGCTGGCAAATACCCGCACCGCCGCTTCCAGGATGGCGTTGCGTTTGGCTTCCCGAGCAGCGGCAACCCTGACCACGGTCCCTCCTGACTGAACCTTCATTCAGTCTCGGGGATGAGGGTTGCCTTGTCAAGGGGGAGGGAGGTCACGCTCAGTCGTACTGCGGGAGCTCTTCCGGGGCCTCCACGCCGTCAAAGCTGCCGGTCGCCATTTCCACCACCCAGCGGTGGAAGGACTCCTCCGCCCGGGTGACGCCAAACTCCAGGATTTCCGGAAGCTCGTAGGAGTGCAGCTCGCGGATGGCGTCCACCACCTTGCCGAAAAGCGCCGAGCGGGTCTTGATGAGGAGCAGGTACTCGCTGTCCGAGCACACTTTCCCCTTCCACCGGTAGATGGATCGCAAGCAGGGGACGATGTTGACGCAGGTGGCGAGACCTCTGTGCACCAGCTCCTCGGAAATGTCCACCGCTTGCGTTTCGGTGCCCACCGACGTTACGATGATGCTGATCGGCTCCAAATCCGCCATGGCTGAAGCCTAGCTTTTTGGTGGGGGCTCGTCAAGGAGCGGTTTGGGGCTTATATTGAGGGTGCACCGCGAACACGGGGGCGTACCGGGTTCGACGGGGGACAGCTGGGCTGGCGGCAGCGTGTCGTGGTCCGCCGCCACGGAAAACAGGCGGAAACACACAGCTGCCAACGCTGATCTTGCTCTGGCTGCTTAATTGACAGCCACGCCGACACCAAGGGGTCGCGGCCCGAGACCCGGTGAAGGCGTCGCGAAACCGGGCTAGGGTTTCCGGAGAGCTTGGGACCGGAAGCCGACACTCACGCAAGCTGGCTTCGCCGGTAGGGTGCTTGCCCCCGGCCGGCGGAGCGAGAGAAAAAGGCAAGCTGCACACGGAGACACCGCCAGCACAGGTCCTTCGGACGGGGGTTCGATTCCCCCCGCCTCCACCATTCTTTTTTTCTTCCCAAAAACCTTGCTAGGCTTGGGCGCGGAGGGCGCCGTGGAGCGGGAAAAGGTCGTCGTTTTGGGTGCCGGACGGGTGGGGCGGGCCATCGCCTGGGACCTCGCCCAAGACTTTCGGGTCACGGCGGTGGATCGGGACCCCGGGTCCCTGTCGTGGCTCGCGGCTCGAGGGGTGGGTACGGTGGCCGGGGACGTCACCGACCCGGAGTTTTTGGCTGAGGTCGGGAGGGACAGCTCTTGGGTTGTGAACGCCGTACCGGGATATTTGGGTTTTGCCGTGCTCTCGGCGCTCGTGGAGCAAGGCAAGGAGGTTGTGGACATTTCCTTCATGCCCGAGGATCCCCGCGGGCTCGACCCCGCCGCCAGAAAGCGCGGCGTGAGGGTGGCCGTGGATTGCGGGGTGGCGCCGGGCTTTTCCCACTTGGTCTTGGGTTTCTGGTACGCCAGAGCCGACCAGTTGCGGCGCTTTTCCTGCTACGTGGGCGGGCTTCCCCGGGAACGGGTTTTGCCCTGGGAGTACAAGGCCCCGTTTTCCCCATCGGACGTGCTGGAGGAGTACACCAGGCCTGCGCGGCTGCGGCGCGACGGCCAGGTCCTCACGCTCCCAGCCATGGCCGAGCCCGAGCTTTGCCACGTGCCCGGCGTGGGGACCCTCGAGGCCTTCCTCACCGACGGCTTGCGCACGGCCCTGGACACGGTTCCCATTCCCCTCATGGAGGAGAAAACCCTCCGCTACCCGGGCTACCGGGATAAGGTGCTGCTCCTGCGAGAGTCAGGGCTCCTGTCGCCCGAGCCCGTGGAGGTGGCAGGGGTGCGGGTGGCGCCCCTGGCGGTGACGGCAGCGGCTTTGGCCGAAGCGTGGCGCTTTGGGGAAAGTGAAGCGGACCTCACGGTCATGAAGCTGGAGGCGGAAGGGGTTTTCGCTGGTGTCGAGGAAAAGAGGACCCTCCTTTTGTACGACGTTTTCGATCCCGCTACGGGACTTTCGTCCATGGCCCGCACCACCGGCTTCACAGCCACGGCGGTGCTGCGCGCCCTCCGTCAGGGTCTGGTTCGCGAGCCAGGGGTGTTGCCACCGGAGGTCCTGGGTCAAAACGAGGCCGTGACCCGCTTCGTGGTGGCGTCGCTGCGCCAGCGCGGCGTGAGCGTGGCGTGGGGGGAGGTATGACCCGCTCCCCGTGGGTGCGCGCGGCGTTGGGGCTTTTGGGAGCGGTGGTCCTTGTCTTCGCCGGCGTGCGGGTGGCGCGGGTGGCGGTGGAGGGCCAGTTCGTGAAGAGCCTCGGCCCTCTCGAGCCCGCGGCTTACACCCGTCCGCCGGTCAAGGCCGAAGCCAACGCCGCTCGCTACTTTCTGGCCGCAGCTGGCAAGCTTACCTTGACGCCGGAAGAGGCTAAGGCTTTGGCAGCAGCCAACCCCGTTGGTTTTGAGGGGAGCCTTCCCGCCGTCGAGGGCCTGTTGGCTAAAAACGACGGGGCCCTGCGCCTGGCGAAGGAAGGCGCGGGGCTCTGGCAGAGCTACTACGGCTTGGACTACAGCGCCGGGCTGCAAACACGACTCGCGGACATGCCGCAACTGGTGCTTTTGGGCCGGCTTTTGGCCCTGGAGGCCCAGCTCGCCATCGCCCGGCGGGAGACGGGAAGGCTTGCCAAGACCCTTTCGGCTTTGGGAAGTCTGGCCGCAAGCTTGGAGCAGGAGCCGGGGTTGACGGTTTTTGCCGCCGGCCTCACCTTGGAGCGGTGGCAGCTTGCGCTTGTGGGGCAAGCCGCTGGCAACTCGGGGCTTTCCCGGGTGCGGGTGGCCTCCCTGGCTCCGGTCCTTTCCCCCGTCAACCTCCCGGCGCTCTTTCCGCGTGTGGTCGCCTTGGAAGAGGCTTCCCTGCGGAAAGCTCTACCCGAGCCTTCCGGCCCGGGGCAGGTGCTGGCCAGCGATTACCTTCGGCTGCGCTCGGCGCGGCATGCGCTCGAGCTGGCGGGAATGGCCAGGCAACCCTGCGCTCGGTGGGCTTCGTCCCTAAGCTGGTCGGAGCTGGACAACCACAGCGCCCGGCTCTTGTCGGTTTTGGCGCAAGCGCAAGGGGTTACGGCGGCTCGCACCTTGGTGCGGGCGGCATTGGCGGCAAGTCGCCATGACGCCGAGCATGGGGCGCTTCCTTTCTCCCTGGCGGTGGTGCCGGAAGCGTCCACCCCCAACCCCTTTACGGGGGAACCCCTAGCCTTTCGCCGGGACGAAGGTGTTCTGGAAGTCCCGCACGGTGAGGAGTTCTGGCGGCAGCTTGCCCTTCCTGCTCCGCCCCCGCCCTTTAGCGTCAGCCTTCCGCTGGAAGGATCCGCACCCCTTCCCGCTCCACCGCGGCCTTGAGGGCCTCGGGGAGGTCGTGCCAGTCCACGAGGTCCACGGAGAACGGCAAAAACGAGCTCGCAAATGCCTCCCGCAGCTCTCCCAAAAGGGTCAGGGGCACGGGCTCCGGCCCCCGAATCGCCAAATCCAAATCGGAAAACTTGTGGGCCCGGCCGGTCACTCGCGAGCCAAAGGCCCATACCTCCCATGCCGGCGGCAAGGCCTGGAGGATGCGGCGCACCCTCTCCCAGTGCTGGGGCTCAAGGAGCAGCACCGCGCCGTCTCTCCAGCTCGGCCAAGAGCTTTTTGGCATCGGCCAAAAAAGCCGGCACCGCCGCCGCCACTTGCGCCGCTTTGGCGGCATCGTAGGTGTGGGCGGTAAGGTTGCGGCAGGTGCGGTAAAAAAACCACCGCTCGGGGTCCGGGATGAGTCCCCGGCGGGCGCTCTCGCGGATCAGCTCGGCAAAGCTCATGGCTTCCACGGTGGGAGCCGCGGGTAGCTCCTCGGCAAGTTGCCGCCGCAGAAACTTCCAAGAGAGCTCGAAGCTGTACTCGAACCGCTTGATCACCGCGTCCCGAAGCTCCTCGTCGCCAGGTGCCCCGGCAAGCCGGGCGAGGGCCCGCTCGAGGCTTGCCACGGCCTTCTGCAGCGGCGAAAGGTCAAGAACCATGGGTTTCGGGCGGGAAGTGTTCCACCTTCACCTGGAGGTGACCCGCCATTTGGTCGGCTTCGCGCGTTAAGGCGCGGGCAATGACCACCCTTTGGATCTGGTTGGTGCCTTCGTAAATTTGGGTGATCTTGGCGTCCCGCATGTACTTTTCGATGGGGTAATCGCGGCAGTACCCGTACCCGCCGAAAAGCTGCACGGCGTCGGTGGTCACCCGCATGGCGGTGTCGGTGGCCATGACCTTGGCCATGGCGGCGAGCTTGGACACGTTGGGAAGCCCCGCGTCAATGGCTCGGGCCGCCGTGTACACGAGCTGGCGTGCCGCCTCGATTTGGATGGCCATGTCGGCGAGCATGAACTGAATGGCTTGGAACGACATGACGGGTTGCCCGAACTGCTTGCGCTCGGAGGTGTAGCGAATGGCCCACTCCAGGGCCCCTTGGGCCAGCCCCACCGCTTGCGCCGCCACCCCGGGGCGGGCGCGGTCCAAGGTCATCATGGCGTTGGCAAACCCTGTGCCTTCTTTGCCCCCCAGGAGGTTGGCCGCCGGCACTCGGCAATCCTTGAAGTGGAGCTCGTGGACCGGGACGCAGCGGATGCCCATGGTGTCTTCCCGCTTCCCGATCTCGAAGCCGGGGGTTCCCTTTTCCACGATAAACGCCGAAATCCCGCGGGTTCCGCGGCTGCGGTCGGTGGCGGCGTACACGGTGTAGAGGGAAGCCACGCCGCCGTTGGTGTTCCACTTCTTTTGCCCGTTGATCACGTACTCGTCCCCCTCCCGCCGGGCGGTGGCGATGAGGGAACCGGCATCAGAGCCCGACCACTTTTCCGAAAGCCCGAAGGCAATGAGCTTTTCCCCCTTGGCCACGGCGGGGAGGTACTTTTGCTTTTGCTCCTCGGTCCCTCCTAGGACGATGGGGAAGCTCCCCAGGGCGTTCACGGCGTACGCCACGCCGATGCCGCCGCAAGCTCGGGAAAGCTCTTCCACCACCACGCACATGTCCAAAACGCCCGCCCCGTGGCCCCCGTACTCTTTGGGGATCCAAATCCCCATGAGGTCGTAGTCTTTGAGGGCTTGGATGACGCTCCAAGGGTACTCCCCGGTGCGGTCCAGCTCGGCCGCCACCGGCCGCGCGTACTTTTCCGCTACCTCTCGGGCGCGGGCCTTGTACTCTTGGGTGCGAGGGGGGAGAAGTTCGGTCATGGCTGCCTCCTTTCGCAAACGCCAGCCATTGTAACAGAAGGGTTTCACGTGGAACGTGGGAAAATGCCCCGTGTTTTCGTCCCGCGTTCCCGAGCTCGTCCCCAACCGCTGGGCGCAAGCTCTGGCGGCCACCGAGCCGGAGCTGGACCTCACGGTTTCCAACCCCACGGTCGTGGGTCTCCCCTACCCCCAGGATCTCCTCGAGCCCCTCGCTCACCCCCGCGGGCTCGTCTACCGACCCGAGCCGGCAGGGCTTCGGGAAGCCCGGGAGGCCGTAGCGGCCCGGTACCGGGCTTCTGGCCTGCCGGTCCAAGGGGACCACGTTCTCCTCGTGGCTTCCACCTCCGAGGCTTACGGTCTTTTGGCCAAGCTCCTCTGCGAGCCTGGGGAAGGCTTTCTGGTTCCCCAGCCGTCTTACCCCCTTTTCGAGCATTTGCTGCGGGCCGAAGGGTGCCGCGCTTTCCCTTACCCGCTTCCCGAAGAGGCCCGCTTTCATTTGGACGCGGCCCGCATCTCCCACCACCCGGAAGCGAGAGCCGTGGTCGTCGTGCAGCCCAACAACCCTACGGGGACGGTGGTGTCCGAAGGGGAGTGGGAGGATCTGGTGGCTCTCTGCCGACAGCAGGGATGGGCGCTGGTGGCCGACGAGGTCTTTTGGGAGTTTGCCTCGGGGGAGGGTTTCCGGCGCAGCTTTGCGGGCAACCCGGCCTGCCTTACCTTTACCCTCGGGGGGCTTTCCAAGCTCGTGGGTCTCCCCCAGCTGAAGGTGGGGTGGGTGGTGGTTTCGGGACCTCCGGAGCTTGCCCGGGAAGCCTTCGCACGCCTCGAGTTTCTCGCCGACACGTACCTTTCGGTGGCTACCCCCACCCAACAAGCTCTTCCGGAAATCCTGAGCCGGGCCGAGGTGGTGACCACGGCCATCCGCCATCGCCTTTCCGAAAACCTCGAACTCCTCGCAAGGCACGTTGCCGCGCTGCCTTTCCTCGAGCTTCTCCCCCCGGAAGGGGGCTGGAGCGCGGTCCTTCGCTACCCGGCCGTGGTTTCCGAAGAGGAGCTGGTCCTGGCGCTTTTGCGGGACGAGGGGGTGGCCGTGTACCCCGGGTACTTTTTCGATTTCCCCCGGGAAGGCTTTTTGGTGGCAAGCCTCCTGGTGGCGCCCGAAACCCTGGCCGAAGGGCTCCGGCGGCTTTCGTCTTCCCTCGACCGCCTCCTCGCTACCAGAGGCGGATTGCCACGGGCAGGGTCGGCGCCGTAGACTCCCCAGCGGCGCCCGCGACTTTCGGGGTGCCGAGGGGGAGCCCATGACGCACGCTTCGAGTCTGCGCGATCAATGGTTCGTGCGCTGGACAGCGATGGCCCTCACGTCCTTGGGGATGCTCTGCGGCTACTACGTGGCCGACGTGGCTTCCCCCTTGAAGCCGCTTCTCGAGGGCCAGCTCGGGTGGTCCAGCACCGAGTACGGCTTGTATACGGGCGCCTACGGGTGGTTCAACGTGTTCTTGGGGATGCTGGTGGTGGGCGGGATCCTGCTCGACCGCTTGGGCCCGCGCCTTACGGGGCTTTTGGCTCTGGGCTTCATGCTCCTGGGCACCGCCGGGCAGTGGTGGGCTTTGGCCACCCACGCCCTGGACGGCTCGGCGTGGTTTGGCGTCAAGGGCCAGGTGATGGCCGCCGCGTTGAGCTACGCCCTTTTCGGGGTGGGGATCGAGTGGTTCGGGATCACCGCCACGAAAATCATCGTGCGCTGGTTTCGGGGCCACGAGTTGGCTCTGGCCATGGGGCTCCAGGTGGCCTTGGGGCGTTTGGGCACGGCCCTGGCTATGGCGTCAGGAGCCGCCCTTGCGGTGCTTTTGAGCGTTTCGGGGCCTTTTTTGGTAGGCACCGGAGCCTTGGGGGTGGGGCTTTTGGCGTTTCTCTTTTTCGCCTCCCTCGACCGGCGCCTGGAGGCCGGGGAGCGGGAAAGCGGGTTGGCAGCCCCGGAAGAGCAGTTCCGCCTGGCCGATGTCGGGGTCATTCTCAGGGATGGGGGTTTTTGGCTGCTCACCGGGCTGTGCGCGCTGTTTTATTCGGCGGTGTTCCCGTTCTTGAAGTACGCCCCCGACCTCATGGTGCAAAAGTTCGGGATCGAAGAACGCCTCTCGGGCCTCATTCCCTCGCTGTTGCCCATCGGCACCATCCTCCTGACGCCGTACTTCGGCAGCTTTTACGACCGCAAGGGCAAGGGCGCCACCATCATGCTCCTTGGGTCGTTGTTCATCACCGGGGCGCACCTGCTTTTGGCCGCGCCGTTTTTGACCCTGTGGCCGGTGGCGGTAGTGGCGGTGTTGCTTTTGGGGGTTGGCTTTTCCTTGGTGCCCTCGGCCATGTGGCCTTCGGTGCCCAAGATCGTGGAGGAAAAGCGCTTGGGCACCGCCTACGCCCTCATTTTTTTCATCCAAAACCTGGTGGCGCTCATGGGGGTGCCGTACCTCATTGGCTGGGTTTTGGACCGCTTTTGTTTGCGGGGCAAAGAGGTGGTGACCCAGGAAATCGCCGGCAAGCTCGAGGCCATTACACGGGTGCACTACGATTACACGCTCCCCATGGTGCTCTTTGTGCTCTTCGGTTCGCTGGCGGTGGGCTTTGCTTTGGGGTTGAAGGCCAAGGACAGGCGCCGGGGTTACGGCCTCGAGCTTCCGGCTGGGCAAATCAAGTAGCTACAGCCAGCCGCGACGACGGAAGGCCCGCAGCATCCCCAGGGCCAGGATCACCATGAACACCCAAAGGGCTGGGTACGCCCAGGGCCAGGCGAGCTCCGGCATGTGCTGGAAGTTCATGCCATAGACGCCCACGAGGAACGTGAGGGGCAAGAAAATGGTGCCTATGACCGTGAGGACCTTCATGACCTCGTTGGTACGTTGGGCTACCGCCGAAAGGTAGAGGTCGAGGAGGCTTGCCGCCATTTCCCGGTAGGTTTCGACGATGTCCAAAAGGTACAAGGTATGGTCCTGCACATCCCGCAAAAAAACCCGCACGGCCGCGCTCACCTTGGGGCTGTCGTCGCGCAGGAGCGACCCCACCGCATCCCGCAGGGGCCACAGGGAGCGGCGCAACCGCAGGAGGTCGCGCCGGAGCTGGTGGAGGGTGGGGAGAACCTGGTCGTGCTGGGCGAGAAGCCGTTCCTCGAGGTTTTCCAGGTTTTCGCCGATGCTTTCGAGGACCGGGAAGTAGTGGTCCACGGCCGCGTCCAGGAGGGCGTACAAGAGGTAATCGCAACCTAAGTCGAAAAGGCGCCCCTGCCCCGCCGCCAGCCTGCGCTCCACCCCGGTAAAAAACGCGTTGGGCCTTTCCTCGATGCTCACCACGAGGTTGGGAAAGAGCAGAAAGCTCACCTGAACCTCGTCCAGCTTTCCGCCGGCAAAGGAAGGGACATCCACCACGAGGAACAGGAAACCCTCGTGCTCCTCGGCCTTGGGCCGCTGGCCGGCGTTGAGGGCATCCTCAAGCACCAGGGGGTGGACCCCCGCTCGCTCCCCCAACTCCCTGACAGCGTTGCTGTCCAGACCCAAAATCCGGAACCAGGCCTTTTCCCTGGGCATGCGGAGGGCCTGGGAGTCGGTAGCGGGGAGGTAGCGGGTCACGCCTTGGCGGCCGTAGCGGACCAGCACCAGCTCGGCGCGGACGCCAGTTTCGACAAGGGTGCCGGGCGAGGTTCCCGGGGGGTGGTAGCGCTTGAACCGCCGGCGGCCCATGGTGCAGCGATTCTAGCCTGGAATCCAGGCTTGGCAGGCACGCCCGTTGGGGAAGGCTTTCGCGTTACACGCCGGGGTTATGGGCGTACCGTTCCCACTCGGATTCGAAGGCCAGGGAGGCCAAGGAGCGCATGCGGTCCAAGAACACCACGCCGTCCAGGTGGTCGTGCTCGTGCTGGAGGACGCGGGCGTGGAAACCGGAAGCCTCGAACCGTACCGGTTCCCCGTCCACGCTACGGGCTTCCACCAGCACCCGGGAATAACGCGGCACAAGCCCCCGCAGCCCGGGAACGGAAAGGCACCCCTCCCAGTCTTCTTCCTGCTCTTGGCTTACGGGGGTGAGGATGGGGTTTACGAGGACCCGCGGTGGCACGTCCTCGCCGTAATCGGCCGGCACGTAGTAGGCGAACACCCTCCACGGGACGGCGATTTGCGGTGCGGCCAAACCTACCCCCGAGGCGGCATGCATGGTGCGCACCAAGTCCTGGGCGAGCTCCCGGAGCTTGCGGGTACCGAAGCGCTCGGGTGGGACTTCTTCCGCCCGCTGCCGCAGCACCGGGTGGCCCAGGCGCACCACTTCCCGCACCCTTCCCCCTGCCCCGGTTTGCTCCAGGGTGGTGAGGGGCGCCGAAAGCTCGGGGGAAACGGTGGCCACCCTCACTCCACGGCAAAAGAGTGGCCGCACCCGCAGGAGCGCACGGCGTTGGGGTTGTCCACCACGAACCCCGCTCCCCGAAAGTCCTCCACGAAGTCCACCGTGGCCCCGGCCAGGTACTGGGCGGAAAGGGGGTCCACCACCACGGTGATGCCGTGGGCCTCGATGACCGTGTCCCCTTCCTGCCGGTCATCGAAGGTGAACCCGTACTGAAAGCCGGAGCACCCCCCGCCTTCAATGAAGATGCGCAGGGGCTTGCCCTCGGCTTCGGGCATGGTTTGGGCGAAATACTTGACTTTTTCTGCGGCCTTTTCCGTTACCTGCAGCATCATAAAACCTCCTGGAGCCTCGGCTCCGCCAGGAAAAACCCCAGAAAGCCCCCCGGCATTCCCGCTAGAGCCCCTCTTCGGCCAAGAAACGCTCCGCTTCCATGGCCGCCATGCAGCCGCTCCCGGCGGCGGTCACGGCCTGGCGGAACACCTTGTCCTGGACGTCCCCGCAGGCAAAAACCCCGGGGACCGAGGTGCGGGTACTCCCCGGCTTGGTGACAATGTACCCCGTTTCGTCCACCTCCAATTGCCCCACGAACAGGGACGTGTTGGGCTGGTGGCCGATGGCCAAAAACAGACCCTGGGTGGGGTAGGTGGTGCGGGTGCGGCTGCGGGTATCCTCTAAAACCACCGCCTCCACGCCTTTTTCCTTGCTTCCCAGGATGTCCACCACCACCGCGTTCCACACAAAAGCGATCTTGGGGTTGGCCTTGGCCCGCTCCTGCATGATCTTGGAGGCCCGAAGCTGGTCCCGGCGGTGCACCACCGTGACCTTGGTGGCGTAGCGGGTGAGAAAGATGGCCTCCTCCATGGCTGTATCACCGCCGCCCACAACCACGACTTCCTTGTCTTTGAAGAAGAAGCCATCGCAAGTGGCACAGGCGGAAACGCCGTAGCCCATGAGCTCTTTTTCCGCCGGCAAGCCCAAGAGCTTGGCGGAGGCGCCGGTGGCGACAATGAGGGTGTGGGCCAAAAAATCGCCCTTGTCGGCGGTGGAGACCAGAAACGGGCGCCGGGAAAGGTCTACGGTTTCCGCTTGGGTGAAGTGGAGCGTTGCCCCGAAGCGCTGGGCTTGGGCCCTCATGCGCTCCATGAGCTCAGGTCCCTGGATCCCTTCGGGAAACCCCGGGAAGTTCTCCACTTCGGTGGTGATGGTGAGCTGGCCACCGGGCTGCATCCCTTCCAGCACCACCGGGGCCAACTCGGCGCGGGCGGCGTAAATAGCCGCCGTCAAGCCCGCCGGACCCGAACCCAAAATGAGAACCCGCACGGTCTGGGCGTCGCTCATACTCATCCCTCCGCTCGCATTCTACCCGCAAGGGGAAGAGCGGCGCGGCATCGGCCCCGAAAGAGCGTCAACGAGGCCACGCCCAAGGCCCGCAACGCCGCTGCCGTTTCTCCAAAGGCAAAACCCACCTCCTCGGGGGCGTGGGCATCGGAAGACAACACCAGCGGCACCCCGGCCGCCACCAGCCGCTCCAGCCACGCAGGGGAAGGGTAATTCTCCCCCACGGGCTTGCGCCGCCCGGCGGTGGAAACCTCCACCGCCGTTCCTTTGGCCACGAGCGCTGCGAGCACCCGGTTTTCCAGCTCCAGCAGGGGTTCGGTGGGGCGAAAGCCAAACTTCTTGGGAAGATCCAGGTGCGCCATCACGTCGAAAAGCCCCGAAAGGATGGCTTTTTCCAGCTTTTCCCAGTAGCTTTGCCAAATTTCGCGCACTTTGTCCGGCCCTCGCTCGTACCGAGCCCGGGAGCCCGGGGCGTCCACCCAGAACCCGTCGAGCCAGTGCACCGATCCGAGGACCACGTCGAAGGGATAGGCGCCGAGGATCCGCGCCAACGCTTCTTCGTGCCCCTCCACGTAGTCCGCCTCGATGCCGAGAAGCACCTCAATGGAGCCCCGGTACTTTTCTTTGAGCGCCAACACGCGTTCAACGTAGCCCGGGAGCGCCTCGGGGGCCATGGCCAGAGTCGGGTCGTGAGCTTCCGGTGGGAGCCAGTAAAAGGGGATGTGATCGGTAACGGCGATGGCCGAAAACCCCAGGGCCACGGCCCTTTGGATGTACTCCTCTTCGTTTCCCACGGCGTGGCCGCAGCGGAAGGTATGGGTGTGCAGGTCAGCGAGGCCGGCTGTTTTTAGCATGCCTGCACCATTTCGGCCAGGATCCCTTCGGCTGCGGCTTTCGGGTCAGGGGCGCCGGTGATGGGCCGGCCGACGACCAGGTAATCGGCCCCCTGCCGGATGGCTTCGGCAGGGGTAGCGATCCGCTTTTGGTCGCCAGCTTGGGCGCCTTGGGGGCGGATGCCGGGGGTGAGAAGCACGAACGGAGGTGGGAGGGCCGGGCGCAGGAACGAAAGCTCCTTTGCCGAGCACACCACGCCGGCGAGACCCGCGTCGCGGGCGAGTCGGGCCCAGAGGTGAACGCGCTGCCGGGGCGGACCGGGGAGCTGGAGTTCCTCCAGGGCCTTTTCGTCCAGGCTCGTGAGGAGCGTGACCGCGAGGACCAGGGGCGCAGCTTGACCTGGCGGCGTTCCCGCCTCGGCTCCCTCCCGCGCTGCCACCATCATGTCCCGGCCACCGGCGGCGTGGACGTTGAGCATGAAGACGCCCAAACGGGCGCACGCGCGGGCGGCACGCTCGACGGTGTGGGGGATGTCGTGGAGCTTGAGGTCCAAAAAAACCTTACACCTCTGCCCGACGAGCCACTCCACGAACGCCGGCCCGAGGGCCGTGAAGGCCTCGAGACCCACCTTGAAGACTCCCGCGGAGCCTCGGAGCGCCTCCACCCACGCTTGGGCTTGCGGCCGGTCAGCGGTATCGAGGGCCACCACCAGCCGCTTGACCGCCTCGTCCCTGGTCATGCCCACCGGAGCCCCCCGATCAGCTCGCCCACGTCCTTGACCCCTTCGGCCTCGCAAAACGCCACCAACTCCTCCAACACCGCCAGGCAGGCGCTGGGGTTGCGAAACGTGGCGGTTCCCACCTGCACTGCCGAGGCCCCCGCCAAGAGAAACTCCACGGCGTCGGTTCCGGTCATGATGCCACCTATACCCACCAGAGGCGCTTGGGGGAAAGCTTGGTGCACCTCCCACAGGATACGGAGGGCCAGCGGCTTGATGGCGGGACCCGAAAGGCCCCCGAAACCCGTGGCCATGGAGGGCCGCCGGGTCTTGGCGTTGACGCTCAAGGCCCGGAAGGTGTTGACGAGACTCAAGGCTTGAGCCCCAGCCGCCAGCGCCGCTTCGGCGGTGGCCAAGACGTCCGGCGCATTGGGGGAAAGCTTGACCCAAAGGGGGCGGGGGGTGAGGGCTCGGAGCTTGGCCACGAGGTTTGCCAGAAGCCGCGGATCGTGCCCAAACTCCATCCCCCCTTTGGCCACGTTGGGGCAGGAAACGTTGAGCTCGTAGGCGGCGAGCCCATCCTCCCGCTCCAGGCGCTCGATGACGGCGGCGTACGCCTCCTCGGTTTCGCCAAAGACGTTGACCACCACGCACGCTCCCCGCGCCCGCAGGACGGGGAGCACTCCGGAGCAAAAGGCCTCCACCCCGATGTTTTGAAGGCCGATGGAGTTGATCATGCCGGCAGGGGTTTCCACGATGCGGGGGGTTGGGTTGCCTGGCCTGGGTTTTGGGGACAGACCCTTGGTGACCACTGCCCCCAGCGCCTCGGGGGGACAAAAATCCACGAGGTCGAGGCCGTAGCCAAAGGTCCCGGACGCGGCGAGGACCGGGTTTTTCAAGGTCAGGGCTCCCACGCTGGTTGCGAGCTTGACCATCCTCACCACCTCTCCGCGAGCTCCGAGGCACAAAACACTGGCCCTTGTTGGCAGGAGGGAACGTAGCTTCCATCCGCCAGCCGCACCACGCACCCCAAGCACACCCCGACCCCACAGGCCATGGGCTCTTCGAGGGAAAGCTCAGCTTCCACGCCTTTTTCCCGGGAAAGGGCAGCCACCGCCCGCAGCATGGGGTTGGGGCCGCAGGCCAAAATGCGGCTGTAGTTCCCAAAGTGCCGGCCCAAGACCTCGGTCACGAAACCCTTTTCGCCGAAGGAGCCGTCGTCGGTGCAAAAGACCGCCCTCCCGCTGGTGACTTTGGCCACCGTGTCCCGCAGCAGCAGCTCGCCTTCCGACACCGCCCCAAAGAAAAAATCGAAACGCACGCCGCGTCGCGACAGCTCCCGAGCCGCGAACAGCACCGGCGGCAGCCCGATGCCGCCGGCGACGAGCACTGGCCGTGGCCCCACCGCCGCCAGGTCGAAGCCCCGCCCGAGGGGTCCGAGGATCCAGACGGGACTGCCGGCCGGCAGGGATCGCAGGGTCGCGGTCACCTTGCCCACGACTTTGACCAACAGCTCCACCTCGCAGCCGCCGGGAACCGCGTTGACGGCAGCAACGGAAAACGGGCGCCGGAGCAGCGGATCGGCCGCGTCCGTGGCTCCCAGCATCACGAACTGTCCGGGTTTGGCCGCTAGCTCCCAGGGACAGGAGAGCCGCAAGCGAAAACAGGTAGGGGACAGCTCCGTCCGCTCCACAACTACGGTCCGCCCGAACCTTCGGCTCCCCATGCGGGCGGCATTATCCCCCGAAAGGCCGGCGGGCCAAAAGCGGTACCATGAGGTGCCATGCACCGGCGGCGCCTTCTCTTCGCCTTGGCTGCCAGCGTCCTTGCTGGAGTTGGCCTGGGTTCGCTCCAGCTCCTCCTTTGGCCCCAGGTGCCCCCATCCCTGGGGCGGGCCGTGGTGGCCGCCCTGGCCTGGGGGAGTTGGGGTGGCCTTTGGTTGGGTATGGCCGGCTTCCTCCTCTGGGAACTCGCGGCCGTGGTGGCGCGCCTCTTCGGCTGGGGGCCGCGTCGCCCGAGGCCGGAGGCAGCTATGACGGTGGCGGGCCTTTTCGTGGCGGTGGTGGCGGCGGTGAACCAAGAGGCCGCTCGCGAGTTGCTGCCGGCCGCTCACCGCCAAGCCTTAGGGGTGGTGGCGGCTTTGGCGCTCATGTGGGCTGTTCTTTGGTTGGTCGCTTCACGGTGGACGTCGCCGAGGGCGGCGAAAGCCTTAGTGGCCGCGTGGCTCGTGGCGGTGTGGTGGCCGTGGTGGGGGGCGCAGGAAACGCCGGAGCAACGGACGCCGTCTCCTCCCGAAGGCGGCGTTTCCCTCACGCTTTTGGAAAAGCCGCGGCGGGCTCTGGTGGTGGTTTGGGAGGGAGCCGATTTGCCGTGGCTTTTGCCCCTCATGGACGGGGGCATGATGCCGTTCTTGCAGTCCCTTTGGCCGCGGGGAAGCTGGGGCCAGCTCCGCACTCCTCGGCCCTTTTCCCGAGCTGCCAGCTTGACGACCTGGGCCACCGGGTGCTCTCCGGTGCGCCACGGTGTGGTGGCCCGGCGTGCCTACCGCCTCCCCTTCCTTACGGGCGAGCCGGTGAGCCTTGTGCTCAAAGGCCCCTGGCCCTCACCCCACCAGCTCCCCTGGCGACTTTGGCGGCGGGCTGCCCCCCCACCTCCCCGGGAGCCCGCCCTTTGGGAAGCTCTGGCGGGCATGGGGGTGAGCTCTCAGGTGGTAGGGTGGCCGTTTCCGCTCCGACACTCCGGTCCCGGGCGGGAGGAGCTCTGGGAAACGGGACCCCCCCTCGACCCGGCCTGGGAGGCGGCTATTGGCGAAGCGGTTCGGGGCGCGGTGGGAAAAGCCGGGTCCACCCGGCACGCCTTTGCCCTGGCGGCGGAAACGGGGTTGCGAGCCGCGGTTGCCGTCCAGGGAAGCGACCTCCAGGTCCTGGTCGTGCACCTGGACCTGCCCGCCCGTCTGCGGCCCCTGTGGACCGGGGAGGATCCCGGCGGCGTCTTGCCCTTGGCGGCGCAATTCTTGGATAGCCAGCTGGCGGAGCTGTGGGCTCTCGTGGGTTCGCCCGATGCCTACCTCGCGGTGGGGTCACCCTACGGCATGGAGCCGCCGCATCCTTGGGACCGGCTGCTTTCGAGCGTGGGTCTCGCTGGGAGCTGGCCGGTTTCCCCCAAAGACTCGCCGGACGGCTTTTTCTTCCTTTACGGACCCGGGGTGGCCAAAGGGGTGCGGGTTGCCGGGGCCCGGGCCGCCGACGTCGTGCCGACGCTCATGTACCTTTTGGAGCTCCCCGTGGCCCGCACCCTTTCGGGGCGCGTCCTGCTCGTGGCTGT
>JBAMMG010000065.1:25078-27199 GCA_039793905.1 Thermoanaerobaculum sp. | reverse complement strand
TTCTCCATAAGGGTTCCCGTGCAGCCCGAGAAGCCAAAAGCTCGCCATATTCGGGGGAAAAAATTCCACGTGGGCCGAAAATCGGGCCACCAAACTCGGTACGAGGGCACAAGCCACAAACAACCTCGGGAGCTTCGGAGCGCTAGCCATGGTGCGGCAGTTGTGGGGGCTCATGGGTGTCTCGTCTCAGCGGCCGAGAGTATAACCCGCCATGAGGGCAAGGCGGGACAGCGCGGCAAGGCACCCGAGAAGAAAAAACGCACCGGAGTCTTGTCGTTGTTTTCCCGCAGATGTGGCGAGGTGCCACCAAAAACCAGCTAGAAGCGGAAGCGGGAGGTGTCCACCTTGACTTTGATGGGGCCGGTGCGGGGGGCCTGGGAGTCGGGTGCCGCCGGGGATTCAGGGGTTTCGAGAACGTCGCGGTGATCCAGCTCCACGCCGGTCCCGGGGGGTTCAGCGTGGGCGAGGAAGCGCTGCAAACGGGCCCAGTCCTCGTCGCTCATGGCGGCAAATTCGAGCCCAGCCCGGTACAGGAGGACCTTCTGCCCGTGCTCATCCACCCCGAAGCGGGTGGCCCGGCAGCGGCGGACGGTTGCCGGCCAGCGCAGCTTCACGCGCTCCACCGTGAGCTTGACGTCGCACTCGACGCCAATACGCAGCAAGCTGGAAAGCTCAAGCTGGACACCGGTGCGGGAGATGTCCACCACGCGCGCGGGGAGAAAGGCCCGCACCCGGGCGGAAAGCTCTTGGGTCGGAGAGAGTCTCGGGGCACTTCGGCGCTCGGCCATGGTCACCTCCCGGAAGCTCGCATTTCCTGATAGCAGCAAACTAGGCTCTGTTTAGGAAAATTTCAACCCTTCCCCGGAATAGAAACGGCTCCCTGGCGGTTAGCAGCGGTGGACGGTCCGCGAGACCGTCAAAAAAGAAGGAGGTTTTGCTATGAGCGTCCATCAACTCCCCCCATTACCGTACGCCTACGATGCCTTGGAACCCTACATTGACACCCAAACCATGCAGATCCACCACACCAAGCATCACCAGGCGTACGTGGACAACCTCAACAAGGCCGTGACCGGCTCGCCGGTGGAAAGCTGGTCCCTGGAGGAGCTCATCGCCAAGCTCCCCCAGGTTCCGGAAAACATCCGGACCGCCGTGCGCAACCACGGTGGTGGGCATCTGAACCACTCCCTGTTTTGGAAGATGATGGCCCCCAACGCCGGCGGCGCACCTCAAGGCGAGCTCGCTCAAGCCATTGCCAACGCCTTCGGAAGCTTCGAGTCGTTCAAGGAGAAGTTCACGGCGGCCGCCATGGGGCGCTTTGGTTCCGGTTGGGCGTGGCTGGTTGTGAAGCCGTCAGGGTCGCTGGATGTGTACTCCACCGCCAACCAGGATTCGCCCCTTACCGACGGGGACAAGCCCATCCTCGGGGTGGACGTCTGGGAGCACGCCTACTACCTCAAGTACCAAAACCGCCGCAACGAGTACGTGCAGGCCTGGTGGAACGTGGTGAACTGGGGCTTTGTGGCCGAGCTTCTCCGCCAGGCCAGGGGCTAGGGAAGGCAAAACCGCGGAATTCCCAACGGGCGGGCCGGAAGGCCCGCTCGTGTTTTTTGAGGCTTTCCGCCGTTGCGAGTAAACTGTCTTTATGGCTACGCTCGCGTTTCTCGGGGCCACAGGGACCGTGACCGGATCCCGCTACCTTCTCGAGATCCACGGCCACCGCTACCTGGTGGATGCCGGGCTTTACCAAGGGGAAAAGGAGCTGCGGCTGCGCAACTGGGAGCCTTTCCCGGTGGCGCCGGAGAGCATCGAGGCGGTGATCCTCACCCACGCCCACATTGACCACACGGGGTACCTGCCCCGCCTGGTGCGGGAAGGCTTTCGCGGGCGCGTGTACGTGACGCCACCGACGAAACGGCTGCTTTCGGTTCTCTTGCCGGATGCCGCCCACCTCCAGGAGGAGGAGGCCCGCTACGCCAACAAGGTGGGCTCCACCAAGCACAGCCCGGCCTTGCCGCTGTTCGATACCAGCGATGCTTCCCGCGCCCTCCAGCTCCTTTCCGCGGTTCCGTTCCACGAACCGCTCGCCCTTCACCCCGGCTGCACCGTAACCTTTCACCG
>JBAMMG010000065.1:0-25068 GCA_039793905.1 Thermoanaerobaculum sp. | reverse complement strand
CCGCCAGGGCCATATCCTGGGGGCCGCGGCCGTGGAGCTGCGCTTCAAGGGGAAGGGGGGCGAACCTACGAGCCTTTACTTTTCCGGCGACGTGGGGCGCTACGGGGTGCCGATCCTTCAACCTCCGGAGCCTTTTCCCGGCGCCAGGTACCTGGTGGTGGAATCCACTTACGGCGCCACCGTCCACGAAAACGGCGATCCCCGGGAAAAGCTGGCCGAGGTCATTGCCAAGACCACCAAGGAGGGCGGGGTGGTGCTGATCCCTGCCTTTGCCGTGGGCCGCACCCAGGAGATCCTCTATTACTTGCGGGAAATGGAGGAGGACGGGGATTTGCCTCTGCCGCCGGTGTACCTGGATTCCCCTATGGCCAGGGAAGCGACGGCCATTTACCGCCAAACCGTCTCCGAGCACGACGCCGAGACCCGCTTTCAGGAAAGGGAAGACGACCCGTTCCTGCCCTCCACCCTCACGGTGGTCACGTCCGTGGCCGAGTCCAAAGCCCTCAACGCGCTTTCCGGACCCGCGGTGATCATCTCTGCTTCCGGTATGGCCACGGGCGGGCGCATCCTCCACCACCTGCGCCACCGCTTGCCCCACCCCGACAACACCGTGCTGTTCGTGGGGTTCCAAGCCAAGGGCACGCGTGGCCGGCGGATCCTGGAGGGCGAGCCAACGGTCAAGATCTTTGGCGAGCACGTACCGGTGCGGGCGGAGGTGCAGCAAATAACCTCCCTTTCCGCCCACGCCGATGGCGAGGAGCTCTTGGTGTGGATGCGGCAAGCGGAGCAACCCCCGCAAACCGTGTTCATCACCCACGGCGAGCCGGAGCAGTCCCAGGGACTTCTCGAGCGGGTGCAAAGGGAGCTGGGGTGGCCGTGTTACATCCCGTCCTACGGCGAGCAGGTGAGCATGTAAAAGCCGCCCTCCAGCCGCTGGTGGGCATGAGCCGCGAGCTGGCGCAGAGGGTGGTCGCCCACGACCTGCCCCTCCACGCAGCCGCCCTGGCCTACACCACCCTCGTCGCCCTCGTGCCGTTTTTGACCGTGGTTTTTGCCGTGGCTGCCCAGGTTGACCCTGCTCGCGCCGAAGCGCTGCTGCTGCGCCTCGCCGAGCTCTTTCCGTTTTCCCCTACCCAGGTGCAAAAGACCCTCGCCACCATCACCAAACGGGCTGCAGGTCTCGGGCTGGTGAGCCTCGCCTTTTCCGTGATCTCGGCCCTCGTGGCGTTCTGGCAGGTGGATTCGATCCTGCTGCGCATGGCGAAGGCGAAACGCCGGCGGATCCTGCGCCTTTCGTCGTTCCTGCTTTTCCTGCTCGTCGGACCCGTGCTTTTGGCGGGGCTTTTGGCTCTTCCCCGGCTCCTGCCAGCCCACAGCGCCCCGTGGCTGGCGGCCGCCGTTGGTTTTTTGACGCGGACGGCGGCGGGCCCACTGGCCCTGGTATTCATCTACCGCCTGGTGCCGCCCACCCGGCCGAGGTGGGGGGCGGCCGTGGTGGGGGCGCTTTCGGCTTCGGCCCTGCTGTGGCTCATTTCCCGCGGGGTCACGCTTTACTGGAAGCTGCTCCCGGAGCTGGACCTCATTTACGGTCCCCTGAGCTTGCTGCTCTTGTTCTTGCTTTCCCTCATGCTTTCCTGGCTTTCCCTCCTTGTAGGAGCGGAAATCGCCCTGGGCCTCGGCCAAGTGGCAACAGCGGCGCCGAAAGATTCCGTCACGAAGGCTTGACGGCGGTGTACTCGGAAAAGATCCCCAGCTCCACGAAGCGGGAAACCTGGTCGAACCCGGCCGCAACGAGGGCGGCACAGACAGTTTCGGGTGGCACACAGGCTTCCATGGTGTCCCAAAAGTAGCGCCACAGCTCGGCCGTGGAGCGGTGGCGGGTGACCACGAGCGCCGCCGTGGCCGTGAGGGTGCGGATGTAAGCCTTCAAAACCAGCTTGCCAAGACCCCGCCGGGGCGGGGTGATTTCGAGGATGAGGATCCTGCCGGAAGGCCTGAGGACGCGGTAAAACTCCCTGAACGTGGCCATCAAATCCGGAAGGTGGCGCAGGGCGTACCCCATGGTGAGGCAATCGAAGAACTCGCGTTCAAAAGGCAAGCGCTCCCCCACCCCGGCCACGGCCACCACGGGGCTCCGTGCTTTGGCTTGGGAAAGCATCCCCAGGGAGGGATCGAGGCCCACCAGGAGCCGGCCGTCTCCGGAAAGGCGCCGGATTTCCCGGGCCACAAGCCCCGTGCCTACCGCCACGTCCAAGACCCGGGAACCACACGGTAGCCCATGGCGGCGAAGGGCCCGCCGCCGGTACCAGGAACCGGTGCCGAGACTCATGAGCTTTTCCACCCGCTCGTAATCGGGGGCGGAAGCGTCGAAAACACTGCGGACGTAAGTTTTCTTTTCCCCCGGGCGGTAGTAGCGCTCGAGGTCTGGATGGGGGGGCAGGCCTTCCGGGGGCGGCTTCCTCTGGCTCACGGCCCGATTGTACCCGGCCCCTCGCTCCCGCAAGCTTTCAAGAATTCGCCAGCGCCTGGATGGCCTCCACGACCTGCCGAACCAGACGAGGGACCGCCGCCGCGACCTCTGGGCACGGGGGTTTGCCGACGGAGGTGACGTCGCAGGCTTCCACCGCGAAAACGGCAACGTTTTCAGGGAAGACGACCCCCAGCTCGCGGGCGTACGCCACCACCTCCGGCAAGCCCGCCCAGTGGGGGGAAGGAGCGACCACGGGCGAAAGTTCATCCAGCGAAAGGCGGTGCACCGTGCCCGGCGGCTTGTCTCCCGTGACCACCGTATCCAGGATGACCGCAGCCCGAAAACCCACAAGCTCCTCGAGGAGAGCCATGCCGGCCGCGCCGCATTCGCGGACGACCACCCCGGGGCCGGCGCGCTGGCGAAGCTCCCGCGCCGCCAGGAGAGCCACCCCGTCGTCGGCCAAGAGGTCGTTGCCCAGGGCCAGGACCAGGACCTGGCCGTTACCGCCGGAGCTGGGCTCGGAGGGTACCATCGGCCCCGTAGACGGAAACCAAAAGCGGCATGGAGCCCGGCAGCGAGTGGGTGCCGCAGCCGTGGCAAGGGTCATAGGCGCGGAACGCCATTTCCACCATGTTCAAGAGCCCGTCGTTCACCTCGCCGTTTTTGATGAGGTGGCGCGCCGCTTTATCCACGGACATGGCGATGCGGGCCGAGTTGTTTTGCGTGGCCACGATGAGGTTGGCTTTGGTGATGAGGCCGTTTTCGTCTGTCTGGTAGTGGTGGATGAGGGTTCCCCGGGGCGCCTCGACGACCCCGACGCCCTCCCGCGGCGTGGCTGTGGGGATCGCCCGCACGTTGGGGTCCAGGATTTCGGGGTCAGCCGCCAGCTCGGCCATGCGCTCGGCGGCATACAGAAGCTCGATGAGCCGCGCCCAGTGGTTGGCGAGGGTGAAGTGGACGGGCTTGCCACCGAGGGTTTCGAAAAAGCGCTCGTACTCCTCCTGGGCTTTGGGGGTGGCCATGCCTTCGGCGGCGTTGAGGCGCGCCAGGGGCGCCACGCTGTAAATTCCCGAGTCCTTCCCTTCCACGAACCCCTTCCAGCCCACCTTCTTGAGGTAGCAAAACTTGATGTAGCTCCAGGGCTCCACGTGCTCGGCGATGTGGTCGAGGTACTCCGAGGCGGAAAAGCAAAACGCCTCGCGCCCCTCAGGGTCCACCACCCGCACCTGGCCGTCGTAGAAGTTCACCCGCGTGTTTTCGTCCACCAGCCCCATGGAGTAGGTGCGGTGGGTGTAGGTGTCAGAGGTGACCCAATCCACGTACGCCTTGTTGGCCAGGACCACGTCGGCAAAAACCTTGAGGGAGAACTCGGCAAAGGCCACGGCGCGGGCCGCACCCTTTTGAAAGGCTTCCACGTCGTCCCTGGTCAGGGGCTTGGAGATCCCACCGGGAAGCCCAAAAACCGGGTGGATGACCTTGCCGGCAGCGCGGGTGATGAGCTCCCGCATTTCCCGGCGCAAGGCGATGACCTCCTTCCCCACTTCCAGACCGACCTTGCCAAGCACCCCAAGGATGTTCCGCTCGGCTTTCGGGGCCTGGGGTCCCACCACGAAATCGGGCCCGCCCAAAAAGTAAAAGTGCAGGGCGTGGTCCTCCACGAAAAAGGTGGCGTAGACGAGCTCGCGGATCTTCTTAGCGGCCGGCGGGGGGTCCACCCGGTAGAGGGCGTCCAGGGCCTTGGTGGACGCCATGTGGTGGGCCGTGGGGCACACGCCGCAAATGCGGGAGGTGATTTGCGGCATGTCTTCGGCCGGCCTCCCCTGGGCGAACTTCTCGAACCCTCGCAGCTCCGGCACCTGGAAGTAGGCTTTTTCCACGTTCCCCGCGCTGTCGAGGAAAATGGCAATCTTGCCGTGTCCCTCGAGGCGGGTAATGGGATCCACGACCACCGTGCGGCTCATGGTTGCACCTCCTTCCGCGCGCCACCCAGGAGCGACGCCGGCATGCTGTAGCGGTACAGCGTCCCGGCCGGATCGGGAAGCCCGGCGAAGATCCGCTCCACTTCGGCGCTGTCCCGGGCATCCAGAAGCGACGCCAGCCCCGAAAGGGCTTTGGCTCCCTGGTCCAAAACCCGGCTCGTGGGCCCCAGGCACCCGGTGCAGGGCATGTTGCCGGCAATACAGGCGGCCCCGCACCCCGAGCGGGTAGCCGGCCCCATGCACACCAGGCCCTGGGCCAAAAGACACGTCTCGGGGTCAATGACGACCTGATGGGGGCGCTTGAGCTCAGAAATGGCCAGTTTTTCGGGTTTGCTTTCCCTCCGCGGGCAGGAGTCGCAAAGGGCGACATCGGGGGCCAAAACGGTACCTCTGGGCGGGAGCTTGCCTTCGAGAATCGCGTTCACGGCTTGGGCGATGAGATCCACTGGCGGAGGGCACCCCGGCAGGTAGTAATCCACGGGAACCACCTGGTCCAGGGAGCGCACGGTATCGTGGAAGGCCGGAAGCTCGAGCTCCCCCTCGGGCGCTTCGCACCGCTCCTTGGGGAGCACCCGGCCGTTGGTGACGGTGGGCGCCTCGCCGTACACGAAAGCCAGGATTTCCTCGCGGGTGAAAAGGTTGGCAAGGCCGGGGATGCCACCCAGATGCGAGCACGCTCCAAAAGCCACCAGAAGCTGGCTTTTGGAGCGCAAAAGGCGGGCCATCTCCTCCTGCTCGGAGGTGCGAATGGCACCGTTGATGAAGCTGGCGGTCACGGAGCCGTCGGGCATGGCTTCGACATCGGAGCGTTTGAAGTCCAGGGCCACCGGCCAAAACACGATGTCCACCGCCTCCACCACCGGGAGGATGCCTTCGGCCAGGTCCACCACGGCTTCCTCGCACCCCCCGCAGGACGCGCACCAGTAAAAGGCCACTTTTGGTTTGCTCATACGACACCTCCAGCGGCAGCCGCCACCTTGTCCGCAACCGGCACTGGCCGCCGAGGCAGCGGTCCCAGCGCCTTGACCTCGGCCACCGTTTCGTTGATCACCCGCTGCAGCTTTTCCCCCTCGGAGGCCGAAATCCACTCCAACCGCACGCGCTCGGGGGCAATGCCAAACTGCGCCAGGAGCTTGCGCAGGGCGTGGAACCGGCGCAGGCACTTGATGTTCCCCTCCTGGTAGTGGCAGTCCCCCGGGTGGCAGCCGCCAATGAGGACGCCATCGGCGCCTTCCCGGAACGCCGCCAGAACGAACTGGGGGTCCACCCTTCCCGAGCACATGACCCGCACCACCCGCACGTTGGGGGCGTAGGTCAGGCGCGCGGTTCCCGCCAAATCCGAAGCGGTGTACGTGCACCAGTTGCAAAAAAACGCCACGATTTTTGGTTCGAAGTTTTCAGACATAGGCCAACACCCCCTTGATTTCCGAAAGCACCTGCTGGTCAGTAAAGAGGTGCTGCTGGGCAGCCCCCGAGGGGCAGGCGGCCACGCAGGTGCCGCACCCTTTGCACAGCGCCTCGTTGATGCGGGAAACCTCCTTTTCGGCATCGAACGTGATGGCCGAATAAGGGCAGAGGGGCACGCAGGTCTTGCATCCGGAGCACACCTCTTCCTCGATCCAGGCCACGTTCGGCTCCAGCTCCACGTACCCGCGGTCGAGGAGCGCCAGGGCCTCGCCGGCGGCGGCGCCCGCTTGCGCTACGGTGTCGGGGATGTCCTTGGGCCCCTGGCAGGCACCGGCGACCCACACGCCGTCCGTGAACGTGGCCACCGGTGCCAACTTCGGGTGCCGCTCCAAAAACCACCCCTCGGCCGAGCACGACATGTTGAACAGCCGCCGCACCTCCTCGGCATCGGGCCGGGCCTCCAGGGCCACGGCAAGCACCACCATGTCCACGGGGATGCGGCGAACCACGCCGATGTTGGTGTCCTCCACGCGCAGCACCAGCTTGCCCTCTTCCTCGGGGGTCATGGCCCAGTCTGTGACCTCCGCCACCCGGCCGCGGATGCAGTGCACCCCTTCCTCCAGGAGCTTGAGGTAAAACTCCTCGTACCCTTTGCCTGGGGTGCGCATGTCAATGTAAAAGTTGAAAACCTCGGCCCCGGTTCGCTCGCGGATGAGGTGGGCCAGCTTCAGGGAGACCATGCAGCAAACCCGGGAGCAGTACTTGTGGAAGCGCTGATCCCGGGAGCCCACGCAGTGAATGATCCCCACGGCCTTGGGGATGCGGCCGTCCCGCAGACGCACCTCACCGCCCGTGGGACCGGACGCGTTGACCAGCCGCTCCACCTCCAGGCTCGTGAAGACGTTGGGGTAGCGCCCGTAGCCGTACTCGGGGAGCTCGCGGGCATCGAAGGGGGCGAACCCGGTGGCGACGACGATCGCGCCCACCGAAAGCTCCACCAGCTCGTCCCGGTCGTCGTAGTGAATGGCCTTGCGCTCGCACACCGTAGCGCAGAGCTGGCAGTCGCAGCAGATACCGCAGGCCAGGCAGCGCCTGGCCTCGGCCATCGCCTGCTCGGGGGTATAGCCAGTGTGCACCTCGCGGAAGGATCGCCGCTCGGCGAGGGGGATTTCCGGCACCGGCACCCTCCGCCGCACCGGGAGCCCATGGGTGTCCATTTCCCAGGCTTGCACCACCCGCACCTCCCGCTCTCGCCCTGCCCTGAGGTCTTCCCCCTGGATGAAGCGGTGGATGGACTCGGCGGCGCGCCTTCCGGCCGCCATGGCGGTCACCACCACGTCGGGGCCAGTTACGCAATCGCCGCCGGCGAAAACACCGGGGACCGGCGTTTCCAGCGTTTCCGGATCGGCCCTGAGGGTTCCCCACCGCTCGGTGGGAAGCCCCAGCTTTTCCGCCTCCGCTTCTTGCCCCACGGTGACGATGACCGCATCTACCGGAATCTCGAACTCCGAGCCGGGAATGGGGACGGGGCGAGGGCGCCCGGAGGTATCGGGCTCCCCCAGGCGCATGCGCTGGAGCGTGGCTTTTTCGACCTTGCCGTTGCCGGCAAAGGCCACCGGCGCCACCAGGAACTCCAGCTTCACCCCTTCCGCCTCCGCGGCTTCCACTTCGGCTGGGTCGGCGGGCATCTCGGAGCGCGTCCGGCGGTAAGCAATGACGACCTCCTCGGCCCCGCACCGCAAGGCGGTCCGGGCCGCATCCAGGGCGGAGTTGCCACCCCCAACCACCATGACCTTGCCGGAAAGGCGAACCTCGCCGCCCAAATTGACCCGGCGCAGGAACTCCACGCCGGCGTGGACCCCAGGAAGGTTCTCGCCGGGGATGCCGAGCTTGCGCTCCCGGTGCGTGCCCACGGCCACGAACACCGCGGCAAACTGCCGGCGCAGCTCTTCCAAGCTCACGTCGCGGCCAACCTCCACCCCCAGCCGGAACTCCACCCCCAAGCGCTCGAACCGCCCCATGTCGGCAGCAATGACGGTGCGGGGGAGAGGGAAAGGCGGTATGCCCAGGGCCAGCATCCCGCCGGGAACCGGGGCCTTTTCGAACACCGTGACCTGGTACCCCCGCTGCCGCAGCTCGAAAGCACAGGCAAGCCCTGCCGGCCCCGAGCCGACGACGGCCACCCGCTCGGGGCGCTCCCGCTCCGGCTTCGGAAAGTCGTAATCTCCAGCCTGGTCAACCACGAAGCGCTTGAGGGCGGGAAGGCTCACGGCGTCGTCCACACCGCAACGGGTGCAGCTGCTCATGCACGGATGGGTGCAGACCCGGCCGCAAATGGCGGGGAGGCAGTTGTCCCTCAAGATGACCTTCAGGGCCTCGGCAAAGCGCCCCTGGGCAATGAGGGCCACGTACGCTTGGGCGGCCTGATGCAAGGGGCAGCCCGCCTGGCACGGGGGCATGCCGCGCTTGGAAATGGTATAGGCGCCAGGCACCGCCTGGGGGAACGGCCGGTAAATGGCCTTGCGGGTGGACAGCCCCTGGTTGAACTCGGACGGCACCTCCACCGGGCAGACCTTTTCGCATTCGCCGCAGCCGGTGCACGCGTCCACGTCCACGTACCGGGCTTTGCGGCGGACGGTAACGGTGAAGTTCCCCACATAGCCGTCAACCTTCTCCACTTCGCTGTAGGACAAAAGCTTGATATTAGGGTGGGAGGCCACGGCCGTCATCTTCGGGGTCAGGATGCAGGCGGCACAGTCGAGGGTGGGGAACGTCTTGTCGAACATGGCCATGTGCCCGCCAATGGAAGGCTCCCGCTCCACCAGGTACACGGTCTTGCCGGAATCGGCCAGGGTCAGGGCGGCGTGGATTCCGGCGATCCCTCCCCCCACCACCAGCACGTCCCGAAAAACCTCCACGCGCTTGCGCTCCAACGGCGCGTGGTGCCGCACCCGGCTCACCGCTCCCGCCACCAAGGCCTTGGCCTTTTCCGTGGCGGCGTCCTTCTCCAGGGTCACCCAGCTCACCTGCTCCCGGATGTTGGCCATCTGGAAGAGGAACGGGTTCAAGCCGCCCTCCCTCGTCGCCCCTCGGAAAGTCGCTTCGTGCATGAGCGGCGAGCAGGAGGCCACCACCACCCGGTTCAGCCCCAGCTCGGCAATGTCCTTGCGGATGAGCTCCTGCCCGGGGTCGGAGCACATGAACGGGTACTCCCGGGCCACCACCACACCCGGGAGGGTTTGGGCGAAGGCCACCACCTCGCCCACGTCCACCTTGGCAGCAATGTTGATGCCGCACCGGCACACGTAAACCCCAATGCGCGGCCCACCGTTGCCCGAAGCCAGGCTTTCACGCATAGACACCTCCCAGCCGGTGCTCCAGAACCGGCTCCAAGGGCACCAGCAAGCGCTGGAGCCCCAGGTCCTTGCTTTCGAGACCGAAGGCCACGCCCATCAACTGGGTGAAAAAGACCGCTGGCAAGCTTGCCAGCTCTGGGTACTCCTTCCGGACCTTGCGCTGGAAGCACTCCAGGTTGCACTCGCAAAACGGGCACGCGGTGATGACCACGTCGGCGTTCCGGCGTTGGGCTTCCTTGAGCAGGATGTACGCCAACCGCAGCCCCACCTCCTCCACGGTGCCGGTGAGGGAACCGCCACAGCAACGGGTTTTCAACGGCCAGTCCACCGGTTCCGCCCCCAGGGCTTCCACGAGCCTGTCGAGACTTTGGGGGTTGGCCGGATCGTCGAAGGTGGCGAAGGGGCGGGTGAGCAAGCACCCGTAGTAACTGGCAACCCGCAAACCGGAAAGCGGCCGCTTCACCGCTTCCCGGATGCGGGCAAGCCCCACGTCGTTCACCAGCACATCCAGCGGATGGCGGACCCGAACCTGGCCGCGGTAGCTGAGGCCGGCGTCGGCCAGAGCTCCGGCCAGGGCCTCACCCGTGGCGCCGCCATCGGTGAAGGCCTTCTGCGCTTTCTTCATGACCACGTAGCACGCTGGGCACGGTGTGACCAGATCCACCCCGCCGTTGCCCGAATGCCGCTCGGCCAGCGCCAGGTTGCGCAGGGAAAGCCCCCAGGAACGGGTTTCATCAACGGCCATGTACATGGTGGCGCCGCAGCAGTTCCAGTCGGGAAGCTCCGGCAGGGAAAGGCCGACGCGCTTCGCTACGGCCAAAAGCGACTCTTGGTAAGCCCTTCCCGTGGCCTTCAAGGCGCAACAGCAACCCGGGTAGTAGAGGTAGCTCATGCCACACCTCCCTTCGGCTGGCAGCAAACCTCGGGCGCCGGCGTTGGAGCGGCGGGCTGCGGTACGGTTGCCCGCCCATGGCCGAGGCGCTTTTTCAGGCTGCTGAGAAGCCGGGAAAGTTCTTGGCGGTCGCGAATGCTGTCAGGGACGATCCCCAGCCGGCCTTTGAGGTACATCTTGACCCCGAGACCGGCCTTGCCCACGTGTCGCCAGGGACCGGCCTTGAGGTACATGCGCAGGGTGACCTCCCCCTCGGAGTTGCGGCCGCGCTTCTCCACCACCCTGAAGAACTCCCGGGCGAGGATGGGGACCGGAAAGCGGCGCGGGTACACCCCCTCTTCGATGGCTTTGCGCTTGAGGGCGTACATCACCTCGGTGATGGGGATCTTCTGCGGGCACGCAACGGTGCAGGCGTAGCAGGAAGCGCAAAGCCATATGGTGAAGCAGGAAAGCACGTCGTCCCGCAGACCGGCACGGACCATGGCCACGATCTTGCGCGGCGTGTAGTCCATGTAGTGACTGACGGGACACGCCCCAGCGCACGTCCCGCACTGGATGCAGCGGGCGATGGCCTCCCCCTGGGCGATGGCCGCCAGCTCCCTGGCAAACGACGGTTGGAGCTAACCCTGGTAGCGGATGTGCCAACGGTCAACCCAGCGTCCCATGACGCACCTCCAGATCGCTAAATCGGTTTGTCAATGTAGAGTCTCGGGAAAGATAATGCAAGTGCACTATGCTCCTCAAGGATGAGGCGCGCCCTGCGGGTCCGTTGCCGAGCCCGGCGCCAGCGTCCCTGCCAGCGGCGCTGACCCCGGGGGCACTGTACCCAAGGGAAAGTTGCCCGTCTGGTATGGCTTCAAAGAAGCGGATGGCCGCTCAACGGGCTCGAAGGATCCCGGCGGCTTCAGGAGGGTTTGGCAGCCACCATGCGGGCCAGGCTAGCCTCCACGCGGTCCAGAAACCTCGCAAAGGTGAAGCGTGCCTCCACGGTGGCCCTGGCGTTCCGGCGCAGGCGCTCGTAGAGCTGCGCGTCGGAGGTGAGGCGCCGGAGGGCAGCAGCCAGACCCTTGGGGTCCTTCGGGCTGAAAAGAAGAGCGTTTTCCCCGTCTTCGAGGATCTCCCGGCTCCCCCCGGTTCCGGTGGCCACCACCGCCAAACCCGAAGCCATGGCTTCGAGAAGCACGATCCCGAAAGGTTCCTCCCAGAGGGATGGGAACACCAGGATGTCGTGGCTCCGGTACATTTCCGGCAGCCTTTCCCTGGAGACGGCACCGGTAAAGTGCACCCTAGGGGTAAGGCCCAGCTTCCGCACCTGCTCATGGAGCTGCTCCCTGTAGGCGGGCTGCACCGTGCCGCCCACAATCGTGAACGTAACGTCGGGCACATCCCGGGCGAGGCGGGCGAAGCCTTCGATGGCCGTGTGCACGCCCTTGTGAGGCACGAGCTGGCCAACGTAAAGGAGCCTTCGCGCCTGCCTTGGCTCGTTCCGGAAGGGAAAAACCTGTGGCTCGATGCCGTGGTGGATGACTTCCGCCTCGCCCACGGCTCGGCCGAGCGCGGCTGCATGGTTCCGTAAGTATGCAGAGGCGAACTGAGCGCAACAGAAGTCAGGGTCCCGAGCTGGAGGCACGAGGGGTGCAAGCACCCTTCGGAGAATCGCTTGCGGCACGCGCACCCACCCTCGTCGTGGGCGGTTCCTCCACAGCCAAACCCAGCTATCGTTTTCCCACTCCGCCAGCCAGCCGTCAAAAACGTAGTAAGCCACAGGGAGCCTTTCCGTTTCGAAGAGGAAGAGCATGCTGGCCGAAAGGCCCCAGAGGTTCCACACGTAAACCACATCTGGGCGAAAAAGGTGCACGGCGCGCCGTGTGGACCGGCGGTTGGCCAGCTCCTTCAGGAACAAGCGCCCGAAATCGGCCAACAACCCTCGTGGCCTCTGGCCATAATCGCTCACCAACCAGCGCCAGACCCCGGCCTCGCTTCCCCTGAGGCCAAACCTGCTGGTAAGGACCTGCACGGTGTGCCCGCGCTGGCGCAAACCCTCTACGGTGTCCCGGCAAGCCAGCTCGTAACCGCCAATGAAAAACGGCGGGTAGAAGTTGGAGACGACCAGGATGCGCATGCTCCCACTCCCCCGAGGCCGCCGCGCGTGCCCTGTCCTCGCACCAGGCGGCGCTTTTGCCTTTCGCGTGCGACCCGACGGGATTGTAGAAGATTTCAGCGACCCTGGTGCTAAACTCTCGCCATGGGGCGGGCACTCATCACGGGCATTACCGGTCAAGACGGTTCGTACCTGGCCGAGCTGCTTTTAGAAAAAGGCTACGAGGTCCACGGCCTGGTGCGGCGGTCATCCAGCTTCAACCGGGCCCGCATTGACCACCTGCGCAGCGATCCCCGTTACGGCAAGCGCCTCTTTTTGCATTACGGCGACATGTCGGACGCCGACTCCCTCCACGAGGCGGTGCGGGTTTCCCGCCCCCATGAGGTCTACAACCTCGCCGCCCAATCCCACGTGGGGATCTCCTTTCGCCAGCCCACCTATACGGCCGATGTGGTGGCCCTGGGGACCTTACGGCTTTTGGAAGCCATCCGCCAGCTGGCTCCTGAGGCCCGGTTCTACCAGGCCTCCTCCTCGGAGCTCTTTGGCAAGGCTGAGGAAATCCCCCAGAGCGAGAAAACCCCCTTCCACCCCAGGTCCCCCTATGCCGTGGCCAAGCTCTTCGCCTTCTGGGCCACGGTGAACTACCGCGAAGCCTACGGTCTTTTCGCTTGCAACGGTATCCTCTTCAACCACGAATCCCCGCGCCGGGGCGAGAACTTCGTCACCCGCAAGATCACCAAAGCGGTGGCGGAATTTGCCCTCGGGCTGCGGGGCGAACCTCTGGCCTTGGGCAACCTGGACGCTCGACGGGACTGGGGCTTTGCCGGCGACTACGTGGAAGCCATGTGGCTCATGCTCCAGCAGGAAGCGCCCGAAGATTACGTGGTGGGCACCGGCGAGACCCATTCGGTGCGGGAGTTCTGCGAGCTTGCCTTCGCAGAAATCGGGGTCACCCTCGCGTGGGAAGGTCAAGGCGTCGAGGAAAAAGGCCTCGATGCCAAAACCGGTAAGGTGGTGGTGGTGGTGGACCCACGGTACTTTCGGCCCGCCGAGGTGGAGCTCCTGTGCGCCGACCCCAGCAAGGCCAAGGAAAAACTCGGCTGGTCACCCAAGGTTGGCTTCCGGGAGTTAGTGCAGCTTATGGTAAAGGCTGACATTGCGTCCGTGAAAGCCCCTGTTGGCCAAAAACGGTAGCCCCCGTGGGATACGGGTCCTTCTTAGGGCTTCCCGGGTCCAACTCGATCTGATGTGGCGCCGGTATCTCGACCTTTTCCGTGCGCGCCAGGCTTTTATCAGCAACGCGGCAGGGCTTTACCTGGACACGTTAACCAGCTACCTCTTCCCCCTCATCACGCTCCCGTACTTGGTCCGGGTGCTGGGCCCCAAGGGATTCGGATTGGTCGCCTTTGCCCAATCGTTCACCTCGTACCTGAGCGTCGTCACGGATTACGCCATGACCCTTACCGGTACCCGGGAGGTAGCCCAAAAAAGGGAGGACCCCGAGATGGTTAGCCAGGCGCTGGTCGATGCCCTGGCGCTTCGGCTCGGTTTGGCGGTCCTGCTGCTGCCACTGGTCGTCGGCGTCGTCACCAACGTGCCGGCTTTTGGCGAAGCCCGCAGCGTGATCTCGGTGCTCTACCTCTCGGTTGTCGCCAGTGCCCTAAGCCCCACCTGGCTGTATTTGGCTTTCGAAGGGATGTGGCTTCTGGCGCGAATCAACCTGGGTGTGAACCTTGCGGTCATCGCGGCCATCTTTACCCTTGTGCGAGCCCCCCAGGACGTTCTCACCTACGCGCTCATCCTCGCCTTCGGGCCTGCAACCGCGAGCGTCGCAGGACTGGCCTTGGCCTTCCGGGTGTTCCGCCTTTCCCCTCGGTGGCCTCGGTGGCAAGGAATCCTGGGCGTTGCCCGCAGCGGTTTCAGGCTTGCCTTCTCGCAGCTTGCCGTTTGCTTGTACACCACAGGCAACGCCGCCATCCTCGGGACCTTCACCAGCAAGGAACAAGTCGCCTATTTCGCCGCTGCGGACAAGGTTGTGAGGGCCGTCCTTCGCCTCATTTCGCCTCTGACCACCGCTATTTTCCCGCGCATGGTTCGCGCCGCCTCAGGGTCTATCCGCGAGCTTATGACCAAGGTGCGGAGCCTCCTGGTGGTTTACGCAGGGTTGGGCAGCGTGGCGTGCCTCGGCCTCTGGGCGGGGGCCCCGGCCATCATTCGCTGGTTTTATGGCCCCGAGTTTTTGCCGGCGCTCGTCACCCTTCGGGTCATGAGCCTGATTGCCGTATTCATAGCTGCGAGCAACGTCTTGGGGATTCATGTCCTTTTACCAACGGGCAAGGACAGGGTCTTCACGGCCATTACCGTAGCCGCCGGCCTCGCCAACCTGGCCTTCGCCCGGGCCCTCGTACCGCGTTTCCAAGCTCTCGGCATGGCTTGGTCCGTGGTGGCAAGCGAGGCCCTGGTCACGGGAGCCATGGGCGTAGCGGTGTGGAAAACCGCTCGCGAGAATGGCAGAGGAGGTGGGTTGTGGCCATGACCGACATGGCGGGGACGGTCATTCTGGGAGGGGGGGTTTCCGGCCTGGCGTGCGGCCTTGCTTCGGGCGGCGTGGTCCTGGAGGCTCGAGACTTTCCTGGGGGCATCTGTGCCAGCTATTATCTAGCCCCCGAAAGCGACCAACCCTACCGCGAGTCAAGCCATCGAGAGCGCACGTTTCGCTTCGAAAGGGGCGGCGGTCACTGGATTTTCGGTGGCGACCCCGTAGTTTTGGTATTCCTTCAAAAGCTCACCCCTTGCCGGCGTTACACCCGCAATTCGGCCGTGTATTTCCGGCAGTGGGACCTTTTCGTTCCCTTCCCCCTCCAAAATCACCTCCATGCGCTCCCCCGTGAGGCTCGAATCCGGGCCCTGGACGAAATCGTGGCCCGCGCCCACGCCGTCGAGACGCCCCAGACCATGGCCGAGTTCCTCGAGAACGCCTTCGGCCCCACCCTATGTGAGCTTTTCTTCTTTCCCTTCCACGAGCTGTACACCGCGGGTCTCTACCGGCGAATTGCCCCTCAAGACAGTTACAAAACGCCGGTATCACTCCCCGCGGTCCTTCGCGGCGCCCTGGGAGAGCCGATGCCGGCCGGGTACAACCAAACCTTCCTGTACCCCGCCCCAGGATTGGACTCCCTCGTGGGGAAGCTGGCGGAACGCTGCCAGATCCGGTATGAAGCCCTCGTAACCGGAATTGACCTCGAGGAACGGGTCGTGACCTTGGAGCAAGGGGCACCGGTCCGTTTTGAGAAACTGGTGAGCACCCTTCCCCTTTCCGTGACCTTGAGCCTTGCAGGCCTCAACACCTCAACCCAAGCTGACCCGGCAACGGCCGTTTTCGTGGTCAACGTGGGCGGGATCCAAGGGAAGAACTGTCCCCCCTACCACTGGGTTTACTTCCCGACCTCGAAAACTGGTTTCCACCGGGTCGGTTTCTATAGTAACGTGGAACGCGGTTTTTTGCCCGCACGCGGTGGCGACCCGCTCGTGAGCATGTACATCGAGAGGTCATTCCTACCGGAAAACCTTCCACCGGAAAAAGAGCAAGCCAAACTTGCGGCAGCGATGGTGGAAGAAGTCGTCGAGCTCGGCTACCTAGCGGAACCTCTGGTGGTGCACTGGAATACCATTCCCATCGCGTACACCTGGAAGTGGCCCAACTCTTCTTGGCAAAAGGAAGCCCAGGAATTGCTCTTGAGCAATGGAATCATCCCGTTGGGTCGCTTTGGGCGCTGGAACTTCCAGGGGATTGCTGAGTCCATTGGCCAGGGTTTGATGGCGGGAGCGTCGTTAAGGCGTTGACCTTAAGGCTCGAACGGTCGCCCGAAAGCCGTGGGCCCACAGTCTATACTTGCTCCCGTGAGCGACGGGATTCCCCGGATTTTGCCCGTTAGCAACGGTACCCCTAGGCCGTTCTGGTCGGTGATGGTTCCCGTGTACAACTGCGCCAACTACCTGGAACAAACGCTCAAGACCGTGCTGGCTCAGGACCCTGGAGCGGAGGACATGCAAATAACCGTGGTGGATGACGTTTCGGACGACGACCCCGAGGCGGTCATCAAGCGGTTGGCACCGGGGCGGGTCGAGTACGTTCGCCACGCCCAGCGGCAAGGGGCTCCCAACAACTTCAACGCCTGCCTGCGCCTCGCTCGCGGCCACTGGGTCCACATCCTTCACGGGGACGATGCCGTCCGCTCGGGATTTTACGAGGTTTTCCGGGATCGTATCCGCAAACATCCTGAACTCGTGGCGGTTTTCTGCCGCGTGGTTTTTATTGACGAGCAGGGGCATTGGCGCGCCATCAGCGATCTTGAACGAAGCGAACCGGGTGTGATCCCCGATTTCCTCGGCAAACAAGCCATGTGGAACCGAGTTTGGACGCCCTCCATCGTGGTGAAGCGCTCCGTGTACGAGGCCACCGGTGGCTTCGATCCTAGGCTGGTTCACTGCTGCGATTGGGACATGTGGAAGCGGGTGGCGCTTTACGGCCCCGTTTGGTTTGAGCCTGAGCCCTTGGCGCTCTACCGCATCCACTCCCGGTCGGACACCTCCAGGCTCGTTTCAGGTGCGAAAAACGTTGCCGATATGAGGAAAGCCCTCGAGCTTTCCAGGAGCTACCTGCCGCTACCCGAGGCCGAAACGTGGATCCGCGTGGGGTATCTGAAGGTCGCGGAGGGCGCCATCGCCTCGGCTCGCCAGCTGCTCGAAAACGGCCAAGGGCGCGCGGCGTTGGCCCACCTGCGGGAAGCCCTCAAAGCCTCGCCTCGCCCTGCCACAGCCGTGAACTCCCTTCTGACCGTTCTCGCCTTTCTCGCACGGCGCATTGTGCGACCCGCGCACACGTTCGTCGAAAAAAGCGTTGGCAACACGGCGAAGGATCGTCCTGGCAGCCCATGGTAAGCTCCACCTCGAGCTCGGCCCGGCAAACCCCTCCACGCCAAAAGCCCATGGTCATCCTGGACTTGGCGCCGCTCACCCATGCATCGGCCTTTCAGGGAATTGGGCGCTACCTCCGGGAGTTGGTCCGGGCACTCCTGCTGTTGTCCGACCTCGAAGCCCAGCCGTTCCGAATCGTTGGCCTGGACCGGAGCTTTTGGCCCTGGCGCTTGATGGACCTCCACGAAGCCTGGGAGAGCTTCTCCCGCCCTCGCGACGGCCGCTCATCCCATCGGCTCCCGAACTGGCGACACTGCGTGGCCGGGCTTTGGCTCGAAGGGCAAGGGGTCACCGCGTACCACCAGGCCGAACCCGCGCAAACGCCCTTTGACCGCCATGTCCGCGTGGTGCTCACGTACCACGACATCATCCCCATCGAGCTCTGGAAGCTTTACTCGCGAAGGGCTCCAACGTTTCGCCGGGCACTGAATTGGCTCGTCACCAAATGGCGGCTGGCCATAGCCGACCACGTCATCACCGACAGTTTTTACGTGGCCCACACCATCTCCCGCCTTTTCGCCTACCCTTGGGACCGCCTCACCCCCATTTGGATTGGCGTCGCCCACGAGCGGTTCAACACCCGGCCTACCCCCAACGAATCGGAGCTCCTGCGCCAGCGGTGGGGCCTTACCGGACCTTACTGGCTTTTTGTGGGCACCGGGGACCGACGCAAGAACCTGCCGTTTCTCCTCGAGGCCGTGACGAAAGGTCCTCCCGAGGTGCCTGTGGTGCTGGTCGGCAAGCTCCACCCGTTGCAGCTTCCACCCATCGAAAGGGCCATCGAGGAACTGGGCCTCGGACATCGGGTCCGGCGTCTTGGCTTTGTGGAGGACGAGCTGCTTCCTGCGCTTTACCGCCAGAGTTTGGCGTTGCTTTTCCCCAGTTTGGCGGAAGGCTTCGGGCTGCCGGTGGTGGAAGCCATGGCCTGCGGGACACCGGTGGTGGCTTTCGCCAACACCTCCATCCCGGAAGTGGCGGGCGATGCTGCCTGGCTCGTGCCCACCAACGATCTGGAAGCCTTCGCTGAAGCCATGAAGGTCCTGGCGGAAAAACCGGCCAAAAGGCGGGAGCTGGCCGAAAAAGGCCTCGAGCGCGCCAAGCTCTTTAGCTGGGAAAACACCGCTCGCTCCGTCCTTGCCGTGTACCGAAAGGTCCTTGGCCTGGCCGAGTGAGCTGCTAGCATTGCCCGCTGGAGGTGGGCATGAAGCTTGTAGAGTGCGTGCCAAACGTGTCGGAAGGGCGGCGCCCGGAAATTTACCAAAAAATCGCCAACGCCGTAACCGCGGTTCCCGGGGTCACGCTTCTGGACGTTGACCCGGGGGTGGAGACGAACCGCACGGTCATCACGTTCGTGGGAGAACCGGAAGCGGTGCTGGAAGCGGCGTACAAGCTGGCGGCAGCGGCGTTCGAGCTCATTGATATGCGAACGCACAAGGGCGCGCACCCCCGCATCGGCGCCGTGGACGTCGTTCCTTTCGTGCCTGTGACCGGAGTCACCATGGAAGAATGCGTGGTGCTGGCACGAAGGCTTGGGGAGCGCTTGGCTTCCGAGTTTTCGGTACCCGTGTACCTCTACGAGTACGCCGCCTCGGCGCCTCACCGGCGCAATCTTTCCGACATTCGCGCCGGCGAGTACGAGGGCCTCGCCGAAAAGCTCAAGGACCCAGCTTGGCAGCCGGATTTCGGCCCGGCGGTTTTCAACCCCAAGCTCGGGGCGTGCGTCGTGGGCGCCCGAAAATTCCTCGTGGCCTACAACGTCAACCTCAACACCACCGATCGCCGGCTGGCCAACCGCGTGGCTCTGGACGTGCGGGAAAAAGGGAGGATGAAGCGGGACGAGCGGGGGGAGGTGATTCGCAACGAAAAGGGCGAGCCGGTATACGAGCCGGGGCTTTTGAAGAGCGTCAAAGCCATCGGTTGGACCATCCCCGAGTACGGCTGCGCCCAAATTTCCATGAACCTTACGGACCTGGACGTCACCCCCCTCCACGTGGCCTTCGATACCTGCGACGAAAAGGCCCGGGAGCGGGGGCTTCGGGTCACGGGCTCCGAGCTGGTGGGCCTCGTTCCCAAAAGCGCCCTCCTGGAAGCGGGCCGGCATTACCTGGCGCGCATGGGTAAGAGCCGCGGGGTTCCCGACGGCGCCGTTCTCCACGTGGCTATCCGCACTTTGGGGCTTTCCGAGGTCAAGCCCTTCGATCCCGAAAAGCGCATCATCGAGTACCGCCTCGCCCCCCCGCAGCCTCTGGCCACCATGAGCGTCAAAGCTTTCGTGGACGAGCTTTCCACCGAATCGCCGGCCCCCGGAGGAGGCACGGTTTCGGCCCTCTGCGGGGCGCTCGCTGCCGCCCTTGCCGCCATGGTCGCCAACCTGAGCTTCGACAAGAAAGGGTTCGAGGATCGGCGGCAAGCCCTGGAACGCATCGCCATGCGCGCGCAAGAGCTCAAAGACGCGATGCTCTTTGCCGTTGACGAGGACACCCGGGCTTTCGACGCCTTGCTCGCCGCCATGCGGTTGCCGAAAGCCACGCCGGAAGAGCAAACCCAGAGAAGCCAGGCCGTGCGGGAAGCCACGCTCAAAGCCATTGCAGTACCCCTTTCGGTTCTCGAGGCCTGTCCGGAAATTCTGGACCTCTGCCTGCAGGTGGCGGATATCGGCCTTGCGGCCTCCCTTTCCGACGCCGGGGTAGGGGCCCAGGTGGCGCGCGCTGCCGGAGCCGGCGCCTACCAAAACGTGTGCATCAACCTGGCCTCCTTGGACGATCGGGAAACAGCGCGGAAGCTTTTGGCCCGAGCTGATGCCGCCATGGAAGCGGTGCGGAACAAACACCGAGAGGCGGAAGAAAAGATTCTCGCCACGCTCCGCCGCCAAGCAGAGGAAGGGCAGACGCCCCGGTCGTGATCTACCGCCGGTATACCTCGCGCCGGTGACCCACCTTCACCACCACCACCTCCCCTTGCGCTTCTCGGACTTCGTAGATGAGGCGGTACGCCCCGACCCGCAGGCGGTACCGGGGCTCGCCACTCAGCTTGCAGGCCGGCGGTGCAGTAGGATCCTCCTGAAGCTTCTCCGCGGCAGCAAGGACCCGCTCCACAACTCGTGGAGGAAGCGGCCGAAGGTCTTTGACTACCGAGGCACGAAAGAGGAGCTTATACCTTGCCATGGGCCCGGAGTTCGGCCAAAAGCTCCTCGTAGGTCAACAGCGGGTCGTCGGCGCGCTCCCGAAACGCGGCAAGGTCTTCGAGGTCTCTGCTCAAAAGTTCCCGCAGCGAGCTGTTCACGAGCTCGGAAAGCGTCCGGTTTTCGAGAGCTGCTTTCAAGCGCAGTGCTCGGCGGACATCCTCGTCGAGATAAAGGGTTGTCTTGGTACCGGACCCCATGTCACCGTCTCCGGCGCCATTGTGATGCCTCGTTCCTTTGACGTCAAGACGTCTTGGCTCCCCTCGGAGAGAAAGCTCAAGCAAAGGTCCGCAGCCAAGCTTTGGGGGCGGAAACAGGAGATACCCCATCTTCTCGCGCGAGAATGTTTAACGAAAGGGCCCGGGGGGCAGCAACGGCAAGCTTTCCTGGCAGCACCGAAAAGGTCGCTGGTCCGCTCGGGTAACATTCGCCATCCACATCGAAGGGGGGCGAGGCCGCCAGAGGCTCGAGCTTGATTTCCCGGGCCCTCCGCCAGGTCACTTGCGGCAGGGAAAGGTGCCTGCCCAGGTAGACCCTGGGAAGTTTGCCCACGAGCTTCCACCAACCCACGTGTCGTACGGCCACCACATCGAAAAAACCGTCGTCGAGGACGGCGTGGGGCGCGATGCGCATGCCCTTGCCGAAGCTTTGGCCGTTGGCACACGCCACGACAAGGGGCTCGCCAACGAAAACCTCCTCCCCATCGGCAACCACCCGACACGGCACCGGCCGGTACTCCCGCGCCGCGGCCAGGGTGGCGGCGAGAAACGCCCAGGCCCCCCGGCGGGGGTTGGCGTTGACCCGGGCGTCCACCAGCCCGGAAATCCCGAAGGATGCCACGTTGGCAAAAAGCACCCGCCTCCAACTGGACCGCAGTTCCCCCGCATCCAACCTCACGGGCGGGGCGTAGAGCGCCACCTCCAGGGCCTCCCCGAGCCGGCGGGGAAGCGCGAGAACCCTCGCCAAATCGGAACCCGTGCCGGCTGGCACCAAACCCAGCGTGACCCGCGAAAGGGCGCCCAGGTCCTCCAGAGCATTGACCACGCGGTGAAAGGTCCCGTCCCCACCGACCACCACCAAGCGCTCAAGGCCCTGGGCCGCAAGCTCGCCTAAGGTTTTCTTGAGAGCTTCGAGGCTTTCGGGAACGGCCAGGGCGGTCCCTGGGGGGAGCGGGTTTTTTTCCAGCAGAAGTCGCGCCTTCCTGCCGGCGCGTCCGCCCCCGGCGCGCGGGTTGAGCAGGACCGCCTTCACGGCCCCTCCGAAGGCGGGGGAGCCCAGTTGCCCAGCTCTTCGCCTAAAAGCGCCAGCTCCTCGTCCCACCGCTTCACGGACCACCCGGCGGCCCGCCGCACCACCGCGCGCATGGTTTCGGCCAGCTCCAGGCACCCGGCGGGGTCCCACATCCCCAGCCGCACCCGGCGCAGGAGCAGGTCACTCAAATGCACCACGCGAGAAAACCGCAGGTGGTACTCCACTTCCGCCGGAGAAAGGCCAAAGCGTTCCTCGAGCGGCCGCAGCTTGTCGGCCGGACACCCCATCGCCAGCGGCAAGGCCTGGGCCCCGAGGCGCCGGAAAAGCCCCCGGGCAACTACCTGGCCGACCCCGAGGGCCGCAAGATGCTCCAACGCTTCCAGCCCCACCCGATCCGGAAGCACCGCCGAGGCTAGCGCCAGCTCGGGGGTTTGCGGGCGGCGGCTTTCCGGCAAGAGGCGCAGCACCTCCTCCATCGCCTCCCCGGCCGTGACCCTAAAGGTTGTGAGCTTGCCACCAGCGGTGGAAACCATGCCACGCTCCACCCACACGGCCTCCTCCCGGCTGGCTTCGGAAGGCTCCTCGGCTTCCGTGTCCACGATGGGACGCACCCCGGCGAACGCCCCACACGCATCGGCGAGGGTGAGTCGAGCTTGGGGAAAGGCGTGGTGCACGTAGCGCATGAGGTACGCCACCTCCTCGCCGCTGGGGCGGGGGGCGTCCAGGGGCCCGTGGTGAAAAACATCGGTGGTTCCCACCAGCGTGCCTTCCGGGTGGGGGACAGCGAAAACCGGGCGGCCATCGTCGGGGGAAAGGCCCGTCACCGCCACCTCCAAAGGCAAGCGATGGCGGGGAAAAAGCAGGTGCGAGCCGCGGGAGGGCCGGAGACGTGCCGACACGTCCCCCAGCAAGGCGCGGGTCTGGTCGCACCAGGCCCCCGTGGCGTTGACCACCACCAGGGCCGGCACGCGCCACGTTTTTTGGGTTTCCCGGTCCCGCACCACCGCCCCGGCCACCAGACCCCTGGTGTTCAAAACGAGCGCCTCCACCTTGGCGTAGTTGAGCGCCACCCCACCAGCTCGGATCCCCGAACGCACCACGGCCCAGGTGAGCTGGGCGTCATCGGCCACGCAGTCGTCGTAGACGAGGCCGAACTCCAGGCGCTCCCTCCGCAGCAACGGCGCTTTGCGCCGTACCTTGGCCGCCGACAGGCGCTGGTGACGGTGGCGAAACGGCGTCAGGTGGTCGTACATGGAAAGCCCCAGGGCCACCTGCCACCCGGGCGTGGGGTCATCGCCGAAGGCCGGGTAAAGAAACTCCAGCGGCCACACCAGGTGAGGGTTGAGGAGGGCCAGGTAGTCCCGCTCCCGGCACGCGGCGCGGGTGAGGCGGAGCTGCAACCGCTTGAGGTAGCGCAGGCCGCCGTGGATGAGCTTGGACGACCGCGAGGACGTGCCCGAGGCGAAGTCGCCTTGCTCCACGAGCGCTACCGAAAGTCCCCGCAAGGCCGCCTCGTGAAAGACCCCGGCACCGGTAATTCCGCCGCCGATGACCAGCACGTCCACGCCTTCGGCCAGCCAGGCCAGAAGCCTTTCCCGCACCTTTACCCTCCAAAAAGCACCCCGGGGTTCAGGATCCCAGCTGGGTCAACGCTTTTCGCCAAAGCCCGAAGCGCCTCCACGCCCTCGTGCCCGATTTCCCCGGGCAAAACCTCGGCATGCATCCGCCCCACCCCGTGGTGGTGGGAAACGGTTCCTCCCGCGCTCAAGATGGCCTCCAAGGATGCGTGTTTGTAGACCTGCCAATGCTCGCGCTCGTACCCGCGCCGCAGGGGCCAAAAAAACGTGAAATAAAGGCAAGCGCCGTCGCGGTAGGCGTGGGACAAGTGGCCGAGAACGAGGACCCGCTGCCCCAGGCTTTCCGCGGCTTGGCGCAACTTGCCCTGTACGGCGGCGTAAAGCCGCAGCAGGGCCGACCACGGCGCCGCCGTTTCGAAGGTATCCACCCCAAAACCGGCGCTCAAGAACGCATCCCGCAGGTACGGATGGGCAAACCGGTCCCGTCGCCACTTCTCCCAAATGCCTTTACCCAGGACCACGCCCCCCGCCTTTCTCGCCAGCCGGCGGGCAGCTGCCAAGGGCGCCCCCTCGCCACCCCCCACCAAGAGCAGCGACGGCCGGGCAAAGCGCTTGCGGGAAAACAAAAAGCTGGAAGCCATGCGCGCCAAACCCGAAAGGGTCACGAGCTGCAAACCAAAAGTCGTCTCGGGTGGATCCGAAAGACGCAAGACCTGGGGGGTGAGCCCTTCCTGCAGGAGCGTGCGGCACAGCTCCACCCCATCCTCCCAGGACGGAAGAAGCAGTGCCAAACCGGGATCCGACACCGGCTTCGGGCGCACCTTCAACGTCACCTGGGTCAGGACCCCCAGGCGCCCCTCGCTGCCGCAAAGGAGCCTCCGCAGCTCGGGCCCCGCCGCCGAAGCGGGAAGCGGCGAAAGCCGCCATAAGCCTCCCGGCACCGCGGCCTCGGCCCCGGCCACCAGGTCCTCGATTTTCCCCACCCCCGTGGAGCGGTGCCCGGCCGAGCGCGTGGCCACCCATCCGCCCACGGTGGAAAGCTCGAACGATTGCGGCTCGTGCCCCAACCAAAAGCCGTTGGCCGCGAGCTCGGCTTCCACCCTGGGTCCCACCGTCCCGGCCCAAAACGTGGCCAAGCCCGAGCGCCCATCCAAGGAAACGAGGCCCGAAAGCCGCTCCAAGCTCAACACCACCACCGGTTGGGAAAGCCGCGGCACCGTCACCCCACCCACCACCGAAGTCCCCCCACCCCGGGGGATCACCGCCACCCCATGGCGGGACGCCTCGGCCAGCACCCGCACCACCTCCTGGGGGGAGGCGGGAAAGATTACGGCGTCGGGAACGCTCGCCAAGGTCTTGGTGCGGAAGGCCAGGATGTCGGGAAAGCTCTGCCCTGCAGCTACCCAAAGACGCGCTTCCCCAGCTCGCTCGGTGGCCACCCCAAAAGCCGGCAGCGCCTGGGCCTTGGGGACGCGAAAGCCTTCCACCGTCGCTTCCGGCAGGGGGTCCCCGGTTCCCAGGTGAGCCTGGAGGTACGCCAGTGCCGGAGGCGGCGCTGGGTGCTCCGCTCCAGCGAAACCCCAGGCCCCAAAACGACGTTGCGGGATGCTCACCGCCGCCCCCGTAGCTTCTCCAAGAGGCGGCGATCCCGTTTTTCCGGCCGGCCTTTGCCCTTGGGCGGGGCCGGCGCCGGCGCCGCTCGCAAAAGGGCCAGCTCTTCCGGCGAGAGCGGCGGGGTCACGTCCTCGTACAGGGTTTTCGCTTCGGCCTTGGAAACGTGGGTTTCTCGGACCTCGCGGACGATCACCTCCCGGCGCCGTCCAGGGCCCATGGTGAGACGGATGCGGTCCCCGGGGCCTACGAGGCGGTGAGGCTTG
>JBAMMG010000064.1:0-27453 GCA_039793905.1 Thermoanaerobaculum sp. | reverse complement strand
ACCTGGCCCCGGGTGGGGTTTCTCGTGCCGTTTGCCCTCGTGGCGCTTGCGGCTCTCCGTTTTCCGGAGACAAGGGTGCCGTTGCCCAGGCTCCTGGGGGCGTGGCTCTTCGTCCAGGGGACGGTGCTTTTTCTGACCGTCACGGCGCTTCTTTCGGCGCGTGGCCGCGTGTGGCCTACCGCGTTTGCCCCCACCTTGGCGGCACTTGCCCTGGCCCGGCCCCGCTGGCAGCGTGTGGTTCCCGTGTTGGCGGCCCTCGAGGTGGGGTTGTGGAGCGTGAGCGTGCTGCCGGTCTCCGCTCCGGGGCCTCTCGATCCGCTCGTGGACCGCCTTTCCGGATGGGTGCAACCGGGAGAGCGGGTTTTAGCCATAAGCGAGGTCGTTCCCGCCAACCTCCTCGCCCGTATGGGTTTTTCCGACCTTCGCTGCCACGACCCGGTGCGCCCGCGGGCGCTGGCCGCGGTGCATCGGGCCTTGGGGGCCCGGGGCGAGGACCTGCCGGGTCCTGTGACCGAGCCCTGGGCCGGCTTGGCAGGGGCTTGGGGGGTGCGGTGGTTGCTCACAGGGCCGGAAGGCGTACCTCCCATGTGCGCCAGCGGTTGGGAGGCGGTGGACGGAAGCGAGCGTTTGCGCCTTTACCGCAACGCCCGTTTCTTGCCGGTCCTGCGCTTGGCCAGTCGGGCAGTGCCCCTCGTGGGCGGCGAAAACGGAAAAGTCTTCGAAAGCGTGGATTTTCGGACCACGGCGGTGACCGACCGCGCCCTCGCCCTTGGAGGTTCCGGGACGCTCGCGGTTTTGGAGCGGCGCCCCTGGAAGGTGCGGGCGAGAGTGACGGCTACGGGTGAGGTCCTGGCGGTGCTCCACGTGCCGCGGGTGCCTGGGTGGAAGGCTCGTGTGGACGGTGTTGCCGTACCGCTGGTTACGGCCAACCTCGGAGCCATGGGGGTTGTGGTCCCGGGCGGCGCGCACGAGGTGGAGTGGCGGTACGCCCCGCCAGGTCTGGCCCTGGGGTGGAGCTTGGGCGCCCTGGCCTTGGCCGCAGCGTTTGGGTACGGAGGGAGGGGACGCACCCATGCGCTTTCCCCCTGAGCAGGCGCTCGTCCCCTACGCGGCCGGTTTCCCGCCGGGAAGGCGGTGGCTGGTGCTTGCCCCTCACCCCGACGACGAGACCTTCGGGATGGGCTCCACGCTCGCCCAAGCCGCCATCCGTGGCTACGCCTTGCGGGTGGTGGTGGTTACGGGCGGGGAAGCCCAGGGTGATTCCTCCGTCCGGCGACGGGAAGCCCGCGACGCTGCTGCCGCTCTCGGCGTTGGCGAGCTCGAGTTCTGGGACTTTGGGGACCGGACCCTGGGTCGGAAGATGGCGGCGCTGTCCAGGCTTTTGGCCCAGGAGCTTGCCGACTTCCAACCGGATACGGTGTTTTCGCCCCACCCCTCGGACCTCCACCCCGACCACCGGGCGTGCACGCGGGCGCTGCAGCGGGCCCTGCGGGCACGCGTTGTTTACGCGGGCATGGGGAGCCTGCCCCGCTGGGTGGCTTTTTACGAGGTGGGGGTTCCCCTGGCGCCCAACCTCCTGGTGGACGCCGATCCTGGCTGGGAAGCGAAGGAAAGAGCTTTTGCCTGCTACGCCTCCCAGCTTGCCGTCCGCCCCTACGCGCGGGTGATGACGGGGCTCGCGTTCTTTCGCGCCTTGACGGTGGAGGGCGCGCACACGGTGGAAGCCTTTTCCGTGCTTTCCGCCCGCCGGGTGGCCCTCACGCCGTGGCGGTGGCTGGTTTGGCAGGCACGGGGATGTGGGCTTCCGGCGCGCTTGGCCGGAGCGTTTCCCGGTGCACCCGTTTGATGACACCACCTGGGGTGTTTGTCCTCCCACCCGCCCCTTGCCAGGATGCTGAGCCAACCTTATGTTGGCATGGGGATTGCACTTTGAAGTTCCGGGAGGGTTGAGCCATGCGTCGCCTGGGTTTTTGGGCTCCGATGCTGCTTCTGGCCGTGGCCGGCACCGCCCAGGCCCACGGCCGGGTGCGGGTGGGCGTGCACCTTTGGTGGCCGTGGTGGGGGCCGTGGTGGTGGGGACCCGCGGAGGTGGTTCCGGTGGTGCAGGCCAAGGCCCCGGACCTGGCGGTGGTGGATACGGACGTAAGCCCCGAACACGCCCTGGTCTACCTGGATGGACAGCTCATCGGCACCGCCGATGATTTCGATGGCAACCCCGATTACCTTTACCTCAAGCCCGGGCGCTACACCTTGGAGTTTGCCCTGGCAGGGTACGAAAGCCACCGCGTGGAGATTGACGCCCAGCCGGGGCGCTACTTCCCTCTGGATTTCAAGCTTGCCCGCAAGCCCGGAGAAAAGCCAGCCCCCTGGTACGACCGCCCCGAAGGCTTGCCCGTGGCTCGGGTCTTTGGGAAGGGGCCGGAGCCGAGCAAAACCCCCAAACCCCGCCCCGACCCTTCCCTCCGCCCGGAGCTGGCGCCCAAGCCCCGCCCGGAGAGCCCGCGGGAGGGAAAGGCCGCCCTCCGCTTTGCGGTCGAACCCGCCAACGCCGCGGTGTACTTGGACGGGGAGTTCGTGGGCACGGGCGAGGAGCTCGCGCACATGGTTCGGGGCCTGGCCGTGGAGCCGGGGGTGCACCGGGTGGAGGTTTTGGCTCCCGGCTACGGCGCCGAAAGGCGGGAGGTGACGGTCGAGGCGGGCCAGGAACTGCACGTGCAAGTGACCCTTTCCGGGGGGGCTGGACAAACCCAAAATGAGGACCTATAATGATGGTAGCTGAGGAAGGAGGGCGGACGATCAGGCGACCCGTCAGGCAAAGCCAATCAAACTGAAGCCTGCCAAACGGTGCCTTTCGAACGACGTCCCGCCAAACAAGGCCGACCAAAAGTGCTTGGTTGCGCCGCCCTTCGATTCGGAACCATCGCCGCCGGGTAAACTCCCGGCGGCTCTTTTATTGGCCTTCGCTCACCATCGGGCCTAAGACCGCCAAAACCGTCGCTTCCAATCCCAGGTGAAGCTGCTCCTGCACGTGCTGGGCGGCAAGCCACCCTTCAGCCACGCGAAGCACCCGCTCCGCGCTTTCGCTATCCAGGCGCCGGGCAAGCGTAAGGGTGAGGGCGGCGAGGAGGGCCGATCGCCAAGGACGGTCTTTGGCCAAGGCGGCAAGCCGCAGGAGGGCCAGAAGGTCGCCGGCCAGGGCCTCGGGAAGGAGCTCCTGAGCGAGGCCCAAAAACGCTTCCCCTTCAGCTCCTTCCTCGGCCAAGGCGCCGGCGCTTGCGGGCACTTCGGCCAAAAGCAGGGCGGTTCTCTTGTCGTGGGTTTGCCCGGGGAAGGCTTCGGCGCCAGCGGGCACGCGAATGGAGACCGCACGCGACACGATCGTGGGCAAAACCCGCAAGGGATTAGCGGCGAGGAGGATCCAGTGGGCGTGGGAAACGGGTTCCTCGAGGGTTTTCAAGAGGGCCGAGGCGGCAAAGACGTTCAACGGCGGGGTATGGGCGTTGGTCAACACGTACACCCGCTTTCGCCCTTCGTAGGGGACCTGCTGGAAGCTTGCCAGAACCTCCGCCACGTCCTCCACGCGGATATCCCGGTGCCCCGGTTCCGGCCGCAGGATGTGAAGGTCCGGATGGATCCCGTGTCGAACTCGCTGGCAGGAACCGCAGGTGCACCCCGCCTTCGGCTGGGGGCACACGAGCATGGCGGCAAGCTCCACGGCCACCGCTTCGCGACCGGCCAGGGGTTCCCCTACGAGCAGCAGCGTTGCTGGGAGGGTTCCGCGCTGCACCGCCCGTTCGAGGCCGGAAACGAGAGGTTTGGCTCTGGGGAAGCGCTCGACGTCGAGGGCGTCGTCAGCGAAAGGCCAGAGAGTCGTCACGGCAACAGCTCTCCCAGGGCGGCCAGGACCCGGGCGTGAACTTGGGAAGGGTCCCCCCGGCCGTCCACAAGGCGGACCCGCTGGGGTTCTTGGGTGGCGAGGCGGGCAAAGGCCGCCGCCACCCGCCGGTGGAAAGCTTCCCCTTCGTCCTCGAAACGGCGGTTTTTGGCATCGGTGGTGGGGCGGCGCCGGGCCCTGGCCAAAGCTTCCCGTACCGGCACCTGGAGCACCACCGTACGGTGGGGGGAAAGGCCCCCGGTGGCCATGCGGTTGGCGGCCCGAACCTGGCGCCAAGGGAGCCCCCGCCCACCTGCCTGGTAGGCCAAGGAGGAGTCGCTGAAGCGGTCGGCAAGAACCCACGCCCCTTTTTCCAGGGCCGGGCGGATGACCGTGCTCACCAGTTGCGCCCGGGCAGCTTCCAAAAGGAAAAGCTCAGCCCACGGTACGGGAGCAAAGTCAGGGTCCAAGAGGAGCGCCCGCAGGTGCTCGCCGAGGGGCGTACCTCCAGGCTCCCGGGTCGTGACCACGGGGATACCCCGCCGCCGGAGCTCCTGGGCCAAAAGGGAAAGCTGGGTGGTCTTCCCGCACCCCTCGACCCCTTCGAAGCTGACGAAAATCCCGCCGGCCATCGCGTCATTCTACCCTTGGCGGCTTTGAGGCCTGCGTAGTATCGTGAACGGCGTGCTGAGGCTTTCCCGCCTTCCCCGCCGGCTGGTGTGGTTCGGCACTGGGGCGCTGGGGGTCGCGTTGCTTTCGGTTTTGGACATGTTCGTACCGCGGCCCTGGGACGGTGTGGTGCTGTCCACGGACCGGGAGCTCTTGCTCGTGAAAGCGGTGGCGCCGGGAACCGGCGGTGAGGTGGCCGGGATCCGCCCGGGGGACAAGATCGTAGGGGTTGCCCGGGCCATCGTGCGCTCGCCAGGGGAGGTGGCACGCCTGTTGGCGAAGCGCAAAGCAGGGGACGAGGTGCCGTATTTGGTGCTCCGCGACGGCACGCTCCTGGAGCTTTCGGTCAGGCTTTCGTCCCGGAGGCTCTCCACGCCTCTGTTCCTTTACGCCGCCTTCACGGGTTTCGTCTTCTTTGGGGTGGGGTTGCTCGTCCTGCTTTCCCGGCCCGATGACGCTCCGGCGGCGCCGTCGCGGGTGTTTTTCGTTCTCTGCACGCTCTTCATGCTTTTCCTGGTTTGCCGCCTGCGCCCCGCCTCGTACGGGTTCTTCGATGGGGTCGTGCTCACCACCGGGACCCTTTCCCTTCTCGCTTTGCCGGCAGCGTTCCTGCATTTTTTCTTGGTTTTCCCGCGGCGCCAGGTGTTTGCCATTGCCCCGGATGGCCGCCCGCTCCTCGAGAAGCTCGAGCGCTTCCTCAACACCTCGCCCCACCTTTTTACCGTCCTTTACGCCTTGCCGCCCCTGACCTACACCGGAAGCGAAGCCGGCGCGCGGTTTTTCGGCTGGAAGCTGCGTTTTATCTCGGGAGCCCCGGTGGCGTCCTGGGTTCTCATGGGGGACTACCTGGTCCTAGGGCTTTTGGCGCTTCTGCGGTCGCTGGTGCGAGCCGAGGATCCCCGCCAGAAGCAACAGATGCGCGCGGTTTTTGCCGGCACGGTGGTGGGTGTGGTGCCGTTCTTGCTTTTTGCGGTGCTGATTCCCACCGTCAGCGCCAGCGAAACGAGCCTGGCCCTGGCGGTGCTTTTCCTCGTCGCGCTCCCTCTGGCCTTTGCCTACGCCATCGTCCGCTTTCAGCTCATGGATGTGCGGGTGGTGGTGCGCCGATCCCTCCTGTACACCCTTACGACGGCGGCGGTAACCGCCATTTACGCCCTTGCCCTCACCGCCGCCAACGCTCTCGCGCGCACCCAAGGGCTTTCTCAGTCCCGGTACTTCCCCCTTTTGTTCGCCCTTCTGGTGGTGGCCCTCTTCGATCCCCTGCGGCGCCGGATCCAGGGGCCGGTGGACCGCTTTTTCTTTCGTGACATGGTGGATGCCCGCAGGGCTTTGGAAGAGCTTTCCGAGGCCCTCACCCGCGAGTTTTCGGTGGCGCGGCTGGAACGGTGGCTGACCTCGAGGCTTTCGGAAATCATGCATCTCGCTTGGGCGGTCCTCTATCGGGTGGAAAGCCGCACCCTGGTGGCCTCCTCACTGCCGGTCCCGTTGCCCCCGGAGGTGAGCCTTTCCTGTGCGTTTATCCGGGAGCTCCAGCAGCGGGGGCAACCCTTGCGCCCTGGGCACTTGGAAGGGCTTTCGCTTTTGGACGAAGCCACGGCCAGCTTCCTTTCCGCCGCCCGCCAACAAGACGTGAAACTGCTGATTCCCCTGGTGGCCTCGGGCCAGCTCTACGCGCTGCTGGTGGTGGGGCCCAAGCTTTCCGAAGAGGAGCTCACGCGGGAGGAGGTACAGCTTCTCCGCGCCCTCGCCAACCAGGGGGCAGTGGGGTTCGAAAACGCCCGCTTCCTGGCCGAGCACACCCGGCAAATGGAGCTGGAAAAAGAGCTTTCCATTGCCCGCCAGGTGCAGTTTTCCCTCATTCCCGAGCGCATCGCCGCCCCGCCTCCGTGGCGGGTAGCCGCCCGCTGCGTGCCGGCCTACCAGGTGGGTGGGGACTTTTACGACGTGCTCCCCGGGACCCAAGGCAGGGGTCAGGCCCTGGTGCTGGGAGACGTGGCGGGCAAGTCGGTGGCGGGAGCCATGCTCATGGTAGCGGCCCGGGAGGCCCTTCGTGCCGAGGCGGTGGTGACGCCGGAACCGAGCAGCTTGCTTCAGGCGGTGAACCGCCGCTTGTACCGGCGCGAGCAGCGCTTAGTTTTGGCCTTGGCGTACCTGCTCCTCTGCCCGGGAGGGGTGCTCCGCTACTGCTTGGCTGGGCAGCCCCCGCCACTTTTGCGGCGGCGCGACGGCTCGGTCACGGAGCTGCCACTGCCCGCCTTCCGTTTGCCCTTGGGGGCCCTCCCCGAGGGGGTGTGGGACGAAGTAACGGTCCAGCTCGAAGCCGGAGACTTGGTGCTCGTGTACTCAGACGGTTTGTCCGACGCTCACGACGCCGGTGGCGGGAGGGTGGATGACGGGGAGCTGGTGCGAGCTTTTGCCGCCGCCCCAAGGGATGTGGAGGAGGCCGCGAGCTTTCTGGTGCGATGGGCGCTGGAGTTTTCCGGGGGTGCAACGGCTTTTGATGACATTACGGTGATGACCGTGAGCTGGGAAGGTAAATCATGAAGAAGCTGTGGATCGTGGGTTTGCCGGTGGTCTTGGGGGCGCTTGCCTTCGGGGTTTGGGCATGGCTGTCACCCCGGGAGTGGAGTACGCGCAACCCCGAGGTGCTGGCGCTCGTCGAGCACGCCCGGGGGGAGCTCAACAAGCTTTACTACCGGGACGCGGCGGAGATTTTGGAAAAAGCCCGAGCGATTGAGCCTAACTCCTTTGCTGTTCGTTACTTCCTCCAACGCGCGTACATGGGCTTGGGCCGCCCTCAGGAAGCCAAAGAGCACCTGGAGTTCTTGAAAACCATCCCCCAAGAAAGCCTCACCCCCAGGGAGCGCATGCTTTTGGAGCTCTTGGTCCTGCGGCGGAGCGGCGACCGTGAGGCCTACCTCACCCGGCTGCGGGAGTACCAAGCTGAGTACCCCCGGGAAGTGGAGCTGGCGCGGCTTTTGGCTTTAGCCTACCAGGAGGTGGGAAACGCCGAGGAAGCCGAGCGGTGGGGAAGGAAAACCTTGGAGCTGGACGCCAACGATGCCTTGGCCTACAACATCCTGGGGTACGCCGCGCTGGCCAGGGGAAGGTGGGGGGAAGCCGAGGAGCAGTTCCGCAAGTACGCGTTCATCGCCCCTGATCAGGCTAACCCTCACGACTCCCTGGGGGAGCTGTACCTCATTACGGGGCGACTGGAAGAGGCCCGCAAAGAGCTTTTGGCTGCGGTGGCGGCTAACCCCCGCTTTTACCCAACTTGGCGGCACCTGGCGGATTTGGCGGTGCTCGCCGGGGAGCCGGAGGCCGCCCGCAGGGCCGTGGCCGAGCTGGCCCGCGCCCTGGATCTCAAGGACGATGAGCGCGCGGTGGTGGAGGCAACCGTCCTTGGGCTTCTCGGGTTCTTCCACGATGACCCCCCCCTCCTCCGTGTTTCCGCTGCGGCCATCCGGACCCCTAAAGACGAGTGGGAGTACTTTGTGGTCCACGAAGCCGCCGTCAGCGAAGGGCAGTGGGCCACCGCCGAGGAGCTGGAAGGCAAGCTCGAACAAGCGGTGGCCAGCGGTGCACCGGGGACGCGGGGGTTTGCCCGCATCCTGCCCCTGCTCCGGGCCCAGAGGCTCGTGGCTCAGGGGCATTTCCAGGAGGCGGTTGCCGCGGCCGACGCCGCCATCGCCGGGAGCTCCTTTGCCAACGTCGGGCAAGCGTGGATCAAGCTCTCGGGACAGTGTTTCAAGGCTTTGGCTTTGGCAAGGTTGGGAGAGCGGTACCGAGCTTTGGAGCTTTTGGCGCAGGTGCGGGCGGTCAACCCCCGGTTTCCGCTGGTGGCGCGGGTGGAGGGGAGCCTTTGAGCTGGCCGATCCCTACCTGGCGGCAAGCGCAGCTTGAGGCCATCCTCGAGCTTTCCCTGGCTCTGGGGGGGCCGCGGGAAGAGCCCGAGCTGGTGGAAGAGCTGGTGCACCGGGCCGTGGGGCTCCTCGACGCCCGCGGGGGTTTGGTGGTCGCCCTCACCCCCGAAGGGGAGGTCAGCACCTGGGCGGGGGTGCAGTGGCCGGCAGGGCCTCAGGAGTTCGTGGTGGCCTTCCGGCGGCAGCCTAGGTCCGATGCGGTGCAGTTTCTGGCCGGGGGTGAGTTGGGTCTCCCGTTCCGCCAGGTCATGGTGGCCCCAGGGGTGTGGCAGGGAGCGTGGGTCCTGCTGGTGGCGGTGGCCGATCGGGAAACCCGGGAAGGGGAGGGGGAGTTCAGCCAGGACGACGCCACGTTTCTCCGCTCCATGGCGCTTTTGGCCGCCTCGGCCCTGGCTTCGTCGCGCGCCCTTGAGGCCGAAAAGCGCCGCCGGCAGGCCTTAGAGGAGGAAAACCGCAGCTTGCGGGAGGACCTGGGGGACCTGGTGGCCGAGTCCCCGGCCATGCTCCGCGCCTTGGAGCTGGTCCGGCGTGTTGCGCCTTTGGACGTTTCGGTGTTGATCCGCGGGGAGTCGGGGACGGGCAAGGAAAAGGTGGCGCGTCTGCTCCACGACCTCTCGCCACGCGCCGCCAAGCCTTTTGTCCCCATCAACTGCGCCGCGGTGCCGGAAAGCCTTTTGGAAGCCGAGCTCTTCGGCATCGAAAAAGGGGTGGCCACGGGGGTGGAGGCCCGCATTGGCAAGCTGGAAGTGGCCCAAGGGGGCACGCTGTTCTTGGATGAGGTTGGGGACCTTTCGCCAAACCTTCAGGCCAAGCTCTTGCGCGTCCTTCAGGAGCGGAAACTCGAGCGGGTGGGAGGCCGGCGGGAAATTTCTGTGGACGTGCGCCTTGTGGCGGCCACCCACCGCAACCTGGAGGCCATGCTGGAGCGCGGGGAGTTTCGCCAGGACCTTTACTACCGCTTGCGGGTTGTGGAGCTGCACCTTCCCCCACTCAGGAAGCGGCCCGAAGATATTCCGGCACTCATTCGCACGTTCCTGGAGCACCTAGGCCAGCGCTTGGGCAAGGGCCAGGTGCGGCTTTCCCGGGAAGCCTGGGAGCTTTTGCTGGGTTACGATTACCCGGGCAACGTCCGGGAGCTGGAGCACCTGGTGGAGGCCTCGGTGGCTCTGGCCTCGGGACCCGAAATCACCCGCGACGACGTCCTGCTGGCCATGGGGACGGGGTCGGCGAGGGCTGTAGCCGGTGGCACGTTGGATGAGGTGGTGAAAAACCACGTGTTGCGGACCTTGGAGAGGTTCGCGGGGAACAAGAAAGAGGCGGCCCGCGCCCTTGGGGTGGACCGCTCCACGCTGTACCGGATGCTCAAGAGGTGGGATGCACCATGATGTTGCAATGTGCATCACGAGCGGCCAGCTTTTCCTCTCGGGAGTTTTTGCGGGCACCCGCCGACCCGGAGATCTCCTGTGATGCGTTTTGCAACACATGAAGGTGTGGGGCTTTTTCAGAAATCTCAAAGGAACAGTACGTTACCGGTGGAGGCCGGTTGGCATGGGGTGTGCATAGGGCAAACCCGGTGCGTTTGCGGGTGCTCCCCGGGGGAAAAACGGCGAGCGTGGCCGGCAAGGGCCTCGCAGCCATGGGCTTTGGCGCCCTCGGGGCGGCCGTGTGGGGGCCCGAAGAGCTGCGCCTTTCGTTGCGGGTGGCCCTGCGTCTTTTGCGGCTGCTCTTGAGCTTGTGAGGCCACAACCCATGGTTGCCAACGCTGCCCCCGCGACCTTTACCTCTCAAGTCGAGCTTTCGGGCACGCCGGGGTGTGAGGCGGAGGCCTTAAGGCTTTTGGAGGAAGCGCGCCAATCCCTGGCGGTGAGGTCCGAGGTGGTCGCGGATTTCCGCTTGGCGGTCTTGGAGGCGTGTCTCAACGCCTTGGAGTACGGCAAGCGCCCCGTGGAGGTGGAGGTGGAGGCACACCGCGACCGGGATGGGGTTCGCTTTTGGGTGCGGGTGAGCGACTGTGGGCCCGGGTTTTCCCCTGAGGCCGTACCGCAACCCCAGCTTGCTGATAAACTGGCCTCGCCTCGAAAACGCGGTTGGGGGCTGGAAATCATGCGGCGCTTTGCGGACGAGCTCAAGGTGGAGTCGCGACCGGGGCGGACGGTGGTGACCCTGGTCCGCGCGGCGTCGGGGGTTTGAGCGTGGAAGCGTGCACGGTGACCCGGGAACCGGACGTTGGTGCCACGGCCATCTTTGCCGTTTCCGGTTACATCAACAACGAAGGGGGCGAAGCCGTTTCCCGCGGAGCTCGGCAAGCCCTAGCTGAGGGGAAGAAAGCCATCCTCCTGGATTTGGCCCAAACCCGGATCATCAACTCCATCGGTATCTCGCTGCTTCTGGAGGTGCTGGAGGCCTGCCTGGCCGAAAACGTCGTGCTGGCCTTCTGCAACTTGCACCCTTCGGTGGCCAAGACCTTCCAGGTCATGGGGCTTTCCCAGTACGCCCGGCTCTTCGGCACCCGGGAGGAGGCCCTCTCCCACCTGGCGACCCCGTGAGCGTCGAAGGGATCCTGGCCCTCTTTCAGGAGGCCAGCAACGGCCGGCAAGGGGAATTGCCGCAGCAGGTCCTCGCGCACCTGGTGGCGGAAAGCGGCGCGACGGCCGGCGCGCTCCGCAGAGGTTCCCAGGTGCTGGCGGAGACGGGTGACTTTTGCGGCCCCAGGTCAGTCTTTGCCGTGCCCGCTGGCAGGGAAACTTTTGAGCTCGAGCTCTCCGGGGGCTTGCCGCCTTCGGAGGGCACGTTGCTGGCGGCTGGCACCGTGCTGGCTGCTTGGTGGTTGCGGGAAGAGCTTCGGGCGAGCCGCTTTGCCGAAAGGAGAAGGGTTTGGGAAGGTGAAAGCCTTCGCGCCATGGCTGAGGTTCTGAGCGGCCAACTGGACCCCCGGGTCGTGGGGCAATCGCTCCTGTTCCACGCCATGGCTCTTTTGGATGCCCGCCGCGGGGAGCTGTGGCTGGCGCCGGAACTCTGCTCGAGCTTCGCCCCTCAGGGTGACGGGCGCGCTCCCTTTTGCCTGGTGGAGCGGGTGGGACGGGAAATCTTGGTGGGTCGTCGCTTCGATGCCCTCGGGGAGCCGACCCTCGTTTCGCCTCACGTTTTGGTGGCGCCCATTCGCGACCGGGACCGGTCCCTGGGCATCCTGGCCCTGGCTGACCGCGAGGTGCGGGGTGGGCTGGCCCCGTTTTCGGAAAAGGACCTGGATACGGTGACGCTTTTTGCAGCCCAGGGTGCCCTGGCCTTTGCGGCCATTCTCGCCCTCAACTTGCGGGTGGAACGGGAGCGGCTGGAGGGGGAGCTAGCCTTGGCGGCAGCGGTCCAAAAGCACCTCTTACCCCGACTTCCCGAGCGCTGGGGTGGGTGGGAGTTTGCGGGTTTTTCGGTTCCTTCGCGGCAGGTAGGCGGGGACCTTTACGACGTGGTGGAGTACGACTCGAAGCTCACCCTTTCGGTGTTCGACGTTTCCGGAAAAGGAGTTCCGGCTGCGCTGTTAGCCGCGTCCCTGCAAGGGGCCTTGCGGCTGGCAGCCACCCGGACCAAAAGGTTGGAGGTTTTGGCCCGGCTCCTGGACCAGCATCTGGCCACGCTTTGGGCGGCGCACCAGTTTGCGACGGCTTTTTTCCTGGAGTTCGAGCCGGGCGGGACCGTGCGCTACCTGGGTGCGGGGCATCCGCCGGCGGTGGTGGTTTCCCCAACGCGACCCTTACGCCTCCTGCGCTCCCAGGGTCCGCCCCTGGGTTTGGTGGAGGAACCCATGCTGCGGGACGATGTGGCCACCCTCGCGGTCGGGGAGACCCTGGTGGTGGTTACCGATGGAATTCTGGAAGCCGGCAACGAAGGAGGCCAAGAGTTTGGCCTGGATCGGCTCCAAGGGCTGCTCGCGGCCCATGCCGCCGCCCCCCTCCCTCAGCTGCTCGAGAGGGTGCGGGAGTCCGTTTTCGCCTTCACCGGCGCCGTTCCAGGAGGGGACGACTGCACGCTGGTTGCCGTTCGTCGCAAGAGCTAACTCGTTCTTTTGGCGCTTCGTGCTTTTTTTCACTAAAACACTGGTTTTTTGGAGTGTTTCTGAGGCCAACGGTGTATTGACGAACGCCTCGCCGCGGTTTTAAAGTTGCTCCATGATCTGCGCGCCTGCCAAAGGCGAGCCCGAGAAAGGAGGAGCGATGACCATGGTGAGGAGGTACGGTTGGTTTTTGCCGGTGGTGCTGCTGGCGCCGGCCCTGGCTTGGGGCAACGGTTTTGCCCTCTTCGAGCACGGGGCCAGGGGCGTGAGCATGGGCGGGGCGTTCGTGGCCGTAGCCGACGACCCCGCGGCTGGCTACTACAACCCGGCAGGCCTGGCGTTTTTGGAGGGGACCCAGGCCATGGCGGGGGTTTTCCTCATTACCGAGTCTTCCAAATTCAGGGGCGACAACCCCTACCCCGGTGCTGGCTACAGGACGGAAATGGAAGACCAGATCTTCTACCCGCCCCACTTCCATTACTCAGCGCCCCTTTCGGGCAACTTCCGGTGGGGTCTTTCCACCATGGCCCCCTTTGGCCTCGGGACCTGGTGGCCGGACAACTACGCCGGGCGCTTCATTTCCAAGCGCATCGATCTCAAGGTTTTCGACGTCAACCCGCACGTGTCCTGGAAGCTCAACGACAACTTCGCGGTGGGGGTCGGCTTCGACTACTTTTTGGTGCAAGTGGACCTCACCAAATCCATCGGGGTTATCAACCCGTACACCCAGCGGGTGGCCGAGGTGGGCCAGGTGCACATGTACAACGAGGGCTTTGCTGGGGACTGGGGCTACAACCTGGGCCTGCTGTGGAAGCTAGGGGGTGGTTTTTCCCTGGGCGCTGCGTACCGCTCGCGGGTTTTGGTGGAAATCAACGATGCCAAGGCGTCGTTCGTGCAGTTCGCTACCGGGTACGCGGATTTCGACGCCCTCATTGCGAGCCAGATCCCCTTCGACCGAAACCCCAAGGGCAAGACCCGCATCAACTTCCCGGCCGAGGCCCGGATTGGCCTGGCGTGGCGCGGGGAAAAGACCATCCTCAGCGCTGACGCCGTGCACATGGGGTGGGACAGCTTCTCCGAGTTGCCCATCACCATCGTGGGCTACCCGGCCCTTTCCTCGGTCCGCCCCGAGCAGTTCCACGACGCCTGGACCTACCGCGTAGGGTTGGAGCGCAAGCTCTCCCCGACCTTTGCGGTGCAGGTGGGCTACCTCCGTGACCGCACCCCCATGCCCACCCATATCGTTTCTCCACTGCTTCCGGACGCCGACCGCAACGGCTACTCTGTTGGGTTCTCCTGGCAGGTCAACCCCAAGATGCGGGTGGATGGCTCCTTTTTGCACCTGCCCTTCGATAACCGCTCCACCTACGGCCAGAACATTGACAACTACAACGGGACCTACCGTACCCGCGCTGAGCTTTTTGGCTTCAGCGTCGTGTACAGCTTTTAAGGAGGTCAGAATGAAAAAGGCAAACGTGTTTTTGGCCTTGCTCGTCCTGGGGGTGGCCGTTTCCGCCACAGCTCAGGTGAACTTTTCCAACTACGTGGCCTTGGGGGATTCCCTGACGGCCGGCTACGCCTCCGGTGGTCTGGCCAAGTTTTACCAGGAGCACTCCTACCCGGCTATCCTGGCGCGTCAGTTCGGGCTGGCGAGCTTCCAGCAGCCGCTGGTTTCCGACCCTGGGATCGCTCCGGTCCTCAAGCTCCAGCGGCTTTTGGACCCCATGACCCACCGGCTTGTGCCTTCCCTGGTGCCCTCGGGAAGCACTCCGGGTCAGCCCATCAACGCCACCTACCAGGGCATTTACAACAACCTGGGAATTCCCGGGTCGAAAACCGGCGATTTGCTTACAAAAACCGGGGACATTACCAAGCTTTTGACCGGCAACATTGACCCCAACACCATCATGTACGACATCGTGTTGCGCTTTCCCAAGATCCCCGGCACCAACATTGACGGCACGGCTGTCGCCCAGGCTATTGCCGCGAGGCCCACGTTCATCACGGTTTGGATCGGCAACAACGACGTTTTGGGGGCGGCTCTAGCGGCGGTGCCCATTGACGGCGTGACCATGACCCCGGTGGCCGCCTTCCAGCAGCAGTACCACACGCTTCTCGCTACCCTCCACGCCCAGTTGCCGGCGGCCAAGATCGTGGTGGCCAACATCCCCAACGTCACCGCCATTCCCTTTGTGACTACGGTCAAGCCGTACGTCTTTACGCCTCAGGGTCAAAAGGTTAACCTCCTTGCGGATACCGGTCCTCTTTCGGACAACGACTACGTGACCCTTCAGGGTAGTTCCCTCATTGCCCAGGGTTACGGCATCCCGGGCACGGGCAAAGTGCTGCCCGACGGTGGGATCGTGGGCGGTCAGTTCGTTCCTGGCGTGGTTCTTCGCGCCGCCGAAGCAGCGGCCATCAACGCCCGCATCCGCGAGCTCAACGCCATCATTGCTGCGGAAGCGGCGGCCATTGGCGCGCCGGTGCTGGACGTCAACACCATCTTCAACGACATCGTGGCCCACGGGTACATGCTGGGTGGCGTCAAGCTCTCAGCAGCGTTCCTGACCGGTGGCATCTTTTCTTACGACGGCGTGCACCCCCAGCGCTTGGGCTACGCCATCGTGGCCAACGAGTTCGTGAAGCTCATTAACACGAGCTTCGGGGCCAAGGTGCCGCAGGTGAACCTCCAGAAGTACCTGGAGGGCACGGAAACCACCACTACCGTGGCGGCCGCCTCGGTGCAGGTCGCCCCCGGGGCCTTCGATCCCACGATCCAGCTCTTCGTGCCCCAGATCCAACCCGAGAAGCGCCCGGCCCTTCGCCGGCGCGTGAGCCGGGACCTGCCCGGGGAGGGGCGGCCCTGGCGTCCGTAGCTATGAGCACGCACAACCGCACCGCCCGGGGAAACCCGGGCGGTTTTTCTTGGGACCTTGTGAAAGATTTTGCGAAGGCGTTGCGTTGCGTGAGAGTGTGGGGGAAACCGTTGACGCGTGTCTGATGTGTCATAAAATAAAGATGCTATTCGGCCTTGCCGGCCGGGAAAGGAGGAAGGGATGGATTACCCGTTGTGGATACCTGGCATTGGGGCCGGGGTTCTCATTGGCATCGTGGCCATCGCCCACGTGCTGGTTTCCCACTTTGCGGTGGGGGGCGGGATCGTCATGGCGGTGGTCGAAACGATGGCGGTCAAGAGGCAGGACCAGGCCCTGCGCAACCTGGCCAAGCGAACCTCGCTCATCTTGATTTTGGTTTCGACGGTCTTTGGTGCCATTTCTGGGGTGGGGATTTGGGTCACCATAGGCCTCCTCCACCCCGTGGCTACTTCCGCTCTCATCCACTCGTACGTTTGGGGGTGGGCCACGGAGTGGGTTTTCTTTATCCTCGAGGTAGCCACGGCTCTCGCCTACATCGCGACCTGGGAAAAAGTCCGTCCGCGGACGCACCTTTTGCTCATTTGGCTCTACGCTTTTGCTGCCTTCATGTCCCTGGTGATCATTCAAGGCATTATTTCCTTCATGCTCACACCCGGGAAATGGCTGGAGACCCACGCTTTTGCTGACGGGTTCTTCAACCCCACGTACGTTCCCGGATTGGTCTTGCGCACCGGCATCTGCATTTTCCTGGCCGGGGCGTACATGGCCTTTGCCGCCCTGCGGGAGCAGGACGAGGCCGCGCGGGCGAGGCTCGTGCGTTTTTTGGGGGCGGTTCAGGTCGTGGGCATTTTGGTAGCTTACGGCGGGTACCGCTGGTGGGAAGCGGCCCTGCCAGAGTCGGTGCGGGCGCTGTTCCATTCGGCGAGCCCCAAGTTGCCGGCGCTTGCGGCAACCCGGCACTTTCTGTTGTGGATGCTTTTGGTGTACCTGGTGTTCGTGCTCTTCGCTCTCGTGGCGCCCAAGTTGCAGCGCTGGCCGGTGGCGGCGGTGGCGTTGATCCTGGCTTTTGCGTTTTTTGGCGGCTACGAGCGCCTGCGGGAAGGGGCGCGCAAGCCCTTCATCATCCGCGACTACATGTTTTCCAACGGGGTTTTGGTTTCGGAAATCGCCACGCTCAACGAGGAAGGGGTCCTTTCCAAAGCCAAGTGGCTCACCGTGGGCCAGCCCAATGATCCCCTGGCCAAAGGCCGGGCCGTCTTCAAGGCCGAGTGCGCCATGTGCCACACCCAAAACGGCTACCTTTCCATCCGCAAGCTGGTGGAGCCCATGGACGAGGACATGCTCTCCGGAATCCTCGCCACCATGAAGGAGGAAGGCGAGGAGTACATCTCCGGAAAGTACACCCACAAGGGGCACGTGGCCACGGAAAACCTGGATTACCCGTACATGCCGCCTCTCGTGGGTACCGACGAGGAGGTGGAGGCCCTCAAAGCCTACCTTTTAAGCTTGAAAGGGACAAGCGTCGCGGAGGTGCGCCATGGTAACTAACCTCATCCCTGCCCTCGACCCGGCACCCATCCCGGGTCCGGTATGGCTCTTTCACGTTTTGTGGGTGGTGACGTTTCTCCTCCACATGCTGTTCGTGAACGTGGTTCTCGGTGGTTCGCTTTTGGCCACCTTTGCCGGTTCGGGCCGGCGAGGGCTCCAGAGCTTTTTCGTCAACGCCAACTCCTGGGCCATTTCCTTTGCCATTACCTTCGGCATTGCTCCCTTGCTCTTCGTGCAGGTCCTTTATGGGCGCTTCTTCTATACCGCCACCATTCTTGTCGCTGGCTCCTGGCTCGGCATGCTGGGGCTTTTGACCTTGGGTTACTACCTCAACTACCTGGCCAAGTTCCGGTTGCAAAAAGACCAAGGCCCTGGTTTGGCCCTCCCCGTTGCCGCCCTGTGCTTCGTTCTCATTTCGGTGATTCAGGTCATGGTGAACCTCTTGCACCTTCAGCCCAGCCGCTGGGAAGGGGTGTGGACGCAAGCGGCCCATGCCCTTGCCGATCCCACATTCGTGCCCCGGTGGCTGCATTTCCTCCTGGCTTCCCTGGCCATGGCGGGGGCTCTCGCCGCCTACGTAGCCGTGCGCAGGAGCAGGAGCGAAGGCCAAACCCCTGAGCTTGCGGACATGGCGCGCTTTGGCGTGAAAGTGGCCCTTTACACCACGGTGGTGCAGCTGGTGGTGGGCTTTTGGTTGCTGTTGGCTTTGCCCTCCCCGGTGCTTTCCGGTTTCATGAAGGGGGGTGCTGCCACCACCTTGCCGTTGGGGCTTGGGATCCTCGCCGGGATCGGTCTTCTCGTGGTGCTGGCGCAAATCCGGGAGCCTCTGGCCGAGGCCACCAAGGTGCGCCGGGTCATGGAGTTTTTGGTGGGGGCCGTGGTCTTGATGATCGTTACCCGGCACCAGCTGCGGGAGGTCTACCTTGCCGAGTGGAAACCCCTGGAAGGGGCGCAGGTGGCTCCCCAGTGGGGGGTTTTCCTGGTCTTTTTGGTGACTTTCGTCGTGGGCGTGGCCTTGACCGTGTACGCCATGTTCAAGGCCGCTACCGACAAGCCAGGAGCGGGAGAGCCGGCAGCGTAAGTTCCACCGTAGAGGAACTGGGGGCGGGCGCCATGCCCGCCCGTTTTTTTAGCCTCCGAGAACCGCCCGGGCGACGGCGAGCGCCCGTTCCACGTCGGCGTCGCTGATGTGGTAGTGGGTCACCATCCGCACTTCCTCTTGGCCAAAGGCACCGCAAAGCACGCCGTGCTCCTTCATGGCTGCCACGAACCGGGCGTTGGGGGAAAGGTGCGGGTCGCCGGGGAAGTCGGGGCGCTCCAAGCGGAAAACCACGATGTTGGTCATGATGCGCTCGGGGTCGAGGTGCACCCCGGGAAGCTCGGCAAGTCCTTCGGCAAGACGTCTGGCCCGGCGGTGATCCTCGACCAGGCGGTCCACCATGGTGGTGAGCGCCACGATGCCGGCCGCGGCGAGCACCCCCACTTGCCGCATGCCGCCCCCGAAGAGCTTGCGCACGCGCCGCGCCTCGGCAATGAAATCGGCGTCCCCCACGAGCATGGAGCCCACGGGTGCTGCCAGTCCCTTGGAAAGGCAAAACATGACCGAATCGCACCCGCGCGCCAGGCGGGCTGCTGGGGTTCCCAAGGCGGCGGCAGCGTTGAAGATGCGGGCCCCGTCCAGGTGCACCTTGAGGCCGTGGCGGTGGGCCACCGCCACCAGGGCGTCTTTGCGCGCCTCGTCCATGGGGAGCCCCGACCACAGGTTGTGGGTGTTTTCCAAGCACAACAGGCGCGTGGGGGTGCGGTAGCTCACCTTGGGGTTGATGGCGGCTTCCACCTGCTCCGGGGTCATGAGGCCGTCCGAGGTCGCGATGGGGCGGGGGAGAGCTCCGGAGAGGGCGGCCATGGAGCCCATTTCGAAGTTGAAGATATGGCCCCTGGCTTCGATGATGACCTCGCTGCCCGGGTGGGTCCAAATGTGCACGGCAATTTGGTTGCCCATGGAGCCGGTAGGCACAAAAAGCGCTGCCTCCCGCTCCAGCTTGCTGGCGGCTAGCTCTTCCAGCTTGCGGACGGTAGGGTCCTCGCCGTAGACATCGTCCCCCACTTCCGCTTCGGCCATGGCCTTGCGCATTTCCGGGGTCGGTTGGGTCACGGTATCCGAACGCAGGTCAATCATGCCGGCAGTGTACGCCTCTGTCTTCCGGAAGTTTCTTGGTGGGCCACCCGAACCGCTTGATTCGCCCCCGCTCTCTCGATAGCCTTTGGGCGTGCTGCGGGAGCTGGAAGTTCGGGATTTGGGGATCATCGAGGCGGTGCGCCTGGAGTTCCCGCCGGGGTTCGTGGTGCTCACGGGGGAAACCGGGGCTGGGAAGTCGCTTTTGGTGCATTCCTTGAAGCTGCTCTCGGGGGAGCGGGGCGATGCCGATATGCTGCGGGCGGGAGCCGAAAAGCTCATGGTGGAAGGGGTTTTTTCGCCGGTTCCCCGAAGCTTGCGGGCCGTGCTTCAGGAGCTCGGGGTGGAGGCCGACGCGGAGCTCGTGATCCGCCGGGAAATGACCGCCGCCGGTCGTTCCCGGGCCTGGGTCAACGACGTACCGGTAACCCTGGCGGCGCTGCAAAGGCTTTCGCCTTTCCTCCTCGCCATTGCCGGGCAACACGAGCAGAGGGACCTGGCGGACCCCACCACCCACCTGGCCCTGGTGGACGCCTTTGGCGGTTTGCAGGAGCTAGCGTCAGCGGTGGCCAAAACGTTCCAGAGGTGGCAGGACACGCGCCAAGCCCTGGCGGAAGCCCGCCGGCGTCTGGCCGAACGCCGGGACAGGCTGGACCTCATCCAGTACCAGCTGGGCGAAATCGCGGCGGCCCGTATCCGCGAAGGGGAAATGGAGGCGCTCGTGGAGGAGCGCACGTTCCTGCGCCACGCCGAGCGCATCGGCGAGCTGGTGGCCTCGGCGCGGCAAGCGGTGGGCGGTGACGGAGCGGTGGCGCAGCTGGCTCGCGCCGTGCGGGCCGTGCGGGAGCTTGCCCAGCTGGGTCTCGGCCTCGGGGAAGCGCGGGAACAGCTGGAACAAGCGCAGGTTTTGGCCGAGGAGGCGCTGCGGGTCCTGGACGCCTTGGCCGACAAGGTGCGGGTGGACCCTCGGCGGCTGGAGGAGGTGGAAAACCGCCTGGCAACCCTCGAGCGGCTGGCCCACAAGTACGGCGGCTCGGTGGAAGCGGTGCTCGCCCACGCCCGGGCGCTCGAGGAGGAGAAGGCGAGGCTCGAGGGGGTGGAGGACCACCTCCAGCAGCTCGAAAGGGACGAGGAGGAACTTGCCCGAGCTTTCCTCGAGCAGGCACTGACCCTTTACCGCAAGCGCCAGGAAAAGGCGGCCCTTTTGGCCAAGGAGGTGGCGGCGGTCCTGGGCGAGCTGGGGATGCCGGGCACGCGCCTGGAGCTGCGGCAAACCTTGAGGGTGGCCGCCGACGGGTCCCTGGCGTGGGAAGGGCAGAAGCTGGCCCCCGCCCCCTGGGGTTTAGCCGACGGGGAGCTTTACCTTTCCCCGAACCCCGGTGAGCCTCTCAAGCCCTTGGCGAAGATTGCTTCGGGAGGTGAGCTTTCCCGAATTCACCTGGCCTTGCGAACGGTGCTGCGCCAGGCTTCCGATGCCCGAGAAAGCATGACGCTCCTTTTCGACGAAGTAGACTCGGGAATCGGCGGGCGGGTGGCCGAAGAGGTGGGCAAGCTCCTCGCGGCCTTGGGAAAGAAGGACCAGGTTTTGGTGGTCACGCACCTGCCCCAGGTGGCGGGGCGGGGGGATGCCCATTTCGTGGTCGCCAAAAGGACGCGCCAGGGTCGAACCGTCACCACCGTGGTGCGGGTGGAAGGGGAAGAGCGGGTGGAAGAAATGGTGCGGATGCTGGGAGCCAAGGGGGAGTCCAGGGCTGCGCGCCAGCACGCCGTGGAGCTTTTGAGCCGGACATGAGGACCCTCCCGTTTTTCAGCGACGAGGATCTGCCGGCGGCCGTTACCGCCGTGGGAGAGGTGCTTCGATCCCACGGCGTGGTGGTCATTCCGACGGAAACGTTTTACGGTTTGGCCGTGGACCCCCACGATGGCGAGGCCGTGGCGAAGGTCTTTGCCCTCAAAGGGCGAGACGCCGCTAAGGCCTTGCTGGTGGTGGTCGCTAGTTTCCAGCAGGCGGAGGAGCTTGCGGTGATTGCCGAGCCCTGGCGGACCCGCCTGCGTGACGTTTGGCCAGCGCCGCTGTCCGTGGTTTTCCCGGCTCGCCAGCCCTTGCCGGGAAGCGGTGTCACTGTGGCCGTGCGCGTCCCGGCTATGCCCCTCCTGCGCGAGCTCCTCACCGCGGTAGGCCCGCTGACGGCCACCTCGGCCAACGCCAGCGGCCGCCCACCCGCGCAAAGGGTCGAAGAGCTGGGGGACTTGGGGGAGGAGGTGGACCTGGTTTTGAACGCGGGCGCCACCCCCGGGGGGTTGCCTTCAACCCTTTTGGATGCCACGGTTTCCCCGGCGCGGGTTTTGCGCCCAGGAGCGTGGGCCGTGCCCCCCGAGTGGCTGGTTTGAAGGCGTTGTTCGCAAAGTGCTCCGGAAAAATACAGCACCTGTGGAAAACCCTGTGGAAAAACCTGTGAATATCCCCGTAAGTCCCCATCCGTGAGCCTGTTGCGCCTATCCCCTTGCGCTACCCGTGGTTCGCTAATCTCAAGTGTCTCAATGACTTACGTAAACTCCTGGGTTTGCTGGGGATGAGCCTCGAAAACCGGCCGCCGGTTTTCCACAGGTGGCGAAAGTTCCGGCGCCGCTGGAGGTTAGGAGGAGGCGCGGGGCCGCGGCAGGACCCCAGGCGTCGGGGCTGGTGCGGCCGAAAGCCGTGCCGGCCGCCCCACCCATCACCGAAGAGGCGGGGAGCGGTTTCCACAGTTGAGATGGAAAAAGCTGTGGAAAAACCTGTGGAAAACCAAGGCAAGTTTGGCTGCTCTAACGACTTTGACAGAGTGCACTGGTTCCTGTGCAACAACATAAGTAACTGCGAAAAAATGACTTACCGTAAGGCTCGGTCCTCGAACTGGTTAGACCTTCCGCGCTCTGGCCGTTTTCCACAACGTTCCGTTTTCGTTGGACTTGGGAGGGAAGTTGGGAGGACCAGGCGGCTGTGGTAGCTTGTGCTTTCGGGAGGTGGCTGTGCGCGTACGCTCGTTCGCTGGCAAAAAGCCCCGGTTCGGTCAGCGGGTGTTTCTGGCCTCCACGGCCGTGGTCGTGGGTGACGTGGAGCTTGGCGACGACGTGAGTGTGTGGTACGGCGCGGTGATCCGCGCCGACCTCAACTCGGTGTTCGTGGGGGCACGCAGCAACGTTCAGGACAACGCCGTAATCCATGTGGACACCGACGCCCCCACCTGGGTGGGGGAGGACGTGACGGTGGGCCACTCGGCCATCCTCCATGGGTGCCGGGTGGAGCGGGGCGCGCTCATTGGCATGCACGCCACGGTCCTCAACGGCGCGGTGGTTGGGGAGGGCGCCTTGGTGGCCGCCGGTGCCCTCGTACCGCCCGGCATGGAGGTGCCGCCGGGGATGCTGGCCGCCGGGGTCCCCGCTAAAGTCGTGAGGCCCGTGAAGGACGAGGAGCGGGAGCGGGTGCGGGCCGGGCTTGTGCATTACCTCCAGCTCAAGAGCCGCTACTTGGCGGAGGCGGCGGAGGAACACGAGCTTTCCGAGATTTCGGACTGGGAGAAGCTGGCATGATCCAGAGGCCTCGGGGTACCCGCGACATTTTGCCGCCGGAATCCCGGCTCTTTCTGGCCGTGGAAGCCACAGCGCATCGGGTGTTCCAGGCCTTTGGCGCCGAGGAAATCCGCACCCCCACCTTCGAGCACACGGAGCTGTTCGTGCGCTCGGTGGGGGAAACCACGGACATCGTCCACAAGGAGATGTACACCTTTGCCGACCGCAAGGGCCGGTCCCTCACCTTGCGCCCGGAAGGGACCGCCGGGGTGGCCAGGGCCTTTTTGGAAAACGGCCTCCAAGACCGGCCGCTCCCCCAGAGGCTTTACTACATCGGCCCCATGTTCCGCTACGAGCGCATGCAGCGGGGGCGGTTTCGGGAGTTCCGGCAAATTGGCTTGGAGATCATCGGCGCCGCCACGCCCCTTGCCGACGCTGAGTGCATTGTGGTGCTCTTCGAGTTTTTCGGGGCCTTGGGCTTTTCCGACTTGGTGGTACACCTCAACAACTTGGGAGACCCTGAGGACCGCGCCCGCTACAGCCAGGTGTTGCGGGATTTCTTTTCGCAAACGGCCGAGGAGTTTTGCCCCGATTGCCAGCGCCGCCTTCAGGAGAACCCTCTCCGCATCCTCGACTGCAAGGTCCCCCACTGCCAGGAGCTTGCGGCCCAGGCACCCTCTGTGGACAGCGTCGCGAGCGGGCCATCTCGAGTTCATGTGGGGGAGGTGGAGGCGCTGCTTTCCCGCTTGGGCATCCCCTACGTGCGCAACCCGAGGCTGGTTCGAGGACTCGATTACTACGTGCGGACGGTGTTCGAGGTGGTGTCACCGCAGCTGGGAACCTCCACGGTCATTTGCGGTGGGGGGCGCTACGACCGCCTTCTTTCCGACCTGGGGGGGCCGGAGCTCCCTGGCGTGGGGTTTGCCGTTGGGGAGGATCGTCTCGTGGAGATCCTGCCCCAAGGGTTTCGGGAAAGGGTAGGGCGGGAGCAGCGGCTGTACCTCGTGCCACTGGGGGCAACGACCCGAGGGCCAGCGTTGGAGCTGGCTCGGGACCTCACGCGTCAGGGTGTTTCGGTGGAGCTCGAGGTCGCTGGCCGCTCCCTCAAGGCGGCTTTGAAGCGGGCCGACAAGCTGGGCCGGCGGTGGGTAGCCATCCTGGGGGAGGAAGAGCTTTCGGCAGGCGTGGTGGCCCTCCGGGATCTGGAAGCGGGCAGCCAGAAGCTCGTTTCTTGGACCGAGCTTGCCACCCTGTTAGCTGGGGAGGTGGGGGTATGAGCGAGCAGGCGCTGCGGGATTTAGCGGCAGCCATTGACCACACCCTTTTGAGACCCGAAGCCACTCGGGACCAAATCCGCAAGCTTTGCCGGGAAGCACGGGATTACGGTTTTGCCGCCGTGTGCGTCAACCCCCTCTGGGTGGCGGAGGCACGGGCTTTGCTGGCGGGCACGAAGGTCGCGGTGGCTTCGGTGGTGGGCTTCCCCTTGGGGGCGACGACGCCGGAAGCCAAGCTCTTCGAGGCCCGGCAGGCCTTGGAGGCGGGAGCTGGCGAGCTCGATGTGGTGGTGTCCCTGGGCTTGCTCAAGGGTGGCGAAAACGACGCTTTTTGCGCCGAGCTTTCTCGCCTCGTGGCCGAAGCCGAGACATGGGGCGCCAAAGTCAAGGCCATCCTGGAAACGTGTCTCCTCACTGAGGAGGAAAAGGTTCGCGCCGCGGAGCTCTCGGTGGCGGCGGGTGTCCATTACCTCAAAACCTCTACCGGTTTTGGAGGCGGAGGTGCCATGGTAGAAGACGTGGCGCTCCTGCGCAGGCTGGCGCCGCTCCAGGTGGGGGTCAAGGCTTCCGGCGGTATCCGCACCTTCGCCCAGGCCAGAGCCATGCTGGCGGCTGGGGCCACCCGCTTGGGGACCTCCTCGGGGGTCGCCATCATGGAGGAAGCCCGCGCATGGTACGGCAGGGCCTGAAGCTTTTCCCTTGGCTTTTCGTTCCCGCAGCGTTGCTCGCGGGCCTTTTCCATGCGGAGGCATCTTTGCGCTTCGCCCTGGCGGGCGTGGCGCTCTTGCCTTTGGCCCGGCTTTTGGGGGAAGCCACCGATGCCCTGGCGTCTCGCCTGGGGCCAGTGGCGGCGGGTCTTTTGAACGCCACCTGCGGCAACGCTGCTGAGCTCATCATTGCTTTTTTGGCCCTCCGCCGGGGCCTGGTGGCGGTGGTGCAAGCTTCCCTCACCGGATCCATCATCGGCAATCTTTTGTTGGTTTTGGGGCTGGCCTTGTTCGCCGGGGGATTGCGCCAGCCGGTGCAAAAGTTTTCCGCTCTCGCGGCCGAAAGCCAGGTGGCGTCCTTGGCTTTGGGGGTTTTTGCCTTACTTCTGCCCGCGGTTTTCTTTCACCTCGTGCGCCTGGCCCACCGCGAAGACCTGGCCTTGCCCCTTTCCGTGGCCGTTGCTGGGGTGCTGCTTTTCGTGTATGGCGCGGGGCTTGTGTTTTCCCTCAAGACCCACCGAGCGTTTCTGGGAGCCGTTTCCGGCCACGAAGGACCCTCGTGGAGCACCGGTAAAGCCGTGGGGTTGCTCCTCCTTGCCGGTGCCCTCACGGCTTTGGTGGCGGAAGTGCTGGTAGGCAGCGTGGAGGAGGTCGGCGGGAGCCTCGGCGTGAGCCCGGTCTTTATGGGCGTCGTGGTGCTGGCGGTTTTGGGAAACGCCGCCGAGCACGGGGCAGCGGTGGTTCTGGCGTGGCGGAACCGCATGGATGCCGCCTTGTCCATTTGCTTTGCGTCGTCCCTGCAGGTCGCTCTCTTCGTCACGCCGCTGTTGGTCTTGCTGTCGTTTCCCCTTGGCCACCCCATGAGCCTCGTGTTTTCGGCCGTGGAGGTGCTGGCGGTGGCCGTGGCCGTCGGACTTACCGGCCTCGTGACCTTGAACGGCGAGTCCAACTGGCTGGAAGGGGTCCAGCTTTTGGCCCTTTACCTCATCCTGGCGCTTTGCCTCGCGCTTCTTCCGCCCCAAGAAGCTCTCACGCCCCTGTAGCCACCAAGCGTCCCGGCTCACGGTCCCTGCCAGCTTGGGCAAGCCGCGAAAGTCCGCACTGCTTTGATGTTCAGCTTGCCCCTCGTGGCGAGCGGAGAGGGAGCCCAAGTCGCGGCAGGCTCATGCTCGCCGGCAAAGGCTTTTCGAAAAAAAGCGCCCAGTTCCTGAGCGTTTGCCCCTGGATTTTGAGCGTTCCACCGTAGCCGCCGGATTTTTGGTTGTCTGCCGCCCTCCGAGGTAGCGGGCAGGCTGACTCGCAGCTCTCTGTCCTCCGAAAGGGACAAGTTTCTTGGACGGAGAGCGGCATCGGTTGGGAAGTTGACGTCTCCTTTCCCAGGCTCCTTTGGCACGCAATTTGTTAACCGAATTGGTGGAGTTGGCCGGAGCTTTGGCGCAGTTCAATTTTTCATGAGGCGAAGGGCGGCACCCCGGCGAGGGCGCTGGGTGCCGTGAGAAAGGAGGTAGACGATGATTTGGAAAATGAAGCTCCGTGTCCTTTTGCTCCTGGTTTTGAGTGCTGCCGTCACATCCGGGGGGTCTGGAGACAAACCGCCAACTTTTTACGAACGCGCCGATGTCCTGGCGGTTTCCGTCTGGGTTCGGGGGGAGGGGCTGGACCCCGATTCCCTTCAGGTGCGGGTGGACGGCACACCGGTCCCAGTGGTTTCCCTGCTGCGGCAGACGCCGTGGATGCGGCAAAGCGCCGTCAGCGGCCAAGGACCGGAGCCGGGGGAACGCCTCGTCCTCGAAACCGGCGTTGCCGCGGACCACGTGGAGGTGGCGGTGGTGATCCCGGCTTTTCTCTGTTCCCGCTTCTGCCGGGCGGCGGCTGTTCGTGCCCTCGAGGGGGACGCCGAACGCCTGGTGGCCTTGGGGCCGGTGCGGGTGGTGGTGGCGAGGGCTGCCGGCCCCCAGGAGCTGGCCTCCGGGATTCGGGATGCGGAAACCCTCCGCCAGCTGGCTCGCGAGGTCATCCCCGGGATTTTTTCCCGCAACGAGCTGGCCGCTGAAGAGCAGTGGTTTCTGACCGAAGCCCGACGCCCCCTGGGGGAGGCGGCGTGCTTCTCGGCCAGCCCAGTTCCGGGAGCGGTATTCCCCCTGGAAAGCGCGGCTCGGGTGCGCCGGGTTTTGGCCGCCATCAAGATGGCGGTGGCCTCGGGAAGACAGGCGCCAAGCACGGTGTTGGTTTTGCTTTCCGATGGGTTCGAGGTGGTACCCTCCCTTTACTGGCAGCAGCTCCTGGCGCGGGTGGGCGAGGACCGGAGGTACCCCTGGGAAACGCCGGTTTTGGCGAGCTGGGGTCGTGCCGGGGAGGCAGAAAGCTTTGAACCCGTGCGCCTCTTTTCCCGAGAGCTTGCCGCCGAAGGGGTCGTGGCCGTGCCCTACTTTTTTGGTCTCGCGGGAACCTTTGCCCCCAACTGGGCGGCCGAGGTTTCGGGGCGGTGGGCGGCGCGGGAGTTCCTGACCGCCGGGTACACGCTGGGCACCCACTGGGTGGATGACGGGGTGATCCGTGAGCCCCAGGAGGGGTTGCGGTTGTTGGCAGGCGAAACTGGGGGTTTCATGGTTCCCGCCGGTGCGAGCCTTTCGCAGGCACAAGGGCCTGGCGAGCTTTACCTTTTGACCTATCAGGTTGCCGGGGTTCCCGATGGCAACCTCCACACCCTGGAGGTGACGAGCGGCCAAGGGCTGGTGCTGTGGGCCCCCCAGCGGGTCCGCCACGGCGGGGCGGCCATGGGCCAAGAGGGCGCGGTGCGGCGACTTTT
>JBAMMG010000063.1:0-27705 GCA_039793905.1 Thermoanaerobaculum sp. | reverse complement strand
GCTCGGAAAAGCGGGTTTGCCAGTGAGCGTCCAGCTGGGCCAGGCGGGCTTCCCATCGGTCTTCCAGCTCCTCCAGACGGCGCTCCCACTTTTGGTCCACAAAGCGCAGCTGGTCCTCCAACCGCTCCAGCCGGTGCTCGATGGCCGAAAGCCTGTGGGCCAGGTCCTCGGAAAAAGCCTGCTGGCTCTCCTTCCACCCTTCCAAGTGGGCCAGCCTCTCCGCCCAGTTTTCGGGAAGAAGCGCGGTTTCCATAAGCTGAGTCTACCACGCTGACACCACACCGGCCGGCAACCGCACCTCCGAACCCCCAGCGGTCCGGGAAGCTCTTCGGGAAGCCTCCCCTGGCCGGTCCCACCTGGCTCGCCGACGAGGGGTCGATCCCCAAAGGCTTTTGTGGTCTTCCGAGGCTCCCGTCCTCCCAGCCCCTCCAAGGCCCGGCGAACTTCATGCCCCTCTTTCCTGGGGAAGCAGCCTCTACCTTCGAGGCGAGACTCCCCCTTGACAAGAGAGAGAGACAGAATACGCCAAACCCTGGGCCCGGGACCGGGGGAAAAGAAAGGAGGCTAAGACCATGGATCGGCAAAGGACAAGAAAAAAGTGGTTCCTTTCGGCTTTTGGCCGCCTTGGCCATGCTGCACGGGGCATCGCAGGCAAGCGCAAGCTTCGAATGCTCTGCCGGCGGTATGGTGGTGGGACCCGACAGCTGCACGCGCTGCAGGAGGCTCTGCATTTTCTATAATGAAAATGGGAAGAAACCGGTTATGTTTGCTGGTCACCGAGCGCGTGCTCAAAAGCTCATGGTGCTTTTCCACCGACCTTGCGTGTTGCTAAAACGTTGGTCCGTAGGTGTTTTCCTTGCTCCCCAACTGCTTTTTGCCCAAGCGCTCAAACCGCTTCCGCTTTCCTGGGAAAACGCCACTTTCGAGGGCTACCAATGCGTCCAAGCCACGGCCCGGGGCGAGGTGTACCTTTTCCGCAGCGACCGTTGGGCCGTGCAGGCAGTGGCGGAAAACGGTGAGCTGGGCGAAGCTTCCCCCCTGCACCTGACCTCCCCCGCCCAGGAACCCCGCTTTGCCGTCCTTTCCCCTGACGGAGAGGCGTGGCTGGTCCTGGCGGGTGAGCCCCGTCTTTTCCTGCGCGGGCAGGAGGTTTCCCTGGCGCCGTTGCCCTTCATTCCGGTTTCGGCGGCGTTTTTGGGGGACACACCCATCGTGCAAGTATCCCCGGGAGTGTTTGTGGGGGAAAACGCCGGGAAAGCGCTGGAGAAATGGCGCCAAAAGCCACCGTGGCTGCTCGCGTGGGAAGGGGGTGAATGGCAACCGTGGGCTTTCGCCCCCAAAGCTCCCCACTCGGCTGGGGACGAGATGGAGGATGCCCTGCAGCTCAACAACGTGCTCCTGGCTTCCGCCGGTAAGTCCCTGGTGGTGGCTTGGCGCTACGCCCATCGCTACTGGCTGCTCAACTCCCAGGGTCAGCCTGAACTTTCCCTGGAGCGGCGGAGCTTCAAACTCCCCAGGCGCTCGGGGGAGGAGGCGGAAGCGGAACTGCGGGAGGCCATGAAGAAGGAGGGGGTCGCCACCGAAAACATGACGATCGTCCATGCCTCTCGCCTGACCTCGGCGTGTTTGGGGCTTGCCACCCGCAGGGACGGAACGGTTTTTGCGGTCATGGGGAAGCCGGTGACCGGTGGCGGCCTCGTTCTCGAACGGTTCGACCCTAAAGCTCCTGTAGTGCACGCGGTACGTCTGGATCTCCCGTACGACGGCAGGCTGTCTTTGGCCTGCGGTAAAAAAGGGCTGTACCTGGCAGCCCATTCTGCGCAAAAGGGCCGTTGGTTTTTGCCCTGGGAGATGCTGGAAAAGGCAGCCTGGGCGGAAGTTGATGTGGAGGTGAAGGGGAAACCGCACCAACAGTAGTTCTGCCCTCCACGGGAAAGCACCGCCCGCCGCCCACGGTGGGCGGTTTTTTGTCGCCAGCGAACCTCACGTTTGCGCGTTGAAGGAGGTTTTCCCACCGAAAGGGCAAAAAGGTTCGAAGCCGAAGTAAAAACCCAAGGGAAGCGGCGGGCCTTACCCCTTGCCCTTGCCACCCACAGCTTTCACGGCCAAGCACTCGAACACCGTCACCCCGCCTTGGTAGGACACTGTGCCGTGGCGAAGGACCCGCCAACCGCCGTTGTGGTAGCTGCCGGCTTCGGCCAGTTGCTCCCCGAGGTTTGAAGCCCCTTCCAAAGCTTGGAAAAGGCCGGGGCTTTGGGTGAGGATGATGGGTTTTTGGCCGGGTGCAGCGACGACTGTCAGCGGCTCCACCGCCAAATTGGAGAGATCCGGGAAAAGCAAGACCTCGGGGGCCGGCTTGGCTTGGAGGCGGATCATACGCGCCCGGGTATCGGGCCCTACGGTGCGCTTGCTGGCGTCCACGAGGTCCAGGAGGTAGTTGCGAACACCGTCCAGGTCTTTGACCTCGTAGATCTTTTCGATATCCGGATAGGTTTGGAGAGCTTTGGCGAGCAGGGAAATCTCCCGCAGGTAATGGTTGCGCTGGTTTTCCGGAACCAGATACATGACGACAAGAACCACCGGCTTTCCGTCAGGAGCCCCGTAGTCAATTCCCGTAGGGCTCCACCCAATGACGCACTTCAAATCCTCGTCGAAAGGCAAGCGCGCATGGGGGCAGGCCCAACCCTTCCCCAAGCCGGTGTTGGCCGCTTCTTCGCGCCTGAGCACGTAGCCAAAGACGTCAGTTCCCGCCGGCACTTCGGGAAACGCCTCGATGATGTGGGCCAAAAACTGCAAGGCCTCGCCCTTTTCGGCGTGGGGGAGCTCGAAGAGGCGCCCTTCCTGCAAAGCATCGAGGATCGTATCCATCATTCACCTCCAAATTTGTTGAAAAACCAAACCTTGACCTTGTGGGTAAGGGCGGCATACGCCAAAAGGAAAAAGCCAACCCACAGCCAATAGACCCCCGGCAGCGGAACGAGGCCCAAAACTTCCGCAAACGGCGAGTAGGGGAGAAAAACGCCCGCGGCCATGACCGCCAGGGTGGTCGCGAGCATGGAGAGAGAGGCCCGGCTTTCCAAAAATGGGGCCTTTCTGGTGCGAATGATGTGGACGATGAGGGTTTGGGTCAGGAGCGATTCCACGAACCACCCGGTTTGGAAAAGACTCGCGAGGCCCTCCCGTTCCGCATCTGCCAGCTCCGGGGACAGATAGCGCTGGCATCCAAAGAAAAACCACATGAGCCCAAAGGTCGCGTAGTCGAAAATCGAGCTGATAGGACCGATGAACACCATGAATCGGCGGATATTGTCCACGCGCCAGCGAAGGGGTTTGGCCACTTGCTCATCGTCCACGCGGTCGGTCGGGATACCAGTTTGAGAAAAATCGTAAAGCAAGTTGTTAGCAAGAATTTGCACGGGCTTCATGGGGAGGAAAGGAATCAGGTAGCTCGCCCCTAGCACCGAGAACATGTTGCCAAAATTGGAGCTCGCTCCCATCCGAATGTACTTGATGATGTTGGCAAAAACTCGCCGGCCTTCGAGGATCCCTTCCTCGAGTACGAGGAGGCTTTTCTCCAAAAGAACGATATCGGCTGCCTCCTTGGCGACGTCGGCGCCGGTATCCACAGAAATGCCGACGTCGGCGGCCCGCAGCGCCGGCGCGTCGTTGATGCCGTCGCCCAAAAACCCGACCACGTGACCGTTGCGCCGCAAAGCCGAAACCACGTCCTCTTTTTGCGTGGGCGTGAGCTTCACGAAGATTTGGGCTTGTTCCACCACCCGCGCCAGCTCTTCCGGGGAAAGGGCAGCCAGCTGCGCACCCGTGACCACCCGCTCGAAAGGCAGCCCCACGTCGCGGCACACCTTTTCAGTGACCAGGGCGTTGTCGCCGGTGAGCACCTTGACCTCGACCCCGGCTTTGCGGAGGAGCTTCAAGGCTTCGTCCGCCGATTCCTTGGGCGGATCGAAAAACGCGATGTACCCCAAAAGGATGAGGTCGCTCTCGTCCTCGACCGTAAAGGTGGTTTTTTCGCGGCCGAACTCCCGGTAGGCGATGCCCAAAACCCGGAAGCCGTCGCGGTTGAGCTTTTCCACTTCCTCGAACAAATCGGCGCGAATGGCCTCCACGATGGGGTACACTTCGTCCTCGATCTGGTAGCGGCTGCAGCAAGAGTAAATTTCCTCGACTGCGCCTTTGCAAATCAGCACGTGGTCCCCCTCGTACTCCACCACTACTGACATGCGCCGCCGCTGGAAATCGAAGGGCAACTCGTCCACCAGCCGGCACTCGCTGGTGTCGAGGTCCGCGTACTCGAGGATGGCCCGATCAATAAGGTTGCGCAGGCCTGTCTGGAAGAAGCTGTTGAGGTACGCGTAGTTCAAAACCTCCTCACTGGGGTTGCCGAGGATATCCACGTGCTTTTCCAAAACCACCCGATCCTGGGTGAGGGTTCCGGTTTTGTCGGTGCAAAGGACATCTACAGCACCAAAGTTTTGAATCGCCGGAAGGCGCTTGACGATGACCTTTTTCCGAGCCATGGAAAGCGCCCCTTTGGCCAGGTTCACGGCGAGCATCATCGGCAGCATTTCGGGGGTAAGACCCACCGACACCGAAAGGCCAAAAAGCAGCGCTTCCACCCAGTTCTTCTTGGTGAGGCCGACGATCAGGAACACTGCGGCCACCATCACCACCATCATGCGCATCATGAGGAACGTGAAGGCGCGAACGCCGCGATCGAAGTCGGTTTCCGGCCTTTCCTCGCTCAAACGCTGGGAAAGGGCACCGAAAAGCGTGTTTCTCCCGGTGCGCAAAACCAGCGCTTGGGCGGTCCCGGATTCCACCCAAGTGCCGAAAAAGCAGGCGTTGGGAAGCTCCAGGCTTGTGGCTTTCGGCTCCGCTGGCACGGTTGCGGTTTTTTCTACCGGCATGGACTCGCCGGTAAGGGCCGATTCACTCACGAAAAAGTCCTTGGCGGAAATGAGGCGCACGTCGGCCGGGATGATGGATCCAGCGTGGAGCACAACCACATCCCCGGGAACCACGTCGGCGACGGGGACTTCAGTTTCGACGCCGTCGCGTACCACCAGGGTCCGCGATTGCACGCGCTTGCCCAGGGTTTCCACGGCTTGGCTGGAGCGCCGGTCGAGGATGTACGAAAGTCCCACGGAAAGCAGCACCATGGCCGAAACGATAAGGGTGGATTTGCCTTCGCCAATGACAGCGGAAACCCCAGCGATGACCAAGAGCTGCACCACAAGCGGGCTTTTGAGGCGCTGGGCGAGGTCCTGCCAAAAGGTGAGCTTGGCAACCGGAGCCGCTTCGTTGGGACCAAAGGTGGCGAGCCGTTCCTCAGCTTCCGCCGAGGAAAGACCCGTGGGGCGCGACCCCAGCTCCGAGAAAACCTGCGGTAGCGGGCTTGTACACAGGCGGATGAAGGCCTTTTCCTCCTCGCTCGGGGGGCGAACCCCGGCACGCGAGCCGCGCCTGGCCACCCAAGCCTTGCTGGCCGCCGGCATTAGTGGCCTCCCCAAGGCCACGCTGGTCCAGTTGGAATCCGGTGCTGGGAAGAAACTCGATTCGCTTCCACCGTCCACCTCCAACTCGTTCCCGGCGAAAGCCGCCCCTGGGGCCGGAGGTGAACGACGGTGCTAGCGAGCCGGGTTCACGCTCCAAACCACGGGGCGGCGCTGGTGGAGTTCCACCGAAGCGTCAACTCTCGCCAACTTGGACTGCCATCGGCGTCGCCCATTGCGTTCCCTCCGAAAGCGGCGGGCACCCGCCGCCCGTTTTGGAAGTATACAACGGCGGAACCCCGCCACCGCCCTACGCCCCTGCCCATCCCGCAAAGACGAAGGGAGGTGGCTCATCCCATGGGAGCTTGCCGGAAGCGCGGAGGGCGTCGAGGTGATGGCGTTCACAACCCTTGCACCCCTCGACCTCCTGGGGGCTTGACATCCGGGGAGGAGGGTTTCATGATGTGAGTGGTTCAAAGTGGAGCGAAGTGGACCGAAGTGGGCCACTCGCGAGATCGGGCACGATGAACGGGGCGACGGGCTTTTTCCGGGGGAGTTTTCAAGCCAGCATTGACGACAAGGGTCGCCTCAAGCTTCCCGCTCGCCTGCGGGAGCAGCTTGCCCAGTGGTACGGCAACCAGGTTTTCATCACCTCGTTCGATCCCTCGGAGCTCCGCATTTACCCCCTCGCGGTGTGGGAGGAGTTCGAACGCCGCTTTTTGGCGCAACCTTCCCTCAACCCCCTGGTGCAGCGCCTCATGGAGCACGCCAACTACGGGCAAGAGGAAGAGGTGGACGGCCAGGGGAGGGTTCTCGTTCCGGCCCTCCTGCGGGAGGCGGTGGGGATCAACGGCGAGGTGGTGGTTTCCGGACGCGGAAAGTTTTTTGGGGTGGTGGCCCGGGAGCGGGCGCGCCTGGAGCTTTCCCGGGCTTTCACGCCCGAGGAGCTGCAAGCGCTGGCGGCGCTGGAGCAATGACAGGCCATGGCCGAACCCCGTCACGAACCGGTGCTGGTGCAGCAGGTGGTGGAGCTCGCCCGCCCCTGCGCCCGCGGCTTGTTCGTGGATGCCACGGTGGGGCTTGGGGGTCACGCCGAAGCGCTCCTTGGCGCGTACCCGGAGCTCACGCTCCTGGGGCTCGATGTGGATCCCCACGCCCTCGAGCTGGCTTCCCGGAGGCTTCAGCCCTTCGGCGTACGGGTGGAGCTTGTCCGTGCTCCCTACGCCGAGCTTGCGGCGCTGGTCTCCCAACGGAGCGTTGCCCCTTCGGGGGTGCTCTTCGATTTGGGGGTTTCGTCGCTGCAGCTGGACATGGCCGAGCGGGGCTTTTCATTTCGTTTGGAAGGGCCTCTTGATATGCGCTTTTCCCTAGAAGGACCGACGCTTTCCGAGATCCTTGCGGCGGCTTCCGAGCGCCAGTTGGCCTCGTGGCTCGCGACTTACGGTGAGGAAAGGAAAGCCGCCGCCATTGCTCGCGCCATCCTGGGGGCCCAGCGGGAAGGCCGCCTCCACACCACTTTGGACCTCAAAAAGGCGGTGTGGTCGGTAACCGGCCCCAGGCGGGGGAGAATCGACCCCGCCACCCGCACCTTCCAGGCCCTCCGCATCGTCACCAACCGCGAGCTTTCCGGTCTGTCCCAAGCCTTGGAGGGTGCCGCGCGCTCCCTCGGGCCTTCTGGCCGCCTCTTTGTCATTGCCTACCATTCCTTGGAGGACCGCATCGTCAAAACCACCCTCCGCCGCCTTTCGGGTCACTGCGTGTGCCCCCCAGGGGCCGAAACGTGTACCTGCCATCCCCAGGAGCTGGTGAAGCTCGTGACCAAAAAACCCATCGTGCCCGACGCCTCGGAGGTCCGCAAAAACCCCCGGGCCCGCTCGGCCAAGCTTCGGGTGGCCGAGAGGAAGCCATGAACATCATCACCTATCGGCCCGCCAACGACTGGCTGCGCCCCAAGCTCGAGAAGGGATGGTGGCGGTGGATCGCGGTTTCCCTTTCCTACGGAACGGTGCTGGCGCTGCTCTTGATTTCCGCCGCTCTTCCCCGCCAACAGCGGGTGAACCTGGCCTACGAGATTGCCCGCCTACGGGAAGAAACGGCGGCCCTGGAGCGGGAGGTCCAGGAGCTGGAGCTCGAAAAACACCGCCTCATGGCTCCGGCCAGTCTGTCCCGTTTCTTGCCCGAGTTGGGGTTGGCCCTCCCCCAGCCGGAGCAGGTGCTCTACCTCACGCCCCAAGGCCGGCTGGTGCGACCAACCCCCCCTGGGAGGCAACCGTGACCCTCAGTCCCGGGCGCTTTTACTCCGTCACCGCGGCCCTCGGAATAGCCGCGCTGGTGGTCGTGGGGCGCCTGGCGCAAGTCCAGCTCGTGCAACACGGCTTTTGGCTTTCGGAAGCCGAGCGCCAACAGGAAACGCTGGTACCGGTTGACGCCCCTCGCGGAACCATCCGCACTCGCGACGGGGTGCTCCTGGCCGGTTCTGTGGACAGCGTTGCGGTTTACGCCAACCCCAAACGCATCCCCCGGCAGCACTGGGGCGCCGTGGCCGAGCGCCTGTCGCCCCTCGTGGGCAAGCCCGCCTCGGAAATCCTTGCCGAGTTCCAGCGCCGCCCCGGCTTTTTCTACCTAGCCCGAGGGCTCGACCCCAAGGTCCGGGATCAGGTGGCCCGCCTGCACCTCAAGGGGGTGGGAACGCTTCCCTCCCAAACCAGGGTCTATCCCCTGGGGACCTTTGCCGCCGCGGTGGTGGGTTTCGTCAACGGCGAAGGGAAGGGACAAGCGGGAGTGGAGGCCTCGTGCCAGAACCTGCTGGCGGGCGAGCCGGCGGTCGTGCGCCTTTCCCGAGACGGGAAGCGCATCCCCACGAGGCTGGAGGAAGAAACGGAAAAGCCAGGAAGGCCGGGCTACCACCTGCTTTTAACGTTGGACGCCCGGGTGCAGTGGATCCTCGAGGACGAGCTGGCCCGTACCCTTGCCGAGGTCGGAGGGAAAGGGGCCACCGCCGTAGCCATGGACCCCGCGACCGGTGAGATCTTGGGGCTCGCCTCCCTTCCCACCTACGATCCGCAAAACCTCGCCAGCTACCCGCGCGAGGCCTGGCGCAACCGGGCCGTGGAAACGGTGTTGGAGCCAGGCTCCACCTTCAAGCCCATCGTCGTCGCCGCCGCGCTCACCGCCGGTGTCGTCGGGCCCGGAAGCCTCGTGGACTGCTCGGGCGGCGGAGTGGAGGTGGCCGGTGTTTTCATTCGCGACCACGCCCGCTACGGCCTTCTGCCCCTGCCGCAAGTGCTTTCCTTTTCTTCCAACGCGGGAGCCATTCGCCTGGCCCTCCGCACGCCCGCCGAAATCCTCGATCGGACCGTGCGCGGGTTCGGTTTTGGCCTGGCCACCGGGGTGGAGCTTCCCGCCGAATCGCCGGGGCTTTACCGGCCGCTCGAGTCCCGGTCTTGGTCGGCTCTGACGCCTGCAGGCCTGGCCCTCGGCCAAGAAATCAGCGTTACGGCCGTGCAGTTGGCTCGGGCGTATGCGGTTTTTGCCAACGGCGGCTACCTCGTACGCCCTACCCTGATCCACGAGGTGCGGGACGGCAGCGGCGCCACGGTGGCGACTCACCAACCGGAGCCGCGCCGGCGGGTGCTGGCTTTCGAAACGGCCAATGCCGTGGCCCACATGCTGGAGCAGGTGGTCACCGAAGGCACCGGCAAGGCGGCTTCGGTTGCGGGGTTCCGGGTAGCGGGGAAAACCGGGACGGCTCAGAAAGCTGTGGATGGAAGCTACCGCGCCGGACGTCACGCCGCGTGGTTTGCCGGGTTTTTCCCCCAACCCAACCCGCGCCTCGTGCTCGTGGTGTGCGTGGACGAGCCCCAAGCTACCTACTGGGCCGCAGAAGTGGCGGCCCCAGCTTTTGGGCGCATGGCGGCCCGCCTGCTCCAGCTGTACGGGGAGGTGCCGGTGGCCGAGGGGGTGGCATGACGGTCGCGGATTTGGCCCAAGCTCTCGGCTGCCGCCTTCGGGGGGACGGTCTGCGGGAGGTCAGGGGCATCACCCACGTCGCCCAGGCGGTGCAGGAGGGGTTTGTCTTTGCCGCTCTTCCAGGGTTTCGCCACCACGGTTTGGATTTTCTTCCCGAGGCCACAAGGCGCGGCGCGGTGGCGGTGCTTTCCGACCGCGATCCCGGTGCAGGCGTAACTTGGATTGCAGCCGAAAACCCCCGCCGGGCTGCCGCCCTTGCCGCCTGGATCGTGGCTGGCAACCCCCAGCACAAGCTCACCCTCGTTGGGGTGACGGGAACGAACGGCAAGAGCACCGTATGCGACCTCACCGCTCGCATCTTGGCCGCTGCCGGCCGGCCGGTAGGGGTTTTTGGCACCCTGGGTTACCGCCTCCCCGGGCGGGAGTTGCCGGCTTCTCGAACCACCCCCGAAGCTTGCGATTTAGCCCCGCTGTTGGCGGAGCTTTCCGCGCACCCTCACGCCGCCGCGGTCATGGAGGTTTCTTCCCATTCCCTGGTGCTCGAAAGGGTCACCGGCTTGGCGTTCGACGTGGCGTGCTGGACCAACTTCACCCAGGACCATTTGGATTTCCACCGCACCATGGAGGCCTACTTTGCGGCCAAGATGCGGCTCTTCGACCTGCTGCGGGCCTCGCCGCCGGGGCGGCGGGTCGTAAACGCCGACGACGAAGCGCTCCGGCCTTTGTTTCAAAAGCCGCGGCCAGGAGACGTCACCTTCGCCTTGACCTCCCCTGCCCAGATCACCGCTCGAGACGCCGCCTTCACCCTCGAGGGCACGACCTTCACGCTCGTAACGCCCCACGGGGAGGCGCCGGTTCGGATGTCCCTCGTGGGTGAGCCCAACCTCCGCAACGCCCTTGCCGCGGCCGCCTGCGCCGTGGCCTTGGGCCTTTCCCTTGACGCCATCGTGGCCGGCCTTTCCCAGGCTCAGCCGCTCCCCGGGAGGCTGGAGCGCGTTCCCTTGGAAGCCCCGTTTGCGGTGTTTGTGGACTACGCCCACACCCCCGACGCTTTGGAAAAGGTCCTCACCACCCTCCGCCCCCTCACCCGCGGGCGCCTCATCGTGGTGTTCGGGTGCGGGGGGGACCGGGATCGGGCCAAGCGCCCCCTCATGGGCGCCGTGGCTGCCCGCTTGAGCGATGTCCCCATCGTGACCTCCGACAACCCCCGCAGCGAGGACCCCATGGCCATCATTGCCCAGATCCTCGAGGGCACTGAAGGCGCTGGCAACCCCCGAACGCTCGTCCTCCCCGACCGCCGGGACGCCATTGACGCCGCCCTCCGCTTGGCCGAACCCGGCTCGGTGGTGGTCTTGGCCGGCAAAGGGCACGAGCGGGAGCAAATCTTCGCCGACCGCACGATTCCCTTTTGCGACCGGGAGGTGGTCACGGAGCTATGGGAACGGAGGAAGAAGGGATGAGGGAAAACTGCGCCATCCTGGCCCGCTTTTTGGGTTGCTCGGTTCCCCCCGGAAGCGAAGGGGTGTGGGTGGAGGGAGTGGCCTTCGATTCCCGGGAGGTGCGCCCCGGTGACCTCTTCGTGGCGGTGCCGGGGGAAAAAACCGACGGCCACCTTTTCGTGAGCGATGCGGCAAGCCGGGGTGCCGTCGCAGCCCTGGTGGCCCAACCCGTGGCGAGTCCCTTGCCCCAACTGGTGGTTCCCGACACGGTGGCTGCCCTCCAGCGTGTGGCCAGCCGAATCCGCCAGGGGGCTGGGTTCAAGGTGGTAGCGGTGACTGGAAGCGTGGGCAAAACCACCACCAAGGGCATGGTGGCCGCCCTCTTGACCCGTCACATGCCCGTGGCCGAAACGCGAGGCAGCCGCAACTCCCAGGTGGGCCTGCCGGCAGAGCTTTGCAACCTCTCGGGGCAGATCGAGTGGTTCGTGGCCGAAGCGGGGATGAGCCGGCAAGGGGAGCTTGCCCGTTTGGGCGAGGTTTTGCGCCCCGACGCCCTCCTGTACACCCGCATCGCTCCCGTGCACCTGGAGTTTTTCCCGTCCCTCGACGCCATTGCCGAAGCCAAAGCCGAGCTCATCCCGTTCCTTTCCCGGGAAGGCCTTTTGGTGGTCAACGCCGCCGACCCCCTGCAGGCAAGCTTTCCCGCCCGCTTCGCGGGGCGCGTGCGCCGCTACGGCATCCCTGGCGCCAGCGACCTTTGGGTCGCGGAAAGGATGCCCCAGGGGCTTTTGGGCACCCGCTTCACCCTGGCTGCCTCAGGCCTCCGCCTCCCCGTGGAGTTGCCCCTTCCCGGTCCCCACCAGGTGGAGAACTTCCTTGCCGCCGCGTGCTTAGCTTTGGCCCTGGGGGTGCCCGCCGAAGACCTGCCCGAAGCTGCCCGCCACCTCCGCCCGCAACCCCACCGCGGGGAAATCCACCGCTTGCCCTCGGGAGCGATGCTCGTGGACGACAGCTACAACGCCTCACCGGTTGCCGTCGCCGCGATGCTCGAGCTTTTGGGGCAAACACCCGGTCGCCACCTGGCGGTGCTGGGGGAAATGCTGGAGCTGGGAGAGGCGAGTCCGCGCTTTCACCAGGAAATCGGGGAAAGGGCGAGGGCCACCTGCCAGAAACTCGTGACCGTTGGCGGCGAAAACGCCCGCCTTGCGGCCGCCGCCTACGGCTCCCAAGGGGTGTGGGTACCCACCTGGGAGGAAGCCGTCTCGGCCCTCGGAGACGATTTGCGGGAAGGGGACGTGGTGCTGGTGAAAGGTTCCCGGGGGATCGGTCTGGACCGCCTGGTGGACGTCCTTTTGGGGAGGCGCTGATGCTCTATCACCTGGCCTGGTACCTGCGGGAGTTTTGGAGCCCTTTGAACGTTTTCCGCTACATTACGTTCCGTTCCGCCTTGGCGGTGGTAACGGCGCTGGTGGTGGGCCTCTTTTTGGGCTCGCGCCTCATCGCCATGCTCCGCAAGCTGGCCATCCGCCAAGCGATCCGCGAGGAAGGACCGGCCAGCCACCGCGCCAAAAGCGGCACCCCCACCATGGGGGGCCTCTTGATCCTGGCCGCGTGCTCGGTTTCAGCGCTGCTGTTCGCCGACATCACCGAACCCTGGGTTTGGGTGGCCTTCGGCACGACTCTGGCCTTCGGAGCCATTGGCTTTCTCGACGACTGGCTCAAGGTGCGCCGCGGCAAGAACTTGGGGCTTCGAGCCGGGGAGAAAATGGGGTTGCAGCTCGTGGCGGGGGTGGTGGCCGCGACCTTCGTGCGCCTGGTGGCGGGCAACGCGGCCCACGCCGGGGTGCTCTACGTGCCGTTTTTCAAGAACGTGCAGCTGGACTTGGGCTGGGCCTACATCCCGTTCGTGACCCTGGTGCTGGTGGCATCCTCCAACGCCGTAAACCTGACCGACGGCTTGGACGGGCTGGCCATCGGCGCCAGCCTCATGGCTTCCGGCACCTTCGCCATCTTCACCTACGTGGCCGGCCACACCAAGATTGCCCAGTACCTGCAAGTGCCGGCGGTGGCGGGATCTGGAGAGGTGGCGGTCTTTTGCTCGGCGCTCGTGGGTGCCGGCCTGGCGTTTTTGTGGTTTAACTGCCACCCCGCTCAGGTGTTCATGGGCGACGTGGGCTCCTTGAGCCTGGGTGCCGCCATTGGCATCGCCGCGGTGATTGCCAAGCAGGAGCTGGCTCTCGCCATCGTCGGCGGCCTGTTCGTGGCTGAGGCCCTTTCCGTCATCCTTCAGGTCGGGAGCTTCCAGTTGCGGGGTAAACGGATCTTCCGCATGTCCCCTCTGCACCACCACTTCGAGCTTTCGGGTTGGGCCGAAACGCAAGTGGTGGTGCGCTTTTGGATCGTGGCGGCCATGTGCGCTTTGGCCGGCCTGGCCACCTTGAAACTGCGATGACGAACGAGCGCTGGAGTCGGGCTTTGGTCGTGGGACTGGGGGTGTCCGGCGTTGACGCCTGCCGGCTCTTGGCATTCCACGGCGTGAAGGTGCGGGTCGCTGACCGCGCGTTCCGGGAAGAACTTGCCTATCGTTTGGCGGAGCTCCCTGCCGGGGTGGAGACGTTTTTTGGCGAGGTGGGGCCGGAGGTGCTCGCCGGCGTGGACGTGGTGGTGGTGTCCCCTGGAGTTCCCCCGACGGCGCCTTTGATTCAAGAAGCCCGGTCTCGCGGCCTCGAGGTGATTCCCGAGGTGGAGCTGGCCTTTCGCTTTGCTGGCCAGACCCCCATCATTGGGGTCACAGGCTCCAACGGCAAGAGTACGGTCACCGAGCTTTTGGGCCAGGTGCTCAAGACCGCCGGGCTCAAGGTGGCGGTAGGGGCCAACCTGGGTCCGGCCGCTTCCGGACTGGTGTTGCGGGGGGGCTGGGACGTCATGGTTTGGGAGCTGTCCTCCTTCCAGCTCGAACTCACCACCACCCTGCGCCCGCAAGTGGCGGTGTTCCTCAACTTTTCCCCCGACCACCTCGACCGCCACGGGACACTCGAGGCGTACCTTGAAGCCAAGGCCAAAATCTTCGCCTTCCAGAGGGAAGACGACCACGCGGTGGTCAACGAGGACGATCCGGCGGTGGCGTCTTGCCCTGTCCGCGCCCGGCGCCACGGCTTTTCCTTGAGCAAGCCCGACGCGGAAGCGACCTACGACGGCACGCACCTCTTGGTGGGAGGCCGCGTGCTCATGGCCCGCCAAGCGCTTCCGCTTCCCGGCGACCACAACGTGGCCAACGCCCTGGCGGCCTCCCTGGCCTGCCGTGTTTTGGGGGTTTCCCGCGAAGCCATTGTGGCGGGGTTGCGCAGCGCCCGGGCTCTCCCCCATCGCCACGAGCTGGTGGCGGAAATCGCCGGTGTCCGCTACGTGGACGACTCCAAAGGCACCAACGTCGGCGCGGTTGTGGCTGGGCTGTCCGGCTACCCCCCGAGACGGGTTCACCTCATCCTGGGCGGGCTGGGGAAAGGCCAGGACTTCCGAGAACTGGTTCCGGCCGTGAAGGAACAGGTGGTGCGGGCTTACCTCATTGGCCAGGCCGCCGAGGAAATTGCCCAAGCCCTTTCCGGGGTCGTGCCGGTGGAGCTTTGCGGCACCCTGGAGGTGGCGGTTCGGCGCGCCCACCTCTGCGCCCTTCCCGGGGACGTGGTGCTGCTGTCCCCTGCGTGCGCGTCGTTCGATCAATTCCGCGACTACGCCCACCGCGGCCACGAGTTCGCCCACCTCGTTCACAAGCTTTCGGAGGAAGGCGATGCCTAAGCGGAAGCAGCTCGACCGGATTTTGCTTTTGGCCACCCTCGTGGCGGCCCCGGTGGGGATTGCCCTCGTGTATTCCGCTTCCGCCCCTCTCGCCCGCGACTACTACGGTCTCCCCAGCTGGGAGTTCGCCAACCGCCAGCTCATGGCGTGGCTCGTCGGTACCGGGTTCATGCTGGCCGCCGCCCTCGCGCCCCTGGAGCGCGTCCTTTCCCGCCCGGTAAGCTTCTGCCTCCTCGCCGCGACGTGGGTGCTTCTCGTGATCCCCTACCTTCAGCCCGAGGTGGCGCAAACCCACCGCTGGTTGCGCCTGCCGGCGGGCTCGTTCCAACCCTCGGCCTTGGCCAAGGTCACCCTCCCCCTGGCCCTGGCCGTCGTTCTCGCCGACATGCCCAAGGGGGGACGGGAGCAAAACCGATTTTTGCTCGCCGCGGGCTTTTTCACCTTGACCACGGCGGCCCTCGTGTACTTCGAGCCTGACCTTGGGACGTCGCTGCTCCTCGCTGGGACCGCCTTTGCCTTGCTGGTGGTGGCCGACACCCGCCCTTTGGTTCTCACGGGAGTGGCCATAGCGGTCGCAGTGGTGGCCGTTGCCGGGATCCTGGCCGAGCCCTACCGCGTCAGCCGCGTGGTCGGTTTCTTTTCCGGCACCACGTACCAGGTGCAGCAAGCGCTCATTGCCCTCGGCAGCGGCGGGCTTTTTGGGCGCGGCCCGGGGGGAAGCGTACAAAAGCTCTTCTTCCTGCCCCAACCCCATACGGACTTCATCTTCGCCATCGCGGGCGAGGAACTGGGTTTTCTGGGCGCCCTTTTCCTCTTGTCCCTCCTGGGTCTCATCGTCGCCCGCTGCTTCGCCGCTGCCACCAGGGCGTCCACCCGGGCGGCAGCGCTTTTGGCCTGCGGGCTGGGGTTCGAGCTGGGCCTGCAGGTGCTCATGAACATTGCCGTATGCTGCAACCTCATTCCTGCCAAGGGGTTACCTCTGCCGCTGGTGTCCGCTGGGGGATCGGACGTGGTGGCTAACCTGGCCGCCTTGGGGCTCGTGCTCAACGTGGGCAAGGAGGGCTCATGAGGGTGCTGGTGGCGGGGGGCGGCACGGGGGGCCACTTTTACCCGGGTTTCGCCGTGGCCGAAAGGCTTCGCGAGCTGGGGGTGGAGGTCTTTTGGCTGGGCGCCACCCGCGGTTTGGAGGCCGCAAGGCTCCCCAGCTTGGCCATCCCCCACCGTTTGCTGGCAGTCTCGGGAGCCGTGGGGGTAAGCTTGGGCGCCAAGATCGGCAGTTTCCTCCGCATCCTTCCGGCCCTGGCCGCTGCCCTACGCGTTTTGGCCCAGGTACGGCCCCACGTTGTGTTTTCGGTTGGCGGCTATGCGGCGTTTCCGGGTGCCGCGGCGGCCGGTTTTACGGCCACACCCCTGGTCATTCAGGAGCAAAACGCGTGGCCCGGCCTTACCCACCGCCTCCTGGCCCCCTGGGCCGTGGCCATCGCCTGCGGTTTCCGTGAGGCCTTGGCGGCGTTCCCATCTCTGCCAGCCTTTTGGACCGGAAACCCGGTTCGGCGGGAGTTTTTTGGCGTGCCGCCGGCACCTTCCACCCGGGCGCTTTTGGTCTTGGGGGGAAGCCAAGGGGCGCGGATCCTCAACCGCCTCGTCCCCGAAGCCTTGGCCCGCATACCCAGGGAGCAACGGCCCCGGGTGGTCCATCAGGCCGGGGAGCGCTGGGTGGAGGAGGTGCGCGGGCGCTACCGGCAACTGGAGGTTGATGCCGAGGTCGTGGGGTTTTTGGCCGAGCCGTGGGAAGCCCTTTCCCAGGTGCCGCTGGTGGTGGCACGGGCCGGAGCCCTCACGGTTTCCGAGCTTTCCGCCGCCGGCCGCGCCGCCGTACTCATCCCCTTCGCCCAGGCTGCCCACGGCCACCAGTTGGCCAACGCCCGGGCTTTGGCCGCCACCGGCGGCGGCTGGATCCTCGAAGAACGGGAGGCGAGTCCCGAGGCCCTCGCCCACCTGCTGGAAAGGCTTTTGGCCGACCCCGGCACGCTGGCCGCCGCTGGACCCAAAGCCAGGGCCTTGGCCCGCCAGGACGCCACCAACGCGGTGGTGCGCGTGCTGCTCCGCGCCGCTCGGGAACCCCAGGAGGTGGCGGCATGAACTTCGGCAGGGTTCGCCACCTGCACTTCGTGGGGATCGGCGGCGCCGGCATGTGCGGCTTAGCGGAAATATTGCAAAAGGAAGGGCTTACGGTTTCCGGGTGCGACCTGGCCGCAAGCGACACCACCGCCCGGCTCACCCAGCTCGGGGTCCCGTGCCACGTGGGGCACGACCCCCAGCACCTGGCTGGCGTGGACGTGGTGGTGGTTTCCTCAGCGGTGCCGCCCGACAACCCGGAAGTCCGTCACGCCCAGGAGCGGGGGATCCCGGTGATCCGGCGGGCCGAAATGCTTGGCGAGGTTTCCCGTCTCAAGTGGACGGTAGCGGTGGCCGGCACCCACGGCAAGACCACCACCACATCCCTTACTGGTTTCATCCTCACCCAGGCCGGTTTGGACCCCACGGTGGTGGTGGGGGGGCGGGTGCACTTCCTGGGGGCCCACGCCCGCTTGGGCCGCAGCGAGTACCTCGTGTGCGAGGCCGACGAGTTCGACCGCTCGTTTTTGGCCTTGCACCCGGTCATTGCCGTCGTCACCACCGTGGAAGCCGAGCATTTGGACACCTACGGCACCACCGCCCGCATGGAGGAAGCGTTCCTCGAGTTTGCCAACTCCGTGCCTTTTTACGGAGCGGTGGTCGCGTGCCTGGACGACCCTGGGGTGCGAAGGCTTTTGGCCGGAATCCGCCGCCGGATCGTCACTTACGGCTTGGCGTCCCAAGCCGACCTTTCGGCCCGGGTTTGGGAACTTACCCCCCAGGGAGCCAAGGCGCGGGTGGCCTTGGGGGGAAACGAGCTGGGTGAGCTTTCGGTACCGCTTTTTGGCCGCCACGGTCTGACCAACGCTTTGGCCGCCACCGCCGTGGCTTTGGAAATGGGACTGGACTTTGCTTCCGTGGCAGCAGCCGTAGCCACGTTTTCCGGCGTGGCCCGCCGCTTTGAAATCATAGGGGAGGTGGATGGCGTCACGGTGGTGGACGACTACGCCCATCACCCCACCGAAGTCACGGCCACCCTCCAAGCCGCCCGCCAGCGTTTCCCGGGAAGGCGCTTGGTGGCGGTTTTTCAACCCCACCTGTTCTCTCGCACCCAAGCCTTTGCCCGCGAGTTTGGGGAGGCGCTCCTGGAGGCGGACCTGGCTTTCGTCTTGCCCATTTACCCAGCCCGGGAAAAGCCAATCCCCGGGGTGAGCGCCGCGCTGGTGGTGGAAGCCGCCCGCCGCGCCGGCCACCGGCGGGTGGAGCTTTTGGGCTCCCTGGAGGAAGCCCAGGTCTTTTTGCCCCAGGTCCTCGAGCCCGGAGACGTGCTCCTCACCCTCGGAGCTGGAAACGTGGTGACCTTAGCCGACGTCTTGGTGCACGGGGGTGTCCCATGACCCGGCGAGCAACCCGCTCACTTCGAACGTGGGCCAGGGCCCTGGTCGTGCTCTTGGCGCCTTTGGGCGCAGGGGTCTTGGGCCACGCCTGGCAGGTGCGAAAGGTCGAGGTTGTCGGGGTTCGGTTTTTCGATGGGAAAGCCGCCCGCCAGGTCCTCGAGGAAGCCTTGGGCAAGCCCCCCATGCTGGCCTCGGCTTCCGTTCTCCGGGACCGGCTGCTGGCGCTCCCGTGGGTGGAAGACGCCCGAGTAACCGTTGGTCTCGACGGGACCGTCCGCTGCCAACTCCGGGAGCGAACACCAGTGGCGGTCCTCACCGACGTCACCCCCCCGCAACTGGTGGACATCACGGGGCGCCTGTTGGGGCCAGCGGGGAGCAACGCGGAGCTGTTGGCCCTCTCGGGCTTTGCCGCCCACCCTGAGGAGCGGGCGGAAATCCTTGGTTTGGTAAAAGACCTCGAAAAGGCTTGGGGACAGCCGGTGGTGGCCTGTGAGCGTCTGGGATCCCGGGAGGTAGCCGTGTCTTTCGCCCAGGATCGGGTAACAGTTCTCCTGGACCCCCAGCACCCCGAAGGGGTGGCCGCCGCCCGAAAGGTTTTGGCTTTGTGGGACGAGCAAACCCTGGGCGTGGTGGCGCGCCTGGACGTGCGGGTTCCGGGCAAGGTTTTCGTGAGGACGGTGGGGGACTGATGGCGGGCGCCACGGCCATCCTTTCGGCTCTCGACGTGGGGAACTCCCGGGTTCTGGCCCTCATGGCCGAGGCAACCCCCCACGGCGAGGTCACCGTCCGCGGCGCCGGGGTTTCGCCCATGGGCGAAGGGATGCAGGCCGGGCAAGTGGTAGGCTTTGCGAGCGTCGTGGAGCACATCAAGGAGGCGGTCCAGGAAGCGGAAACCGCGGCGCGGATGCCCATGGAGCACGCCTGGGTTAGCGTGGCCGGAAGCTTCGTGGTGGGACGGCACACCGTGACCTCCCTTCCCATTGCCTCTCGCCCTCAGCCCGTGACCAGCCGCGACCTCCAACGCCTCTGGGATGCCGCCCGCTGGCAAAACCTCCCCCAAGGGCACACGGTTTTGAACGTGCTCCCCCACGACTTCGCCCTCGACGACCAGGAGCACCTGCAAAACCCTGAAGGGATGGTCGGCACCCGCCTTTCCATGAACGCTTTGGTGCTTTCCTGCAAAGAGGGGCCCCTGCGCACCCTCGAAAAGGCCATCAACGACGCCGGTGTTGCCGTGGAGGGGTTCCTCTTTGCGCCGGTGGCAGCCTCCCTAGGAGTCCTGACGCCCGAGGAAAAAGCTTTGGGAGCGCTGGTGGTGGATTTGGGTTACGGCACCACAAACTTTGCCCTCTGGCAGCACTCCCACGTGGTGGCCGCGGGCTCCATCCCGTTGGGCTCCCAAAAAATCACCGACGACCTCGTGGATCAAATCCACACCACCTTTGCCGCCGCCGAAGAAGCCAAGCGCCACAAGATTACGCTCCTGCTGGACACGGTGGACGAGGACGAGGTGGTGGTGTTCCCCACCCTTTCCGGCGGCACCCAAAAGGTTTCCCGCCGGCAGGCCTCCACCGTGGCCCTCGCCCGGGTCAGCGAGTGCCTGCAGATGGTGGGGCTCCATTACACCCGCCAGCTCACCCGAGAGGTTCGCCTCATCTCGGTGGTCCTGTGTGGAGGCGGGTCCCACCTGGACGGCGTGGAGACGGTGGCGGCCAGGATCTTCGGCTGCCCTGCCCGTTTGGGCAACCCCCTGGCGTGGCAGGACGCCACCGACTGCCTCACCCAGCCGCCGTTCCCGGTGCGCTCGGCGGCTTGCGCTGTGGGCCTTCTGCACTTCGCCAGCCAAACCGTGCAGGGGCGCCTGGGTCCTGCCTCGGCGGCATGGCAAAAACCAAAGAAAAGCTTTTGGCAGCGGCTTCTTGGCCGCGGGAAGGTTTCGCGAAAGGAGGGCACCCATGATCACGTTTGACGATGCTCACGAGGAATCACCCGCCATCTTGCCGGACGAAGTTCTGGCTCCGGCGGTGCTCAAGGTGGTCGGCGTCGGGGGCGGTGGCTGCAACGCCATCAACCGCATGATCGAGGCGGGGGTTCGCGGCGTGGAGTTCATTGCCGTCAACACCGACGCCCAGTCCCTGAACCGGTGCCTCGCACCTACGAAAATCCAGCTCTTCACCCCCAACTCCCGGGGGCGAGCCCTCGGTGCCGGTGGTGACCCCAAAGCTGCCAAAGACGCCGCCCTGGCCAAGACCGACGAGCTTCTCGACGTGCTTACCGGAGCCGACATGGTGTTCGTGGCCGCGGGCCTGGGTGGCGGCACCGGAACCGGCGCAGCCCCGATTGTCGGCAAGTTGGCCAAGGAGGTGGGCGCCCTCACGGTGGCTGTGGTCACAACGCCCTTTTCCTTCGAGGCCGAGCCCCGCATGCACATCGCCCAACAAGGGATCGCGGAGCTTAAAGGGAGCGTGGATACCCTCATCGTGGTGCCCAACTCTCGCCTGGAGGAAATGGCCCCCCCGGGGATGGGCATCAAGGAAGCGTTCCTCCTTGCCGACCAGGCCTTGCACCATGGCGTTCAGGGTATCTCGGAAATCATCAACGAGCCCGGGATCATCAACCGCGACTTTGCCGACGTGAAAACCGTCCTGGAGGGGGGCGGCATGGCCCTCATGGGCATTGGCGTCTCGGCGGGCGAGCACCGAGCCTTGGAAGCCGCGCAAAACGCCGTGGCCTCCCCACTTTTGGACGGGGTCGCCCTTCAGGGAGCCCAACGCGTGCTCGTGAACATCATCGGCGGGCCCGACACCACCCTCGCGGAGGTCCACGAAGCGGGCCGCTGGGTGCGCCAGCAATGTGCGGAAAACTGCAGGTACTTTTTCGGCTTCGTGGAGCGCGAGGACTTCCGCGGACAGATTCAGGTCACCATCATTGCCAGCGGATTCGGGAGCAACGGCGAGCAGGCCGCGGGTAGCAAGTCAAAGGAGGCAACCTCCGCGAAGACGGTGGTATCCCCCGCAAGCCCTTTCCTTCCCACCACCAGCGACCAAGCCAACTTTGGGGTGCAAATCCGGCCCGACGACTTCCACATTCCGGCGGTGTTGCGGCAGCAGCTGGATTAGGGGTCAGCGCTTGCGGAAAAGGGCTTCAAAGGCCGCGCGGGGATCCTTGAGGGAAGGCTCCTCGCTGGCAAACTCCTGCACCAGGCGGGGGGAAAAGAGCTGGCAGGCGTTGGCCGCGTTCTTGTTGGCGATGCGGGTAGGGACCGGTTTGAGGCACTCGTTGGGCGCCGAGGTGTCGAAAAACGAGCAGTGGGCGCATGAGTGAAGGGGGGTCGTGCACTTGAAGCAGGTGGCTTCCAGAGGAATAGCCCCGGTAAACGGCTGCTTTTCCCCGCAAATCCGGCAGCGGAACACAGAAACCGTGGGGGCCCCCAGACCACGCCCCCGCGGCGCCAGCTTCTCGTCCTCCCGGGCGCGCTGGACGCGCTCCCGTTGTCGCTCCCTCTCCTCCCACTCGCTGTCCTGATACCCCCGGTGGCGGTACTTACGGTCCGACATAGCGCCTTTATAGCACCAGCCGTACCCACGGCCAAGGGGAGCCAGGGGTGGAGGGAGTGACCTTCGGCTTCGGTCGGCTATACTTGTGCTGCAAGGAGGGTTTGCGGCGCAATGGCGGAAACCTCACTTCACCGCAGGGTCAAGGAGCTCATCATCAACCGGTTGCAGCTGGAAGGGATCTCACCCGAGGACATTGACGACGCCGCACCCCTTTTCGGCGATGGGTTGGGGCTGGATTCCATTGACGCCCTCGAGCTCGTCATTGGCATCGAAAAGGAGTTCGGGGTGCGCATTCAAGATGAGGAAGTGGGGACCAAGGCCTTCGCCTCGGTGAACGCCCTGGTGGAGTTCCTGCGGAGCAAAGGTGTCCAGGAAGCCGCCTGAGATTCTCCCCCACCAACCCCCGTTTCGCTTCGCCGATAGCGACGGGCATGCCGTGGTGATCCTGCCCACGGCTGGGGCCGGGGAGAGCTTTCCCGAGCCCGTGCCCCTCACCTTGATCACGGAAGCCATGGCTCAAGCCATCCTCCTCCTCCACCCACCCCCGACCCGCGACCGCTTGCGGCTCGTGGCCATTGACGACGCGTTCCTGGGTGGAGAAGTTCGCGCCGGGGATCGGCTCGAGGTTTCATGCCAGCCAGAAGCGGGGTTCGGGACGTTGCGCCGATTTTCTTGCCGCGCTGTGCGGGGCGGGGCACTAGTAGCACAGGCACGAATTACCGTCGGGTCTTGACCCAGGGAGAAACCTATGGAACTCAAAAGGTACGCCGAAGGCAACGTCACGGTCCTGGAAGTAGCGGGGAACGTCAAGTTGGGAGAGTCGGCGAAACAGCTTTCGCGGGAAATGGAGCGTGTCCTCCAGGAAACCTCTGGAGGTCTCCTCTTGGACGTGGCCCGCATTGATTACGTGGACTCTACCGGTATCGGCGAGATGGTGGGCTACCTCCAAAAGTTCACGCAAGCGGGCCGCCGAATTGCCCTTCTGCGTCCTCACCAGCGCCTCGAAGCCCTTCTCAAGCTCACGCAGCTCGACCGCATCTTTCCCATCTTTTGGGAGCGGGACAAGGCCCTCGCCTACGTCCGGGGTGAGCAAGGGGAATGAGGAAGAGGGGTGGTGCGAAAGGGGGGACTCGAACCCCCACGGCTGTGCAGCCACAAGATCCTGAATCTTGCGCGTCTACCAGTTCCGCCACTTTCGCACGCGCAAGAAAAATGGTACGTTCCAGCGCCGAACCTGTCAAGAAGCCGGTGGTTTCCCCCGAGGTGGCCCTGGCGTTGCGAAGGCTCGCCTCGCTTTTGAATGATTTCGGACCCCAGGGGGCAAGCCCCCGCCGCCTCGCCGAGCTGTTGGAGCTCCCCCCTGGCACCCTGGGCGAGGTCTTAGAGCTCGCTTCCGAACGCGCCGTGGCCGTGGACCTAGGGAACGGCCGCTGGGTTGCCCCTGAGCAGGTAGGTCTCGTCGCCGGCGTGATCCGCACCACCGCCAAAGGGTTTGGGGTCGTGCGGCCGATCAAAGGGCAGGACGAGGTCGTCGTGCCACCGGAGTCCCTCAAAAACGCCCTCGACGGGGATGTGGTCCTCGTCAAGCGCCGCTCCAAAAGGGTGCGCGGGCGGCTGGTGCCGGATCGCTTCGGAGAGGTGTTGCGGGTCCTGCGGCGGGCGCGGAAAACCATCGTTGGGCGCTTCTTTTCCGACCCCGTAAAGCCTTGGGTGGACCCCTACGCCCGCAAACTTTCCATGAAGGTGCTGGTGGACCCCCCACAAACTGCGGTACGGGAAGGGGAGTTCGTGGAGGTGGCGGTCACCGAGTACGGCGAGAGCGGGCCACTTGGCGGGCGCATCGTGAGGGTTTTGGGGCAAGCTGGGGAGCCGGGGGTGGACGAGGAGGTCGTCCTGGCCGAGCTCGGCATCCCCGTGGAGTTCCCGCCCGAAGCCCTCGAAGAAGCGGAAAACCTCCCCAACGCCGTTCGCCCGGAGGATGTTGCCGGCCGTCAGGACCTCCGCCACCAGCCGGCGGTCACCATTGACGGCGAAACCGCCAAGGACTTCGACGACGCCGTGGTGGCTTTTCCAGGTCCTGGGGAAACCATCGAGGTTTTCGTTCACATCGCCGACGTTTCCACCTACGTGAAGCCCTACTCCCCATTGGACCTGACGGCTCGCGAACGGGGCACGAGCGTCTACCTCCCCGGCCGCTGTGTCCCCATGTTGCCCGAGAAGCTTTCCAACCACCTTTGCTCCCTGGTTCCCGGGGAAGACCGGCTGGCCTTTACGGTGCGCTTTCTCGTCACCCCCGAAGGGCGGCTGGCCGATTACCGCGCCTTCCGCTCGGTGTTTCGCTCCCGGCGGCGCTGCACCTACACGGAGGTTTTTTCGTGGCTCGAGGGAGGCTCGTTCCCTGCCGACGTTCCTCCCGAGGTGGCGGCTTCCCTGAAACTCTTGGATCTGGCGGCGCTCCGCCTGCGAGCCCAGCGCCAGCGCCGGGGATCCATTGACTTCGATTTGCCGGAGCCGGAAATCCTTTTGGACCCCCAGGGGTTCATGACCGGCGTCCGCGAAGCGCCCCGCAACCGCGCCCACCGCCTCATCGAGGAGCTCATGATTGCCGCCAACGAGGCGGTGGCCCGCATGCTGGTCTTTGGCCGCCAGCCGGGGATTTTCCGGGTGCACAGCCGCCCCTCCCCGGGCAAGCTGGCGGAGCTTCAAGCCGTTCTCGAAGAGTTCGGCGTTCCCCTCAAGGGTGATCTGGAGGAACTCCCCGCCTCCGAGCTCCAGCGCGTCCTGGCGGCCATCGAGGGCAGGCCCGAAGAGCGCTTCTTGCAAACTCTTATCCTGCGCTCCTTGGCCCGCGCCGAGTACCGCCCCGAATGCCGCGGCCACTACGCCCTGGCCACCGACTTCTACCTCCACTTCACCTCCCCTATCCGCCGCTACCCGGACCTGGTCGTCCACCGCTTTCTCGCCGACCTCCTTGCCGGCAAGCGCCTTTCCCCCACCGAGCGGGAGCTCGTCGAAGCCGAGCTTTGGGAGATTGCCGAAAGCTCCTCCTTGAGCGAGCGGCGAGCCGAAGAAGCGGAGCGGGAGGTGGTGCGCTGGAAGCAGGCGGAGTTCATGAAAGACAAGGTGGGGCAGGAGTTCTCCGGGCATGTTACCGGGGTTTTGGCCTTTGGCCTTTTCGTGCAGCTTTCCGAGATTTTCGTGGAAGGGCTGGTCCACATCTCCACCCTTGCGGACGATCGCTACCGCTACGAAGAAGAGGGGCACCGGCTGGTGGGCGAGCGCACGGGGAGGGTCTTCCGCCTGGGCGATCCAGTCAAGGTGCGGGTTTTGGGCGTGGACGAAGAAACCATGGGGGTGGATTTCGAGCTGGTGCTGCCGCCCCTTCCCCCTGGCACCCGTGCCCCCTCACCTGCCCGCGTCGAAAGGCCCCCTCGGGGCCAAGCCGGCCGCAGGGCAAAACCAGAGACTACCGAAGCCCAGCCAAAACCACGCCGCCCCAAGCCCGAGCGCAAGACCGCCCGCCAACCCGCCTCCCGCCGCCGAGGGCGGTAGCTCCCTCCCCTCCTCGTCCGTTTTTTCTCTCCCCTTTGCCGGAAAGCTCGGGCGATGGGGACGCTCGGGCTGGTAAACTACGGGTCCCGCCGAGGGGAGGGAGCGGACGATGGGCGCTGCATGGGAAAGGCCGTTTTGTGGGAGTTTGCGGGAGACGCACGTTGGGCAGGAAATCGAGCTTTGCGGGTGGGTGCGGCGGCGCCGGGATTTGGGGGGCGTTGTGTTCGTGGACCTGCGCGATCGCCAAGGCATTGCCCAGGTGGTTTTCAGGGACGATCTCAAAGAGGTCGCCGAAACCCTCTCCCCTGAGGACGTGGTTCGCGTCAGGGGTACGGTGGTCGTTCGGGAAAACCCCAACACGGAAATTCCCACGGGTCTCGTGGAAGTGATGGCCAGGGAATTGGAAATCCTCAACCGCGCCGAAACCCCACCTTTTGTCGTGGAGGACCGAGTCAAGGCTAGCGAGGAGCTGCGCTTGCGTTTCCGCTACTTGGACTTGCGCCGGCCGGAAATGATGGCCAACATCCTCCTGCGCCACCGGGTTACGTTCGAAATTCGCCGCTATTTCCACGAAATGGGGTTCATCGAGGTGGAAACGCCGATTCTCACCCGCTCCACCCCCGAAGGTGCTAGGGATTTCCTGGTGCCCTCCCGCCTTTCTCCCGGGAAGTTTTATGCTTTGCCCCAGTCGCCCCAGCTTTTCAAGCAGCTGCTGCAGGTTGCCGGTCTGGGAAGGTACGTGCAAATTGCCCGTTGCTTCCGGGACGAGGACTTGCGGGCTGACCGCCAGCCGGAATTTACGCAGGTAGACGTGGAAGCTTCCTTCGTCACCGAAGAGGACATTTTTACCCTCATCGAGGGGCTCTTCGGGAGGATCTTTCCCCTGGTCGGCATCACACCACCGGCTCGCTTCCCCCGCATTTTCTACGGCGATGCCATGGAGCTTTACGGCTCCGATCGTCCGGATTTGCGCTTCGATTGCCGCCTTCAGGACCTGGCGGAAGTCGCCGTTTCCTGCGGTTTTGCACCGTTGCGAGAGGCAGCAGAAAGAGGGCGAGTCAAGGGTTTCGTGGTTCCGGGCGGGGCTGCTTTTTCCCGAAAGGATTTGGACGAGCTCGGCGAGCAAGCGAAGGCCCAAGGGCTTGCCGGCGTGGTGTGGATGAAAAAAACCGCCGAGGGCGTGGCCAGTCCCATCAAAAAGGCCCTGGGCGACGACGGCGTGCTCGCCTTTCTCGAAAAAGCCGGGTGCGGCAGCGACGACCTCTTGGTGGTAGCGGGAGGAAAGGAAAAGACCCTGTTGCCGGCTTTGGGTCAACTGCGCCTGTGGTGTGCCCGCAAATGCTCCCTCATTCCCGAGAAAAGCTACGCGTTTTGCTGGGTAACGGACTTTCCCCTTTTGGAGTGGGACGAAGAAACCCAGCGTTTTTACGCCTGCCACCACCCCTTTACCGCGCCAAAACCTGAAGACGTGCACCTCTTGGAAACTGCCCCGGAAAAGGTGCGCGCCCGCGCGTACGACGTGGTTCTCAACGGTGTTGAACTGGGCGGGGGTTCCATTCGCATTCACGACCCAAAATTGCAGGAACGGGTCTTCGCGTGCCTCGGGATCACGCCGGAACAGGCGCGGCAAAAGTTTGGCTTTCTCCTCGAAGCCTTCCGTTACGGAGCACCACCCCACGGCGGTATTGCTCTCGGTTTGGATCGCTTGGTGATGCTCATGGCTGGGCGTGACTCCATTCGCGACGTTATTGCCTTTCCCAAAACCACCGCCGGCAACTGCCTGCTCACCGACGCCCCAAATACCGTGGATGAGGATCAGCTTGCTGAGCTTCACCTCCAACTGCGGCCATGAGGTGGAAAGACGTCCGCCTGCAAGCGAGACTGCTTGCCAAAATCCGAATCGTGCCTTATTGTAAGAGCGAAAGGAGAGAACCATGCCATTTGTCCAATACATTCCCGAGAGTGACAGCAAAAAAATCCAGGCTACATTGACCGAGAAAGGGTTGCTGGGTCTTTCCGCCGATGCCATGGAAGCCTTTGGGTTCGCGGACGCCACTCACGTTTTGATGTTTTTCGACCCAGAACGCCGAATCATCGGATTGCGAAAAGCTGACGCCCGGGAAACCGGAGCCATGAGGCTCACCCGCCGCAAGCGCGTGGCCTCGCTTTCCATTCGCCCGCTTTTGGAGGAGCACCGCCTCGTCGTCCCCGGCAAACTCATCATGGAGCCGGTCTTCGATGAAAAGGAAAACTTGCTCCTGATCCCCCTCCTCGGCGTGCGGGTTCGTCCCGGGAGGCGGCCGGCCGCCCCCATGGTGAAAGCGCTGCGGCTTCCCTCGCGTACCCGCGCCGCCGCCGCCCGCCG
>JBAMMG010000062.1:19302-28090 GCA_039793905.1 Thermoanaerobaculum sp. | reverse complement strand
CCAGAACCCCCCCACGGCACCTCTCTCTCCGACGCGGGGGGCCCGCGCACGCTCCGCCCGCCCGTCCGTGCGCTCGGCCCGCTATCCCACGCGGGGGGCTGGCGCGCTGCCCGACCACCCACCCGCGCGCTCTGCCCCCCGCACCCCCACGCTCAGCGCGGCCAAGCGGCGCTTCGCTCGCCCGACGCGCGCGCCGGCAAAGCCGGACGCGCGCTGATGTTTCCCGCCCCCGGTTTCTTGCTACCGGCTGCTTCCTGCAGGGGAACGGGTTCTGCGCCTTGGAGCGCCGGCGTTCCCGTCGGCACCTTGGCGGGACTGGGAAGGGGAACACGTTTTTGCCTCTGACCTTGGCAAGGGAGAGCAGAAACGCGGGAATGGTCAACCAGGAAGGGCACGATGGGAATTCATGAGCAGAAAGTGAGGTTCGGGTGGTTCGGGAGGTTTCATGGCTTGGGAGGCGGCCATGCCGGTGGTGACCATTCCCGAGCCGTTGCGGCGCTCCCTAGGGGATGAGGCAGCGGCGGCGTTGGGCTCGCTTTTGAGCCTGGTGGAGAAGGAGTCCAGCGAGGGGGCCTTGGTGTTGGCGGAGGAGCGCTTTGCCCGGCGTTTGGCGGAAACCGAGGCCAGGATCGATAGCCGCATCATCGAGGTGGAATCGCGGCTCAACGAGCGGATCATCGAGGTGGAATCGCGGCTCAACGAACGCATTACCGAAGTGGAATCCCGCTTGAATCAGCGCATTACCGAAGAGGTTTCCAAGCTCCGGACGGAAATGGCCGGGTTCAAGACCGAGATCATCAAGTGGATGTTTCTCTTTTGGCTCGGCCAGCTGGTGGCCCTTTTCGGGCTTTTGCAATACCTGAGGTAAAGCAAGGCGCTGACATCGCTCGTGCTTGGATGCCAGTAGCCTCCTCTATCTCTACGCGAGCCAGCAACGTTGTCCCGGGCGGCGGGCACGGCGGATGCTGCCCTTTTGCTTTTACGGGGCATCACTGCAGTCCCTCGAGGGCAAGGCCCGCCACACTCGGCGAGACACCCACCTACACGTTGGGTTCGTCCGCCTTTGCGGTGGGCTTCCCCCAAAACGGGTAAAAGCAGTACCACTGCTCGGGGAAGCGACGTACGTAGGACTCCAAGAGGGCAACCCACGATTCCAGGTAAGGGCGGAGGGCGGCTTCTGAGCTATCCTCCGGAAGCTCCATGGGTTGCTCGTAAATCACGCGGAACCGGCGATCGGGGTCCACGAGGAAAAACGTGGGCAGGATTGTGGCGCGGCCGCGGGCGGCGAGAAAAAAAGGTCCGGGCGGGAACTTGGCCGTCCGCCCAAAAAACGGCACGGGCCACCCCTGGTCGTTGAAGTCCCGGTCGCCGTGGCACGCCAGGATGCCGCCCGAACGCAGAATCCGCAACGCGGGGACGACGGATAAGGGGGAGGCATCCACCGGGATCCCCACCACGTTGCCCATGCGCCGCAGACGGCTGCGGAACTCCTCGGCCTTTTCGAAACGGTCCCGCCAGTAAAGGACGTGAACGCGCTCGACGTGCTTGCCCAGAGCGATAGCTCCTACCTCGGGGTTGCCCATATGGGCGGTGAGGAGAAGGGTTCCTCGGCCGCTTTGTCGAGCGGCCACGAAGTGTTCCCACCCTTCCAAAGCCGCGATGTGTTCGGCCACTCTTTCCGGCGGGAGCTGAGCGTAGCGGAAGAAATCGATCCAGTGGTAGGCGTGCTCCCACATCATGTGCCACGCCGTGCGCCGGACTTGCGAGTGGTTCGGGGGCAGGCCCAGGATTTGGCTCAGGTTGCCGCGCACAGCTCGCATGTACTTGGGTCGCGCGAAAACGAAAGGCGCGATGACCAACCACCGGGCCATCCAGTACATGAGCTCCAAGGGCCACCACGTCGCGGCCCACGCAAGGGCCGGGATCCAAAAGGCGAAGTACGCCCGGTAAAAGGCTTGAAGCCATCGGGGGGAGCCGGCCATTTTGAACTGCACGGGGCAATCCTAGCAGGGAAGGAACACCAAAAGTACCCCGCCCTCGACCCGGACCGAAACCTGGGCCGCCACGGCGCGGTTGGACAGGCTCGTTCGGGTCAGAAGGGAAAGGGGCTCCCCGGCGAGAGGCCAGTAAAGCCCGTCGGTCCACACCCTGGGGCAAGGCTCCAGGGGCATGAGGGAAACCGTGGCTCCCGGCTCCACGGGAAAAGTAGCTTCACGGAAAACGGGCACGATGCGCTGGTGCGGCTCCCGAATTTCGCAGGCAAGCCGCGGGGCAAAACGGCCGAGGATCCCCAGGTTTTCCAGGGCGTGGTCCAAACGGCCCCCGGTGGCGGCCAGGATACGGGCGGATGTGGCGCCCATCTCCAGGGCAAACTCCAGGGTCTTGGCAAGGTCCGTGTGGTCCTGGTCCGGCCTGGGGACGATGCGGTCCTCCCCGATCCAGGCCCGCACCTCGGGGCGGATAGAGTCGAGATCCCCCACTACGAAGTGGGGCTTCAAGCCCACCTGAGCCAGGTGGTTGGCGCCCCCATCAGCGGCCAGGAGCAACTCAGCTTCCCGGGCCCAGCGGTAGGCTTGGGGCCAAAAGCGAAACGGGGCGTTGGCGACGATGACCACCTCCACCGGTGGACCTCCCGGGAAGAGACATTATCATGGGCCCGTGGAGAAAGACGCACGCTTGCGGGATGCCCTGGTGGTCGGGAGCGAAGTGGTGCTGCTCTGGGAAGACGGGCATGAGTCGTATTTCCCCGGCGAGCTTTTGCGTAAGGCTTGCACCTGCGCATCCTGCAAGGGGGAAACGCACCTTTTTGGCAAGAAAACCCTGCCCACCTTGCGGCGCCTGCCGCCCGAGGCCTTCGTTCCGGTGGCGGTGCGGCGGGTCGGCAACTACGGCCTACAGGTGGTTTGGGGGGACGGTCACGATTTCGGGATTTACCACCTCGAGGACCTGCGCCGCATGTGCCCGTGTCCTTCCTGCACCGCCGAGCACGGAGGTTCCAATGCACCCTTGGCATGACATTTACGTGGATGACCACATCATCGAGAGCGCGTTTCCTGTCGTGATCGAAGTTCCTATGGGCAGCAAAAACAAGTACGAACTCGATAAAGAATCAGGGTTTTTGCGCCTCGATCGCGTACTCTATAGCGCGGTGTATTACCCCGCTAACTATGGGTTCATTCCCAGAACGTTTTGCGACGATGGTGATCCCCTCGACGCCTTGGTCCTCATGCAGGAACCTGTGCATCCGCTCACGGTGGTGCAGGCGCGCGCCATCGGCGCTATGCGCATGCGCGACGAAAAGGGGCTCGATGACAAGATCCTCGCTGTGGCCGTGGACGACCCGGCCTTTGCCGATTACACTCATCACGGCCAGCTTCCCGCCCATACCTTGCGGGAAATCAAGCGCTTTTTCCAGGATTATAAGGCGCTGGAAAACAAGGAAGTGGTGGTGGAGGAGTTCATGGGTCCCGAGGATGCCCTGGCGATCCTTCGAGAGTCTTTGGACCTGTACCGTCGCCTGCGCCGGGGAGAACTTGGCAAAAAGGCTAGAGGCTAACCGCCGCGTTCACGGAGCTTTTTGCGACCGCGACCGCGTTTTTAAGCTCTGGGATTTTTTCCAACTTTGATTGCAAGCTCGACGGCGACATCCCCAGCATCCGTGCCGCTTGGCGGATGGTGCCGGCCTGCACCATGGCCAAGCGAATGGCTTCCGTCTCCAGGGCTTCCACCGCCTGGGCTAGGGAAAGATAGCCTTCCACCACTTTTTTTGCCAGATCGGTGGTCAGGCGGGAAGTGTCCGGTGTTTTTCCTTGCGGCACCCAGGTGCCGGTGGCGGGCAGGCCCAAGTGGGAAGCCGTGATGAGGCCCCCTTCCCTTTGGGCTTTCCCGACGGCCATGGAAAGGCGATGGACCAGCTCGCGCACGTTGCCAGGCCAGGAGTGAGCCTCCATGAGCTCGCATGCCTCGGCGGAAAGCCTTACCCTGCCGCCCGTCTGCGAGCGAAGCCAGTGGTTGGCCAGCAGAAGGACATCCTCGCCCCGTTCCCGAAGGGGTGGGAGGGTAATGGTATGGCCTGCGAGGCGGAAGTAAAGGTCCTCCCGGAACAATCCCTCCCGTACCCGAGCCTTGAGGTCTTGGCGGGAGGCGGCAATCGTACGGCAATCCACCTCGTACCAGCGCTCGCAGCCTACGGGACGAACGGTTTTTTTATCGAGAAGCTGGAGAAGCGCGGCTTGAACCTCGCCTGGGGCGCTGACGACCTCATCCAGGAAAAGCGTGCCGCCATGGGCCGTGCGCACCAGGCCCTGGCGCGGTTTGGCATCGGTAAACGCCCCCTGGGTGCAGCCAAAAAGCTCCGTATGGACCAGGTTGGGCGGCAGTCCGCCCACATCAACGGGCACGAAGGGCCCGTCTTTTCTGTGGCTTTGGCGGTGGATGAGCTCGGCGAGGAACGTCTTGCCGGTACCAGTTTCGCCCAAAAGCAGCACCGGGAGGTCGTTTTCCGCGGCAAGAAAGGCTTCTTCGCGAACCCGACGGGCTTGCGGGCTTTCCCCGAGGAACTGGGAAACCATGGAAACCCTCCGCAAAGAGTATACCACGGGAACCTCGCCCCCTGGCACCTCCCCGGGCGTACGGATTCCGTACAAGGCGTACGGATTCCGCACGGGGCGTACGGATTTCGTACGCCGTGTATCGTTCTGACCCGATAGCTCTTTGACCTTTCCTCGACACGTTAGCCGTACGGAATTCGTACGGCTGGCAACGGCGATACAAGTTCAGAACCGAAGCATGTCTTTTCTTTTCAACGTATTGCATATCGCCAACCTCGTTGGCACGCGCCTTGCTACCTCCAAAGCCAACCCCGCGCCGCGGAGCGGGGAAAGAGAAAGGAGGGACGAAATGGCGCAACGTTTGGTGCAACACAAGGGGCCAATCGTTTGGGTCTCCGATCCGGTGCAGGCGGCCCTTCCTAACGTGCAGTCGCGAACTTGCATCGTTCGCTGTACGTGCAACAAGGGGACCTTCACCTGCGAGGAGTACACGCGGGCCAACGCCTTGCCGAGGAGCTAAAGGGAGGTCACGATGATGAAAGCCACAGTTGGGCCCAAGGTTTCGTGGATTCAAGACCCCACAACGTCGCTGTTTCCTGCTAGGATCATTGGGGGTTGCGGGGGGGACTGCACCTGCAACGGAAGCGGCGGAAGCTTTCAGTGCAAGAAGTTCAGCGGGCGCTCGCCAGCTTGGGCTTTTGAGAGGCGCTAGCGGCTGGCGGAGCTTTTGGGGGGCCTTACGGCCCCCCAAGGTCCGCTGCCGTTGAGGAGCTCATTTATGGCATCGCGGCCAAGGGAGCTACAGATGGGCGGCTGGCGTGCCTCGTACCAAGGGTTTGCCAGTGGCGGCCCGCGGGAAACCCTGGGCGCGAGAACCCGGAGTGCCGCCGTTCCGTTATACTGGAAGTGGAGGTCCAAGGAAATGGACGAGACAATCACCTTTATCGTGGATCCGTTGCCGAACGCCTTCGGCAACCGGAAGTTTTGCGTGCACCACTGCCAGTGTAACAAGGAGAGCCTTACGCTCCCCGTGACCCCGACGCCTACTCCGAAACCTACGGAGAAGGGGAAGGGACACACGAAGAAAGGGTGACGCTATGAATTGGATTTGCGTTCCGATTGTTGCTCTTTTTTCGCGCGAAAAACCAACCTGCCGGAAGGTTTGCCAGTGCCGTAAGGCCACGTTCATCTGCGGGGAGGTGGCGCCACCACCGAAACCCACACCGCCGGTCACGCCCACGCCGAAGGCGGAATAGGGCAGCGTGACCGCGGACGGGGCGTTTTGCCTGGGTGCGCTTGGAACACCCACGAGCATAGGCTCGTCACCTTTTCGCTCCGCCGGTTGTTGCGGCGTTGCTAGGAAACGACGTTGCGGCGAGCTGTGCGGGTATTTTGGAGTCTTGGTTCTCGCGCTGGCTTGGCTTAACAACCCGCCCGAGAGTTTGGAAACGTTACAGGAGAACTCCATGAAGGTTTCGCGATACAATTTTTTCATTCATTTGGACAACGATTGCATCTTGGCTTACAACGCCCTCACCAACGGCTTTGCGGTCGTGGATCGCAGGTGTGCCGACCTTCTCGCGGGGTTTTCGGAAGAAAAGCTTGCCGACCTCGAACCTCAGGTGCAGGGCGAGCTCATCCGCGGGGGGTTCATCGTTGGCGACGAGGTGGACGAGCGGGACGTGGTGCGCGTGCGCATGCGGGCCCAACAGTACGAGGCCGGAGCTCTGGCGCTGACCGTGGCCCCTACCCTTTCCTGTAACCTGGCGTGCCGCTACTGCTTCGAATCGTGCTTCCGGGGGGTCATGAGCGACACGACCCAAGAGGCGCTTGCGGAATTTGCGGCTCGTCTGCTGCCTCCCCGGGGTGGTGCCCTTGCCGTGACATGGTACGGAGGCGAGCCGCTTTTAGCCCTTTCGGTCATCTTGGGCTTGACGGAAAAGCTCCGGGCTGTTTGCGGGGCGCGGCAGGCAACGTATGAAGCGAGCGTCATCACCAACGGGACCCTGCTGTCACGGGAGGTGGCGCAGCAGCTCCTGGCGGTGGGCGTCACCCACGCCCAGGTAACGCTGGACGGCCCCCCGGAGGTTCACGACCAGCGCCGGCCCTTCCGCTCGGGCGGGGGCTCGTTCCGCCGCATCGTGGAAAACCTCGCCCAGGCCGTGGAGCTCCTTCCTATCTCGCTGCGCATCAACGTGGATCGCCACAACGCCGAGAAGGCTTTGGAGTTTGTGGAGTGGCTTTTCCAGCAGCCGTGGTTTGCGCGCGAGCGGATCGGGGTTCACTTTGGCTACGTTCGCAAGTACACCCCTTCCTGCGGCTGCGGCCTGGAGGAAATGCTCAAGCCCGAGGATTTTTTCGCTCTTTCCGAAAGGCTCAGCAACGCGCTGGTGGAAAAGGGGCTGGCCGCACCGCCTTACCCGGAGCTGGCGGGCGGTTGCACCGCCACCTCGGCCAATAGCTTCGTGATTGGGCCTGAAGGCGAGCTGTACCGCTGCTGGAACCACGTGGGGGATCCGAAGATGGTCGTGGGAACGGTTTTCGACGAGGTCAAGCCTCACCCCTTGTACCTCAAGTACCTGCTGGCCTCTTTCGAGGAGGACCCGGAGTGTCTGGAATGCCAGTTCCTGCCGCTATGTGCCGGCGGGTGTGTGGATTTGCGTATCAAAGCGCAACAAGGCGCGTTCCCCCACAAGGATTGTTCCCAGTGGCGCTACAGCTTGCAGCGCCGCCTCGAGGCGTATTACCGCTGGTGGTGGCAAAACCAGGGGCAGGACGCACGCCGTGAACGCTGAGGTGCGCCGGGTCTTCGCCCTTTTGTGGCGCCACCAGCGGCGGCAGTGGCGCTTGGCGGCGGCCGCGGCTTTGCTTTTGCTTTTCACCGCTGCGCTGCAGCTGCCCGCACCCCTCGTGACCCGCTACCTCCTGGATGTGGTCATTCCCTCCCGGGACTTTGCCCGGCTGCACGTGCTGGCGCTGAGTCTGGTGGCGGTGGTGGCCGCCTATCACGGTGCGTCTTACCTCTTTTCCCGCCTGGTGATCGTCAACCGCCTGCGGGTGGAGAAAACCTTGCGACAGGAGCTCTTCACGTGTCTTTTGGACGCCCCTGTGGCTGCTCTGCACAGGGAGCGCAAGGGGTACTGGGAGGCACGGCTCGATGCCGACGTGGATCGCCTGGGGGACCTGTTCCTGGACAGCGCCTTGAACATCGGGTTGCAGGTGGTCACGCTGGTGGTTGGGGTGGCGCTGCTTTTTTACCTGAACCCGTTCCTGGCCACGGTGAGCCTCGTTTCGATGCCTGGTTTTGCGTGGCTCAGCCAGCGCTACAGCAGGCGCCTGTACCACGCAACCGCCCGCCTCCAGGAGGCGTGGGCGCGCTTTCGCGGCAAGCTGGTGGAAATGCTGTCTTTAGCGCCCACAGTGAAGGTGCACGGCGCCGAGGAAAAAGCCGCGCGCACCTTCGCGCACGAGCTTTCCGGCGCTTTGGAGATGCAGAAAGAATACGGTTTCCTTTCGGCTCGGGCGTCCACGGCCAGTCAGCTGGCGGCGGCGGTGCTTCCCCTTTTCGTGCTCTGGTACGGGGCATGGGCGATCATGGGCGGAAGCTTTACCGTGGGCTCCTTTTTGGCTTTTCACGCGGCTTTGGGATACCTTTACGGGCCGGTCCACAACCTGGTGGGGATGAGCTTCGATGTGGCCGGGGCCTTGGCGGCCGGGAGGCGTCTTGTGGAGATCGCCGACTTGCCGCGGGAAGCGGCGCTTTTTGGAGCGGCGAGGCTTGCCGGTGCTGGAACTCTGGAGCTGGAGGAGGTGGTGGTGGCGGTGGGGGAAGGAAAAACCGTGGGACCGGTGTCGCTGCGCCTGGCCCCAGGCCAGTGGGTGGCTCTGGTGGGACCCACGGGGGTGGGGAAGAGCTCGGTGCTCCAGGCCATCGTGGGCATCAAGCCGGTGGTTTCCGGGCGTATTTTGGTCCACGGCCAGCCCCACGGGTGCGTGCGCCTCGGGGAGCTGCGGCGCCAGCTGGCCCTCGTGAGCCAGGACCCTGAGCTTTGGGCTGGGACCGTCGGCGACAACTTGCGGTTTTTTTCACCCGATGGTCCTGGGCTTTTGCCGGAGGACGCTTTGTGGTACGCGGTTTTGGACCAAGGGACGGCGACCATCCCCGTTGCCGCGGCGGTGGCCGAAGGGGGAAGCTCCCTCTCCGGCGGCGAGCGCCAGCGCCTCGCCTTGGCTTGCGC
>JBAMMG010000062.1:12560-19292 GCA_039793905.1 Thermoanaerobaculum sp. | reverse complement strand
CGCCGGCCTGGATCCGGCCACCGAAGCCGAGCTCCTCCGGCGTCTGCGGCAGCTCCCGTGGCGGCCGGCGATCCTGTGGGTCACGCACCGGCACGGCATCTTGCGGGAAATGGATGGGGTGGTGGCCATGGAGGGCGGGCCAACCCTAGCCCGGGAAGCGGTAGCGGGCGCGGTTGGGTGAGGGAACCTTGCCAGGCGAGAACCCGAAGGGGGAAGAGCTCGTTACGACGATACGGCCAAGGTTGGAGGGGAGGTGGCTTTCATGAGGAAGAGCGTTGCGTGGGTTCCGGTCGCGTTGCTGGTGTCCGCGGCCCAGGCGGTGGAGCCGCCGGTATGGCGGATCCCCCGGCTCGGAGGGGAGGTGAAGGTGGACGGGGTGCTGGACGAGCCTCAGTACACGAAAGCCTTCCGTTGGGAAGGGTTTGTGGAGGTGGAGCCCCGCAACAACACGCCTCCCAGCCGGAGAACCGAGCTTTTCGTCTTCAGTACGGACCGCGAGCTGGTCCTTGGGGTGGTGGCCTTCGACCCTGACCCCAGCACCATTCGCCGCCCGCGGGCGCGGCGCGACGAACCCACCCAGGCGGACCGCGTGGAAATCCTCCTCGATCCCCAGGGCGAAGCAAAACAAGGGCTTTTCATCGCAGTTTCCGCTGCCGGTGATGTGGTTGACGGAACGTACGACGTGGCCTCCTTCGATTCGAGCTACGACTTCCTTTTCGACCACGCCGCCCGGGTGACCCCCGAGGGGTGGCAAGCCGAAATCGCGGTCCCTTTTTCCAGCCTTCGCTTCTCCCCCGCGAAGGAAAGCCGTTGGCTGTTCATGCTCACGCGCTTTATCGTCCGCAACGACACCGAGGTGGTGGCCATGCTCCCGCAAAACCGCGACTCCCAGGACCCTCGCGACGGCATGGCGTACCTGCTTCTCGATACCTCGGGTGCGCGGGCGGCGCGTGTGCTCCATCTCGTCCCCACCTGGGTTGGCTCTCACCTACGGGAAACCGACGGTGATTCCGAAACCCGCGCTTCGGGCGAGCTGGGTCTGACAGCCGAGTGGTCACCCCAACCTCAGACCCTGGTCAAAGGAACGTTTAGGCCAGACTTTTCGCAGGTGGAGGCCGACGACACCTATCAAAAGATCAACAACCGCTATCCGGTTTTCATTGCCGAAAAGAGGCCGTTTTTCCTCGAAGGCTCCGAAAGCTACGCCACACCCATTCAGCTCTTCTATTCGCGGAAGATCGTCCAGCCCGAATGGGGGCTTCGCCTTTCCCATCGGCAGGAAAAGCTGGGTATTTTTGCCTTGGTAGCCCAGGAGCAAAGCGTTCCGGGGGAGCGGTTTGGCATGACCACCGACCGCCACACGGCTTTTTGGGGGATCCTGCGGGGGACCTGGGCCCTCGACGAGGCAGGGTCGTTCCTGGGGGCGACCGTAACCGCCCGGGAGTTTGCCGGGTCATGGAACCGGGTTTTTTCCTTGGACGGCGTGGCGAGCGGCGAAAAGCTCAACCTCCGGTGGCAGGTGGCGGGCTCCCACACCGCGGGGGGTGAGGGTGACGAAAACGGCACGGCCGCGCGAATCGAGGCCCGCATGCGCTGGAGCCAGTTTTGGCAAACAAGCGTTACGGCGTACCGCATTTCCCCCGATTTCCGCGCCGACGCCGGGTTTGTTCCGCGTTTGGACCGGGAGTTCGCAAGGGTGGAGCAGCGCTTTACCTACAAGCCGCAAGAAAAACTCGGGCTGTTGCGGGACGCCGCCCTCGGCGCCTGGGGGTGGGGGGAGCGCACGACCAGGCACGAGCTCGTCAGTCAAGGGGCGGGCCTGTTCGCCAGCGTGACCCTTCCCCGCCAGATTTTCGCCAGCTGTAACGGCAGCCGCTCGACGGAGGTGTTCCTCCAAACCCGCTTTTCCGGGCTTTGGGATGTGAGCTGCTCCGCGTCCTGGGGTCAGTACCCGTGGTTCCAGCCCAGCGGCTCCGTAACTCGGGGGCGCGAGATCCTTTACGGGCGCGAGCCCAGGGTGGGACCGTCGGAGAGCTGGGCAGCCTCAATGCAGTCGGAATGGGGAGCCTTTTCGGCATCCGCTTCGCGCTTCGCCTACGCCTTTGCCGGAAACACCCGCACCCAGGAGTCGTGGCAAGCATCGCTGGCCTACATCTTCAGCGACCGCCTCAACGCCAAGCTCTTTCTCGTGGACGACACCCTTTCGTTCCGGGATTTTGGGTTGCGGGTCAAGAGTCGCTCAATCAACGCCTTGCTGACCTATCGCGTGAACGTGTTTTCGGCCGTGTACCTGGGGGCCAACCTGGCCTTAGACAAAAGCGCTGAGTTGCCGCCGGTGGCTTGGGAGCGGCTCCAGCAGCAGCAGGTCTTTGCCAAGGTGAGCTGGTACTTTTAGCGTGCCGTTGGCTGGCGGTGAGGGGTGGGGGGATGGCCGCCCAAAGGGCAACCTCGGTGAGCGGCCCCGGGGCCGGAGGGCTTTCGGAGCTCGCTCAGGTTGGGGTGGCCTTCAGTACGCGTGGCGGTGGCGCCAGAAGCGCAAAAGCGTCAAGAAAAGGATCTTGAAGTCCAAAGCCAGAGACCAGTTGTCAATGTAGTAGAGGTCGTAAGCGATGCGCTTGCGCAGGGACGACTGGCCGCGCAGGTCGTGCACCTGCGCCCAGCCGGTAATTCCAGCTTTGACCCGGTGGCGGGCCATGTACTCCGGGTAACGGGTGCGGAAGCGCGCTACGAACTCGGGCCGCTCGGGGCGGGGTCCCACCAGGGACATGTCCCCTTTGAGGACGTTCCAAAGCTGTGGCAGCTCGTCCAAGGAGTAACGGCGGAGAAAAGCCCCTACCTTGGTGACGCGAGGGTCGTTGGGGTGGGCGAAGCGGGGACCGGTGAGCTTTTCCGCGTCCACCACCATGGTGCGGAACTTGAGGATCCAAAAAGGCCGCCCGTCGAGGCCCATGCGGAGCTGACGGTAAAAGACCGGACCGCGATCCTGGAGGTAAATGGCCAACGCCATGACGGCAAGAAACGGAGCCAGGAGCAGGAGTCCCAAAAGTGAGAAGCTCACGTCCACCAGGCGCTTGATGAAGGTGTTCCAGCCCGCGAGGGGGATGGCCGTGAGGTTGATGACGGGGATGCCATCCAAATCCTCCACCCCAGCGCGCAGGGCGTAGTACTGCAGGAGATCGGGGACCACGCGCACGTCCAACAGCAAGGGCTCGGCCAGGCGCAGGATTTTGACGACCTTGTGTTGGCTGCGGAGGGGAAGAGCCACGTACAAAAGCTCCACCCCATGCTCCTTCACGATGGCGGCGAGCTCCGAAAGCCCGCCCAGGACCGGCCATTCCCCCACGCGGCCGCGAGCACCCCCGTTTTCGTCCAGGAACCCCACCACATCGAGCCCCAGCTCCCGGTGTTGGGCCAGCTTCTCGGCAACGGCTTTGGCCAGCTCACCGGTTCCCACCACCAAGGCCCGCTGGCGGCGGCGGGGAGCGGCCCACACCCGGCCCATGAGCCACCAAAAAAGCAAGCGCCCCAGGGCTACCAGAGCCACGTCGAGGCCGGCAAAAAGGGCGAGGGCGAGGCGCGAGTACGTAAACTCGCGGTAAAAGGCGAGCCCGGCGTTGAGCACGACCATGGCCAAAACCACGGCGGTGGAAACCGCCAGCACCTCGTCCATGCGGGAGCGGCGGGGGCGCCCCGAAAGCAAGCCGCGGAAGTAAAAGACCACGGGCCAAATGAGGGTGACGATGGGGATGAGGGCGAGGTAGGGCTCGAAGGGGGGGACCCCTTTGGTGACCGGCCAGATTTCCCAGGTGAAGCGCAGGTGGTAGGCGAGGATGAGGGCGGCGTAGGTGAGGGCGAGGTCCAGGCCCAGCACCAGAGTTCGCTGGATGCGAAGCTTCTGGACGATCATTTCACCACACCCACCCGTTCCAGGAGGTAGCGGAAGCGGCGGCGGAAGCGGGCCCGCGAGAAGCTTTCCGCCCGCTGGCGGCACGCCGCCGGCGAAAAGCTGCGGGCGAGCGCCTCCCGGCACGCCGAAGCCAAGGCCTCCACGCTCGGGTCGTCCACGAGAAGGCCGTGCTCGCCGTGGACCACAATGTCGGCGGTGCCTGAGCCAGCAAGCCCCACCACCGGTGTACCGCAGGCGAGGGCTTCTACCGTCGCCATCCCGAAGTCTTCCACGTTGGGGACCAAGAGCAGCGCCGCCTGCCGGTACTCGTCCCGCAAGCGCTCGTCGCTCACCCGCCCCAAAAACCGCACGTGGGGAGGGGAGGCCCGGGCCAAACGCCGCCGGAGGTGCCCTTCGCCAACGATTCGCAGCTCCACCCCCAGCGCCTTGGCCACGGCGATGCCCACCTCCACCCGCTTATACGGAACCAGCGCGGCCACCATAAGCATGTGTGCGCCCTTGTGGTCCCCGGGGGTGAAGAACTCGGTGTCCACCGGCGGCGGGATGACCTCCGCTTCGCGCCGAAAGTAGTGGCGGATGCGGCGGGCCACCAGCTGCGAGTTGGCCACGAAGTGGTCCACGCGAGCGGCGGAAACCACGTCCCACAAGCGCAGGTGGGCGAGGCGCCGGCGGAGCCACCCCCGCAGGACCCACGGGACCCGGGCCAGGTACGCGTCCCTCTGATCCCAGGCGTAGCGCATGGGGGTGTGGCAGTAGCAGATGTGAACGGCCCCCGGTGCTGGGATGACGCCTTTGGCCACGCAGTGGCTGGAGGAGATCACCACGTCGTAGCCGGAAAGGTCCAGCTCCTCGATAACCCTGGGCATGAGGGGCAAGAGGGGGCGGTAGAAACGGCCGCCAAAGGTCAAGGGCTGGAGGCGGCTGGTGAGGATGGGGTGGCGGGAAAGCTCCCCGCCAATGCTTCCCTTGCGGTACAGCAGGGTCAAGATGGGCGCGTCGGGGAAAAAGCTGGCGATTTCGGCGAGGACCTTTTCCCCGCCCCGCATCCCCGTGAGCCAGTCGTGAACCAACGCCACTTTCATGGCGTGTCCCCCAGAAGGAGGCGGTACACCCCCAGCGTTTCCTGGGCCGTGCGTTCCCAGCTGTAGCTGCGGGCCTTGGTTTTCGCCCCCTCGGCAAGTCTCTTCCGGGTTTCCGGCTCTTCCAAGAGCCGGCGCATGGCTTGAGCTTGCTCCACCACGTCCCTGGGGTTGATCTTCATCACCGCGTCCCCCAGCACCTCCCGGACGGCCGGAATGTCCGAGGCCACGATGGGTACCCCGCAGGCCGCCGCCTCCAGCACCGGTAACCCAAACCCCTCGTAAAGGGAGGGGCAGAGAAAGGCCAAGGCCCCTCGGTACACCGCTCGCAATTGCGGGCGGGGGAGGTACCCCAAAAAACGGACCCTGGCCCCAAGCCCCATGGCGTTGACCCGGGAGGCGAGAGGGCCGTCGGCCGCAAACCCTCCCGCCAAAGCGAGGTCGGGTACCTGGTCCCCCATGTGGTGGGCGAGGATCTGGAAGGCCTTGAGCACGGCTTCCGCGTTCTTGTGGGGTTTGCGGTTGCCCACGAACAGAAAGTAGGGGCGCGAAAGCCCGAGCTTTTCCCGAACCGCGGCATCTTGGCCATCGGCGGGGGCGAAAATTTCGGCCTCAACGCCGTTGGGGATGACCGCAATGCGTCCCGGATCGGCACCGAAGAGGGACGTGAGGTCCCGGGCCGTGGTTTCGGAAACAGCGATGAGGCGGCGGGCCCGGGCCACGGCGGCGCGAATCATGAAAGTGGCGTACGCGTAGCCGGCGGGTTTGGGGAGGAACTGGGGGAACAGCACGTGGATGATGTCGTGGACGGTGACCACCATTTTCCCTGGGTACGCCCAGGGGATGACGTAATGGGGGATGTGGACGAGGCGGGGCCGCAGGGCGAGGAGCTTGAGGGGAATGAGCAGTTGTTCCCGGAGCGAGTACCCTTTGGCTTCCGCCGTGACCACGCGCACGTTGCCGCCGAAAGGTGGCAGGAGGTCCCTCCCTTCGGCCGTCACGAGGACCCCCCACGTCCATGCCGGGGCCATCTCCGGAAGGTGGCGCAGGAGGGCCGCGACATAGCTTCCGATGCCGAAGTCCGGCAACTTGCGGGCGTCCAGGGCCACGGTCACCATGCGGCTGCATTCTAGCCCCGGCGGGAGACCACCTCCTGGAGGAGGGCCACCCACTGCGGCCAAACCCGGTCCCAGCGCAGCTGGCTGGCTCGGGTCAAGGCTTGGGCCCGCAGGGCGGCCTGGGTTTCCGGTTGGAGGGCGGCGGCCAACGCTTCGGCCAGGGCCTGGGGGTGGCGGCGGGGAACGTGCAGTGCCGCCCCGGCCGCCACCTCCACCAGCGCCTCCTCGTCGGTGGTCACGCAGGCCGCGCCGCAGCAGAGGGCTTCCGCCAGGGGGAGGCCAAACCCCTCCTCCTCGGAAGCCAAGACCACCACCTCAGCGCTGCGCAAAAGGGCCCGCGCTTCCTCCCGGCTCACGTATCCGGGAAGGTGGACCCGGGCCGGTTGCCGGTGCTGGGCCAGGGCTTTTTCCACGAACCGCCCCCCCCACCCTCGCCCCCCCGCCAAGACCAAGTCCGGCGCTTGGGGGTTTTGGGCGAGGAGCCGGTCGTGGGCCTGGATAAGGGTTGCAACGCCTTTGCGAGGTTCCAGGGTCCCGAGCTGGAGGATGAAGGGGCGCCCGGCGGCAAAGCGCGTGCGAACTTTTTGGATGTCCTCGTTGCCCGGGGCGAAGAAGGCATCGGCAGCGA
>JBAMMG010000062.1:323-12550 GCA_039793905.1 Thermoanaerobaculum sp. | reverse complement strand
CCCGGGCCGAGCCCGGGAGGTGCGGGAATAGCGCCGCCAGGCGACTTTCGGTGGCGCGGCTCGAGCACACCACCACGTCGGCTCGGATCAAGGATTCCTCCACGTAGGCGTTGAAGCAAAAGCGGTTGGCGAGGCGGTGGTGGTGGGGACGGGTGCGGGGGGTGAGGTCGTGGAGGGCGAGGATCGCCGGAAGCTCCAAGCGACGGGGAAGGATCCCTAAGGTTCCCACGAAAACGTCGGCCCCCCGGAGCTGGCGGTGGGCGACGGTGGCGAGCCATAGCGTCCCCGGAAGGAAAACGGGCGGAGAAACGGTTAAAAGCGGGCGCGGGAGCTCCGCAAGGCTCATAACGGTTTTCCGCGGGAGGTGCAGCTCGAGCTCCCAGGGTGTGGCCGCGGCAAGCTCCCTCAAAAGGCCGGAAAGCCAAACCCCGACCCCCGTCTGGGGCGGGACCAGGGGCCGGGCATCAAAGGCAATACGCATCGGGAAAGCCGCTTTCCTGGCCAGCGGCCCGGTAAAAAACGCCGGCCGTGGCGCGGGCCGCCTCGTCCCAGCGGAAGAGCTGGGCTCTTTGCCGGCCTTTGGCGCCCAGCTCGGCGCGTTGGCCCGGATTTGCCGCCAGCTCCAGGATGGCAGCGGCCAGAAGCTCGGGACGGGCGGGATCCACGAGGATGCCGGCGTCGGCCACCACCTCCGGCAGGGAAGAGGTGTTGGAGGCAATCACCGGCACACCGCAAGCCATGGCTTCCACCACTGGAAGCCCGAACCCTTCCAGCCACGACGGCATGAGCAGGGCTTCCGCGCGCCGCAGCACCGCGGTGAGGGAAGCCCTGGGGAGGTAATCCAGGTGCACGATGCGTTCCCGAACTGGGGATCGAGAAAGCTCCGCCTGGGCGTCCTCGGTGCGCCACCCCCACCGCCCCACGAGCACCAAGTGGCCGGGATACCCACCCTCTACGGCCAACTGGAAACCCCGGAAAAGCCCTAAGAGGTTTTTGCGGGGCTCGAGGGTGGAAACGAAAAGCACAAACCGCGGCGGAAGGCCGGGGGGAGGGGAACCTTCGCCCGCGAGGAACGTGGGGTCCACCCCTTCGTAAATCACGTGAACTCGGTGCTCGCTGACGCCCAAGAGCTCCTGGAGGTCGTGGGCGGTGGCTTTGGACACGGCAACGATGGCCGAGGCCGAGGCCAGGGTCTCTGGAAGGCGGCGCTGCAACGCCTCCAAGGTTTCCTGCTGAACGGTGTGAGGCAGCCGCAAGAAACCCAAGTCGTGGACCGTGACCACGAGGTTTCTGATGGCCGCTCGGTGCCGGCGGGGGGGGAAAAAGTTGGGAGCGAAGTAAAGGTCGTTGCCGTCCAGGACCATGAAGAGCGGCTCCACCACGGCGCGGAGAAAGGCCAGGGTGGGCTTGATGGGCAGCAAAAACCCGGCAGGGATGTGGTGGAAGCGAAATCGGGTTCGGGGAGAGAGGGGAAGCGGCGGGGGAGGGGGTTCGTCGGGTGCGGCAAAGGTGTGGGCGTAAAGGTTGAGGTGCAGGTTCGGGTCGGCGTTGGGGAGCTCCGCCAGGATGTTCCAGGCGTACCACCCGACGCCGGTCATGCGTTCGAAGAAGGGAAAGATATCAACGCCTACGGTGAGGACCCTCTCGCCCCGCACCACCTGCCGGAAGAAACGTCGCCAGCGGGCGAAAAACGTGCCGACGAGGTCCCGGATCAGGTGGGTGAGGAACTCCAGGGTCACGCGAGCCCGCCACACGGCTTTCAAGCCTACACGATGACGGGCGGTGGTAGCATGGGGCCATGGAGCCGGTACGGATCCGTCGCGATGGTCCCCTGGTGGTCCTGGAGCTGGCCCAACCTCACCTGCGCAACGCCCTTTCCCGGGAAGCGGTGGATGTGCTCACCTCGCACCTCTCGCGGTTGCGGTCGGAGCCCGTGCGGGGGTTGATCCTCACCGGGGAAGGCGGAACCTTCTGCGCTGGCGCCCACCTGGGGGAGCTGGCCGACAGCCTCACTCAGCCAGGGGTCGGGCAACGGGAAGCGACGCGACTTGCGGCTTTGTACGCGGCGCTCCTGCACTTCCCCCACCTCACGGTGGCGGCGGTGGAGGGGGCGGCCTTTGGGGGTGGCGCCGGGCTCGCCTGCGCCTGCGACTTCGTGGTTGCCTCCCCGCAGGCAGTGTTGCAGTTTTCCGAGCTGCGGCTGGGCTTCGTGCCGGCCCTCATCAGCGTGTTCTTGACCCGCCGTCTCCCCAGCGCCCGCTTGGCCCAGCTTTTCCTCAACCCCCAGCCGCTTTCGGGGGAGGAAGCCCTGGCTTTGGGGCTGGTGGACGAGGTGGCGGCCAGCCCTTTGGCCCGCGCCCAGGAGTTGGCGCTGGAAGTCGCGGCCAAAACCGCTCCTTCCGCGGTGACGGCGTGCAAGCGGCTGCTTTTGGAGCTTTCCCACCCGCAGCTGGACCAGCACCTGGCGCGGGCAGCCCAGGTCAACGCTGCTCAGAGGGAGCAGGAGGACTTCCGCGTCGGGGTGGAGCACTTCCTGGCTCACAAGCGGTTTCGCGACTGGCTCGCCTCTTAGGCTGGGCTTTTTTCGGATACCAAGTACAAGGAGCGAGGTTTGAGGCAAACCGTGACCCTTTGCCCGGCCGAAAGCCCCCGGTCCAGGGCCGAGCAGAGGGGCAGTCGCGCTGTGACCGCAAGCCCCTCGTGGGTGCGGAGCGTGGCTTCGGACTGCCCGTCCAGGAAAACCAGGTCCTCCACCACTGCCGAAAAGAGGTTGGTTTGAACTTGAGGTCCCAGGGGGCGCTGGGGGTCAATGATGGCCACCTCCTCCGGGCGGATGCCCACGAAGCTCCCTCCTTTGCCGGCCGGCAGCCACAGGGCCACCGGCACCGACGCCAGCGTGACGCGCAGGGTCGCGCCTTCGGCAACCGCCTCGGCGATGGGCCACAGGTTTTCCGGGGCGAAAAAGCGCGCTACCGAAAGATCTGCCGGGTGGTGGTACAGCGTTGGGGGCGGGGCGACTTGGTGCAGCTTCCCCGCCAACAGCACGGCAATGCGCTCCCCGAGAAAGAACGCTTCGTTGCGGTCGTGGGTGACGTGGACCACCGTGCACCGGAACTCCCGGTGGAGGGCCCGCAAGAGGTGCCAAAGCTCGGGCTTTTTGTGGGGGTCGAGGGCGGTGGTCGGCTCGTCCAGGAGCAAGAGCTGCGGGCGGGTAAGGAGGGCTTGGGCCAAGGCCAGGCGTTGCTGCTCTCCTCGGGAAAGGGTGCGAACGTCCCGCCGCCCCCGGCAGTGGGTGAGGGCGAGGATCTCCAAAAGATGGGCCTCCAGCTTGGGGTCGGCTCGTTCCCCCCGGCACGCCACCCCAAAACGCAGGTTTTCTTCGAAGCTTTCGGACGGCAAAAGCGGAAGTTTCTGCGAAAGGAAGGCGCACCGCCGCGTTCGCGGCGGGACGGAGGCGAGAGGCTTGCCACCCAGGGACACGGTTCCCGCCGAGGGCTCAAGCCAGCCAGCAATCGTTTCCAGGAGCACGGTTTTCCCGGCCCCCGAGGGGCCCACCACCACGAGGTACTCCCCAGGCTGGATGGCGAGGGTCACGGGCCCCAGGTGAAAGTGCCCGCGCCAGACCTCCACCCCATGGAGAAGGACCTGAGGGCTCACCGCCTCTCCCAACGACGGATGGCGGCAAGGACCACCACCGCCACCAGCACCAGCACCAGCGCCAGCTGCGCCGCCAACCGCAGCTCGCCGGCAGCCAAAGCCAGATAAAGCCCGGTGGCCAAGGTCTCGGTGCGGCCGGGGATGGTGCCGGCCACCGTCACCGTGGCTCCAAACTCCCCCAGGGCCCGGGCGAAGGCCAAGACGAGCCCGGCCGCAAGGCCCGGTTTGGCCGCGGGAAGGGTCACCCGCGTCAGGATGAACCAGCGCGTAGCCCCGTACGTGGCGGCGTGCTTTTCCCAGGTGAGGTCAGCTTGGGCAAAAGCGGCCGTGGCCGTGCGCACCACGAGGGCCAAGACCACCGTGAACTGGGCCAGCACCACCCCGGGAAAGCGGAAGGTCACGCCCAGAGCTTGTTCGAGCCATAGGCCGGGGGGGTCGCGCAGGAAAAGCAAAAGAGCGGTCCCGATGGCCACCGGTGAAAGCACGAGAGGGATGTCCAAGAGCAGGCCGAGAAAAGCGCCGGGGGTTCGGGTGCGGGCCAGGTAGAGGCCCGCCGGGATCCCCAAAAGGGCAGCGAGCAGCGTGGCGAGGCCCGCGGCGGCCAGGCTCAACCCCAAGGGGGTCAGGATCGCTTCGAGCGGTTTGCGGCCAGGGCCCGTCACCGCCAGGCGGGCCAGGGACGCCACGAGCAACCCCACGAACAGCGCCAAAACGACGGCAGAGCTTGCCCCCGCGCGGCGAAAGGGCGGGGCAAAGGCATCATCGCTCACGGCGAGGTTCGGTAGCCGTGCTTTTGCCAAATGGCTTTCCCGCGGGGTCCGGCCAGCCACCGAAGAACGGCGGCCGCCTCCTGGGGGTGTTGGGAAAAGACCGAAACCGCGCCGGGGATGGTGGCTTGACCTGGGATCCATTGGGGCGGGACGGGCACCTCCTCGACCTCCCCCGGAAACCACGCCACGAAAACCTCCCACCCCAGCACCGCGTCTACCGTCCCCGTGGCCAAGAGGTTGGCCACGGCTTCGCAGGAGTGGGCGCGGGCCAGCTTGGGCATGAGGATTTGGGAGAAACCAGCGTTGGCCAGGAGCTTTTCGCCGTACTCCCCCACGCACACGGTGCGGGGATCGGCTATGGCTGCCTTGACATCGGCGCGGCCAAGGTCGGCGAGGGTGCGGATGTTTTTGGGGTTCCCCGCTCGCACCAAAAGGGCTGGCCTGAGGTAGGCGAAGTCCACCCGGGTTTTAGGGTCCACCAAACCGCGGGCCACCGCCCGCTCCAGCCAGTCGTGGCTTCCCGGAATGTAAAGGTCCCCCTTTTTGGCCAGCTCCATCTGCGAGAGCACGGTCCCCGAGCCGCCGTAGGAAAAGACCAGGGCAACCCCCAGCTCCTTTTGGATGGCGACCGCCGCTTCGTCGAGGACGGGTTTGCTGGCGGCGCCCGCAAAGACCAGGAGCTCCGCGGGCTTTGCCGCGGCCACGGGAGCGGCAAAAACCAGGGCCAGCAAGCTCCCGAGCACCTTCATACGGCGACCCTTTCGGTGAAGGCGCCCCGCATCGGGGTGGGCGGTCTGCCCGCGGAGGAGCCGCAGGGCGTGGGGGAGAAGCGGCAGGATGACCTCGAGGTTTTCGCACGCTGCCGTGGGCGAGCCGGGGAGGTTCACCACCAGGGTGGTGCCCACGGTTCCGGCCGTTCCCCGCTGGAGCCAGGCGTGGGGGGTCTTGGCCGCCGAGGCCTGGCGCATGGCCTCGGCAAGCCCCGGCACTTCCCGCTGGATGACCCCGCGGGTGGCTTCGGGGGTGACGTCTCGGGGGCCCAACCCCGTGCCCCCCACCGTGAGGATCAGGTCCAAGCCACGGCTGGCCAGCTCCCGAAGGGCCTTTTGAATGGCTGCCACCTCGTCGGGAACGATCTGGGTGTCGGCCACGAAGGCGGCGAGCTTTTCCTCCACGAGGCGAGCCACGGCAGGCCCGGCAGTGTCGGCAGCTTCCCCGCAACTGCGGGTGTCGGAAACCGTCACCACCGCGACCGTTGGGGTTTGCCGGGACACCAGCCGCGTGACCCGCAACGGCTGCCCGGGGCGCACGGTTCCTCCCTGCAAAACCCGGGCGAAAAGCCCGGCGCGGGGCATGATGCAGTCTCCGGTCTCGAAGTAAATGGCACAGCGGGTGTGGCACTCCTTGCCAATTTGCGTGATTTCCAAAAGCGCTTCGCCAGCGGCCAGTTGCGTACCGATCCCCAGCTCCTCCAGGGGCAAACCCCGCACCACCAGGTTCTCCCCGAAAGCCCCGGGTTTGAGGTTCAGCCCTTTGGCCCGCATGAACTCGATGTCGTTTTCGTCCAAAAGGCTCACCTGGCGGTGCCAGTCCCCGGCATGGGCGTCCCCGGCCACGCCGAACCCGGCCACCAACTGCGCCTCGGGTACCGCATGCTTGGGGGTCCCCTTCTTTTCGGAAACGCACACGAAAGCCACTTCACCGTTCATGGTTTTCCTCCCTGACAAAACGGCCTGACTTTCCCCCTTCTTTTTCCAGAAGCCGGACGTTGGTGAGCGCCATGGTCTTTCCCAAGGCCTTGAGCATGTCGTAAAGGGCGAGCCCTGCCATGGCCACGGCCGTGAGGGCCTCCATTTCCACCCCGGTTTTGGCAAAGGCTTTCGCTTCGGCGCGGATCTCTACCCGATCTTCCAAAAGCTCGAACTCCACCTGCACGTGGTCTAGGGGGATCTGGTGGCAGAGGGGGATGAGTTCCCAGGTGCGCTTGGCGGCGGCAATACCCGAAAGGCGCGCCGCTTCCAAAGCGTTGCCCTTTGGGGTCCTGCCCTCCTGTAAAGCGCGGGCGATGTCGGGCCCTAGAACCAAGGTCCCGGCAGCTACGGCCCGGCGCTGGGTAGGGGGCTTTTCCCCCACGTCCACCATACGAATGCGGCCTTGCCTATCCAGATGGGTAAGCTCGTGCACGCTAGCCTCCCACGGCGCTCATGGGCAGCGCCGAAGCCATCATGTGCGGCGGTTTTTTGGCCGCCAGGTAAGGGTGGATGGCAGCCAGGGCCGCATCTTCACCGCGGCGCAAGAGCTCCACCAGAGGGATGGTCACCGGGTCCATGAGGCAGCGGCGCAGGCGGCCTCGGGCATCCAAGCGCAGGCGGTTACAGGCGTCGCAAAAGCTGTGGGAAAGGGGGGTGATCCAGCCCAAAACCACCTCGCCGGAAGCGAACCGGTACAGGGTGCGGCGGGCAGGGGCCGTTTCAGGTCCCAAAAGGGAAACCAGCTCGCCCCGTTGGGCGAGGAAAGCTTGCACCTCGCGGGCGCTCACGAACTCCGCTTCGGCAAAGGCCGCTTCGGTTCCCGTGCGCATGAGCTCGATGAAGCGCAGCTCCACCCTTTCCCGAGCGGCGTAGGCCACCAGGGCCGGCACGTCCTCCCGGTAGCTGGAGGCCCGCAGCACGGCGTTGAGCTTGACGGGCACGAGGCCGGCACCCTTAGCGGCGGCGATGCCGGCCAAGACCTCCTCCACTTCCCCGCCGCGGGTAAGCTCGCGAAAGCGCTCAGGGTCCAAGGTGTCCAGGGAGACGTTGACCCGGGAAAGCCCCGCCTTTTTGAGCGCGCCGGCCAGGTGCGAGAGGCGCGTGCCGTTGGTGGTCATGGAAACCTCTTGGATTCCTGGCAGGCATGCGAGCATGGCCACCAACTCCACGGCACCTTGGCGAACCAGGGGCTCCCCGCCCGTGAGCTTCACCCGGTTGACCCCCAGGTGGCGAGCGAGGAACGCTACGGCCTGAGCCAGGACCTCCAGGGAAGGGAGTTCGTGGTGAGGGACGAAGGGCACACCGGAAGCTGGCATGCAATACCGGCACCGCAAGTTGCAGCGATCCGTGAGGGAAAGGCGCAGGGTTTTTAGAGCTCTCGAAGGTGGGGATTCGTGGCTCATGGCGCCTCCTTTCCAAAGCCGGGAGGTCGCCCCGTTTCCAGGACGGCCCTCGGGGTCCACCAGCCTGAAAGCCGGTGCCCACCGCCCGCCCGCCATGGGCCCAAGCCTTTAGGCGGCCCGGGTCGGAGACACCAACACTATGAGGCCTTCATCACGAAAATGCAAGTTTCTAGTGAAAAGCGACGCAATCTAAAAAAGCTTCAGCACCGGAACGGCGTCGCCGGCGTTGGAGCGGGTTCGGGGCTCCAGCCTGGCGAGGCAGGAAGCGGCCGCAGCGGCTTTGAGGTCGTGGGAGCCTTTCCAGGGGAGCACCTCCACCACCGTTTGCCCTTGGCTCCTGAACTCCCGCGCCGGCCGGAACTGCACCCGACCACCGCCGTTGGTCACGGGGGCGAGGAGGGGCAGAGGGGTCCAGGGCTCGGCAAAGGCGTGGGGAGTGCCGGCAAGGGCCCGCAGGAGCGGCAAGGCCAAGAGGCGAAACCCCACCAGGGCGGAAACGGGATTCCCGGGAAGGCCTACGAACCAGCGCTCCTCGATCCGGGCCACGAGCACGGGCTTTCCCGGCTGCATGGCCACCTTGTGAAAGAGCGTCTCGCCGCCGAGCCGCGCCACCGCTTCTGGCAAGAGGTCCAAATCCCCCTCGGAAACCCCGCCGGTGGTGATGACGACGTTGGCTTTCGGAAGGAGCTCGCCGAGGCTCGAAAGGAGGTCCTCCAGCTGGTCCGGCACCCTTCCCCGGCCCACCAAGGGGAACCCCTCCCGGAGGAGGAAACTCGAAAGCATCGGGGTGTTGCTGTCGCGGATGTGGCCGCGCCGGGGCCGGGAGGCCGCAAGCTCCGAGCCTGTGGCCACCACCGCCACCCGTGGCTTGGGGGTTACCGCCACCCGTCCAACCCCTGCTGCGGCCAATAGCCCCACGAGGGCCGGGTGCAGCACCTCTCCCGCCCGGGCCAGGGTTTCCCCCCGGGCGAAAACCTCCCCCCGTTCCCGGATGTTGTCCCGCAGGGGGATGGCCTGGGGGAAGCGCACCAGGTTGCCTTGGAGCGTGACCTCTTCCTGAGCCACCACGGCGTTGGCCCCGGTGGGCACTACCGCCCCGGTGAAGATTCGGGCGCAGCAGCCGGCAGGCAGCGGGGGCGGAACGTCTCCGGCGGCTACCGTGAAGGCCACGGGAAGGGCAGTACCGGAAGCTTCCTCCGCCCGCACGGCGTAACCGTCCATGGCCGCCACCGGCGCCAAAGGAAAATCCAAAGTCGCTGTCACGTCTTCCGCGAGCACGGTACCGGCGGCTGCCGCCAGGGGTCGCCGCACCGGCGGCAAGGGGGTGACGGCCTCCGCCAGGAGGCGAAAGGCTTCGTCGGGGTGAATCACGGCTTTTCCCTCCCCGCGGCCAAGGCCGAAAGGGCGTGCTCGCGAGCGGGGGCAAACTCGTCCCCGGGTAGAAAGCGGGGCAGCTCGGGGCTTTCGGCAATGGCCAAGGCGCACCAGAACCCAAGGGTCGCGTCCTCCACCATCCCTGAGAAGTCCCATTCCGGGGTGAGCTCGTCGGAAGGGCGGTGGTAATGGTTAGCTTCCCACCCTTCGGCGGCGGCCCGCCCCCACCCTGGGGGTTTTCCCATGACCTCGGTTCCGGACTTGAAGTAAAGCCCGGGCACGCCAATGCGGGCAAAGCTGAAGTGGTCCGAGCGGTAGAAGGAGCCGCGATCGGGGAAAGGGTCGCCCACCACCGTACGGCCCTGGCGCCTGGCCTGGGCTTCCAGGATCGCATCCAGGGTGCTTTTCCCTCGTCCGATTTGGGCGACGTCGGTGGTGCGGCCAAAGATGTTGCCGCCGTCGTAGTTCACCACCGCGGCTATGCGTCCCGGGGGCACCGGTGGGTGGGCGGCCAGGTACGCTGAGCCCAAAAGGCCGTACTCCTCCCCATCCACGAACGCCACCAGGATCGAGCGCTTGGGTCGCGGGTTTTGCGCGGCAAGGGCCCGGGCGATGGCCAGCACCTGGGCGCAGCCGGCCGCGTTGTCCCGGGCCCCGTTGTAGATGGCGTCGCCGCGGGCATCTGGCAGGCCCACCCCCAGATGGTCGTGGTGGGCGGAGAGGATGAGGAGTTCTTGCGAGAGCTTGGGGTCAGAGCCCCGGAGCAGGCCCAGGACGTTGCCTCCGGTGACCGTGGAAAGCCGGTTGCGGAGCTTCAGGGACGTGGTGACCCCAAGGGGCTGAGGCTTTGCCTCGCGGCTCTTGGCTTTGGCCACAAGCTGCTCCAGGTCGTAGCCGCCGAGGGCAAAAACTTTGCGAGCAGCTTCGTAGGAAAGCCAGCCCTTGATGGGGACCCGTGGCTCATCGGCGGCCGGCAGCTCGAACTGGGGCCCGCTCCAGGAGCTGACCACCACCTCCCAGGGGTAGCCAGCGGAGGGGGTGGTGTGGATGATGAGGGCCCCGGCGGCTCCGAGCTTGGCGGCCATCTCGTACTTGTAGGACCAGCGGCCGTAGTAAAGCCGGGTGGGGCCAGCGAAAAGCTGGTCGTCCCAGTCCGGATCGTTGTTCAAAAACACCAGTACCTTGCCGCGGGCGTCGAAGCCTTTGTAATCGTCCCAGGAAAACTCGGGGGCAACGATGCCGTACCCCACGAAAACCAGCTCAGAGCCGGGAAGCTCCACCTGTTCCTGCTGGAGGCCGGAAAAAACCACGTAGTCCTTGCGGTTTTCAAGAAGAAGGGTACCTTTGGCGCCGGCAAAGCTCCAGTGCTCGGGGGTTTGACCCTCGATTCCCACCATGGGCACCTTTTGCTCGAAGGTGCCGTTGTCGCCGGCGGGCTCGTACCCCCAGGCGGCGAGCTGGCTCGCCAGGTACAGGCGGGCGATGCGGCTTCCCTGGCTCCCCGGGGCGCGCCCCTCCAGGGCATCGTCGGCAAGAAACGCCACATGAGCCTTGAGCTCCCACGGGGTGACGGGCAACTGGAGCCCCTGGGCTCCCAAAGCCAGCGGTACCAGCACCAACCACGGCCAAGCTTTTACTCCCATGCGCACCTCCCCGGGGAGTTTACGACACACTTGGGGAAGTTGGCGTCATAACGCTTTGGTCGTTCTACCCTCTAAACGAAGAGCTCTCGGCAACGACCTCGACCCTCCCGTTTCCCCAAGCCCCCCATGGGCGAATCCACGGGGGCATGCGGGGCGGCGGGTCTGAGCGAACGAGGGGGTGCAATCAACGAGCGCTGGTTTGTTCGCAAGCCGTTTGCAGGATCTCATCGGGGGGCGCACGAAGCCGGTAGGTGACCCGTCTTGAAAGGGCACAACCCAAATCCCGTCCCTGCCCACAAACAGCTGTGCCCCTTGGCTGGGTTGGGGGTGGTTGAGTTTGATCCGCGCCACCGGCGCTGGACCGCCCACGGGAAAAACGTCAACCACCAAGTTGCCCTCGATTACCGCAGGGGCAAGGAAAACCCAAAGGAAACCCCCAGAGACCGTAACGTCCCGCACCGTAAACGGGAGGTCCAGAGGCCGAAAGAGGGGGACAGCTTCCGGTGCCAGCTCCTCGGGTGGTGCGGTGGGCTTTTGCTCGGATGGCTTCGGAGCGAGCTTATCCGCCTGCCACCGCCATCGCTCCTTTTCCTCTTCCATGGCCAAAACCCGGTAGTGCCGGTGTTGGGGGACCACGAAGAGCAGCTTTCCGTTGCTGGCCAAGGCCACCTCGTTGGCGACGGCGGCGGCGAAGGGGTCACTTCGCTCCACGGGTTCCGGCGCCAGCCACCTGCCCTTTTCGGCGCCAGCCAAGTCGAAACGCCGCAACAGCGTATCGTCCAGGTCAAAACCGCGCCGTTCGCGATCGGTTCGGAAAATAGCCGGCACTACCGCGGTCACCAAGGCCTCACCGGCAAGCACCAAATCGGTCACGGCCATTACCGGCAAGGGAAGCTCCTTTTCCACCGCTTCCGGCGTAAACACTACAACCTCGTTTTTTTTCCAAAAGACCAGGCGATCCCCCCGGGGCGTGCACGCCAAACCGCCCCAGGGGTAACCTCCGTCCCGCGGTTGCCAGTTGCGAACCACGGAAGCGTCCCTCAGGTTTCCGCGAAAGTCAAAGGCCAAGAGCTTGCCCGTTTGCGGATCCAAAACGAAAAGCCTTTTCTCCCCACCGCAGGCGACAAAGAACCGCTGCCAGGCAAGACGAGCTAAATCCGAGTCTTTCCAGGCCGGCTCCAGGGCAGCAAAGGCCGGAATCCCTTCCGCCCAGGGTGGACGGGGCGGGACTTGGGCTTGGGAAAAAACGGCCAAAAGGCAAGTGATGGAAAGGAAAACCTTGCCGTTCACGAGGACCTCCCACCCAACGCCGGGGGTCCCGGGCCCCCCGGCGCTTTGAAAGCTAGCAGCCGATCTCAATGTATCCTGCGTACTCGTGGGTAACGTCATCGAAAAAGACGAAAACGCGGCAGCCTTCTGGGCCAGGTCCGGGAACGCAAATCACCGTCGACTCGATGACGTAGGCGCCGGCGCTCCCGGCCAAGGCCGCGAGGAGAACTGCCGTTATCCCCAAGAGCTTCTTTACAGCTTTTACGATTCCTCATTCCTCCCTTCTTCGTTTTTGGGCTCCGCGGACGACCCAGGGTCGTAAGTATCTCTCTCTCTTGTCAAGCCTCTTCTATCCGTCCA
>JBAMMG010000062.1:0-313 GCA_039793905.1 Thermoanaerobaculum sp. | reverse complement strand
GGGCCAAGGCCTGGATGGGGGTGCGGAGGTTGACGCTTCCGTGGGGAATTTGGGTGTTGGGGGCGATTAAAGAGCAGGCGAAGCGACGGTCAAAGGCTTGGGTTTGGGTAAGCAGGAGACCCCGGTAAAACCCGTTGCCCGGGGTCTCCAGCGGGACGTTTGTCGTTTTTTGCCGGCTGGGAGCCGGCGCCCCCAATGCCCCCGCCCGCCCGCGGGGTGGCGAACCCCGTCCCCCCACCGCCCGGCCACCCAGGCGGGGGTTCTCACCCCCCCCTCTCCGCCACATTCGCTGTAGCTGTTGGGAAAGGTTTGC
>JBAMMG010000061.1:10272-28172 GCA_039793905.1 Thermoanaerobaculum sp. | reverse complement strand
AGCAAGCCCCGTAACCACGGAGCCGCTGGGTGCAGGCGCCGAACCCCAAAGCGTAGGAGAGTTCGGCGCCGCCACCCCCACCTGGGAGGCGGGAACTCCGTTCCGGGTGGATGGTGCTGCCGCGTCCGACCTGAGGCCGGTGGCCACGTTCGCCGAGGCGGCAGGGATCGCCGACGGGGCGCCCGGCTCGGGTGTGGCCGAAACCGCGCCGGCGGTTGGGCTGACGGCCATGCCCACTGCCGAGGCTCCGGAAGACCCCTTTGCCCTTGGCGAGCTTCCGGGCGCGGCTGGTGACGACGTGTTTGCTTTGGTTCCCAAACCGCCGGAGGAGGTCACGCCCCAAACCGTGGCTATTGAGCGTGTCATTCCCCGGGCTGTGGCACGCCACGGCGAGCTCAGGGAGCTGGAGGTGGAGGTACCAGTGCCCGCCACTTGGGTTGGCGGTCGGCGGGTCACGCTGCAGTTGCGGCTGACCTTGGTACCCGAGGAGGAAAGCCATGAGCCCTGAGCCGATCTCGATCCCCGACAAGGAGGAGTTCAAAATCGCTGAGGTTTGCGAAATTGCAGGGGTTAAGCCCTTCATGCTTCGCTACTGGGAGCAGGAGTTTCCTGAGCTGGCGCCTGCCAAGGAGGCGGGGGGGCAGCGGGTGTACCGGCGGGAGGACGTGGAGCTCGTCCTCCGGATCAAACAACTGCTGTACGAAGAGCAACTTACCATTGCTGGGGCAAAAAAGAGGTTAGCCGAGGAGCGCCAGGCCGTGACGGCCGCGCAGGCGGCCAAGCTTGACAAAACCACCTCGGACCAAGTACAAAAGCTGCGCCAGGCGCTTGCCGCCGTCAAGCAAGAGCTGGCAGAGATAGTCGAAGAGCTGTCCTAGGTCGGGACGTGGCGCAGCCTGGTAGCGCACTTGAATGGGGTTCAAGGGGTCCCGGGTTCAAATCCCGGCGTCCCGACCATCTCTCCTAGCGGCTCCTTTTTCCCGGATCATCTGGAGACGGCATAGGCCCGGTGCCGCCTTCGGCATGGCCGGATCTTTCGCGAGGCGCGGTTGGCGCGCCGGCCCGCCCGTGGGGCAAACACCCGCCTTCGGGAAGTCTTTCGAAGGGCCAAACCCAGCGCTCGGGAACCGCGGTGTTCGTGGTAAACTCGCCGTTCGATGCCGGCCTTTGCGGGCGGCGCGAGGTGCCCTTGGAGCTGCAAACCGTCATTTTGAACCTCCTCGAGTTTTGGGGCGAGCGCGGATGCCTCGTCCAGCAACCTTACGACATGGAGGTGGGTGCCGGGACCATGCACCCGGAGACGTTCCTGCGGGTTTTGGGGCCCGAGCCCTACCGGGTGGCTTACGTCCAGCCTTCCCGCCGCCCGGCCGATGCGCGGTTCGGCGAAAACCCCTTCCGCTTGGGCAAGCACCTCCAGCTTCAGGTGATCCTCAAGCCGTCCCCGGAAGAGGTCCAAGAGCTTTACCTCGAATCACTCAAAGCCCTGGGGATTGACCCGACCATGCACGACGTGCGCTTCGAGGAGGACAACTGGGAGTCGCCAACCCTCGGAGCCTGGGGCGTGGGCTGGCAGGTGCTTTTGGATGGCATGGAAATCACGCAGTTTACCTACTTCCAGCAAGCCGGTGGCTTGGATCTCAAGCCTATTTCCGCGGAAATTACTTACGGGCTCGAGCGCATCGCCATGTTTTTGCAGCGGAAGACCTCGATTTACGACGTGGAATGGGTGGCCGGTGTGCCGTACGGGGCCGTGCGCCACCGGGATGAAGTGGAGCTTTCCCGGTACGCCTTTCACGTTGCCGATGTGGCCATGCTTCGCCGTCATTTCGAGGATTGGGAGCGGGAGGGCTTTCGTTGCCTGGAGGAGGAAGACCCCCTGGTCATTCCGGCTCTCGAAGCGGCGCTGAAGATGTCGCACCTCTTCAACCTCCTGGAGGCGCGAGGGGCGGTGTCCACCACCGAGCGGGTGGCGCTCATTGCCCGGGTGCGGAAGCTGGCCGTGGCCACCGCCAAGGCCTACCTGGCGCAGAGAGAGCGGGCTGGCTTCCCGTTGCTGGCGGCGGGGGCGGCATGAGCGGGGTTTTTCTTTTCGAGCTCCTGTGCGAGGAGATCCCCGCTAACGCCCTCCCTGGCGCCCGCCGGCAGTTGGCTTCGAGGGTCCGGGACAAGCTTGCGGCCGAAGGGGTGGAGCCGGCGCGTTTGGATGTCTTTTCCACCTCGAGGCGCCTGTCCCTATGGGTGGAAGGGTTGCCCAAGGCTACTCCGGAGCGGGTGGAAGAGGTCCTGGGGCCCCCGGTCTCGGTGGCCTACGCCCCCGATGGCTCCCTCACCCGTGCCGGGGAAGGGTTTGCCCGCGCCCAAGGGGTGGCGCTAGAGGCCCTCGAGGTCGTTGCAGGGCCAAAAGGGAAAGTGGTCGCTGCCAAAAAGCTCATCCCGGGGAGGGCGCTTCCCGACCTGCTTTCGGAAATCCTCCTTCAAGTTGTGCCGAGCTTGCACTTCCCCAAGACCATGCGCTGGGGGGAAGGAAACTTTACCTTCGTGCGGCCGGTTCACCGGGTCGTGGCCCTATGGGGCCAGGGACAACTCGCGGAGATCGTCCGCTTGTCCCTCTTTGGCGTTCCTTCTGGGAGCGCGACCCTCGGCCATCGGGTGGTGCATCCCGGGGAGGTGGATCTTTTTGGGGTGGCCAACCTCGAGGAGTATCTGCGGCGGCTGGCCACGGCGGGGGTAGTGCTGGATCCCCAGGCCCGCCGGGAAACGCTGCGCCGCCGAGCGGCGGCTTTGGCGGCGGAGGTGGGCTGCACCGTACGCTCCGACCCAACTCTCGAAGAGGAGCATGTGGAGCTGGTGGAGCACCCAGGTTTGGTGCGAGGGGAGCTGGACCGCACGTGGCTGGCCCTTCCCGAGGAGGTGGTCATCACCACCTTGCGGCACCACCAGAAATGCTTGGTCCTGGAAAAGGGTGGAGCCCTGGCGCCGTACTTTTTGGCAGTCTGCGACCGCCCCGATGACCCCGAAGGGCACGTGCGCCGAGGAAACGAATGGGTCGCGGAGGCACGGCTCGCCGATGCTCACTTCTTCTTTCAAGAGGACCTCAAGGTTCCCCTGACAGCCATGGCCGAGAAGCTCACGACTGTGGCCTTTCACGCCAAGCTTGGCTCGTACGCGGAAAAAGCTTCGAGGATTGAGCAGCTGGCGGTGACCATGGCCGAAGCCTTAGGGGTCAGCGAGCTGGAAGGGTTTTTGCGCACTGCGGCACGCTTGGCGAAGGCGGACCTCGGCAGCCACATGGTGGGGGAGTTCCCGGAGCTGCAAGGGGTCATGGGGGGGATCTACGCCCAAAAGGGTGGTTACCCCCGGGAGGTATTCCAAGCCATCGCCGAGCAGTACCTTCCGGCAGGGCAGGAAGGCCCTGTCCCCACGAGCGTGACCGGCGCCATCCTCGGTGCCGCCGATCGCTTGGATACCCTGGCGGCGCTTTTTTCCCTGGGAGAGGTTCCTTCGGGCAGCAAGGACCCCTTTGCCCTCCGCCGCCACGCCTTGAGCGTGGTTCGAATTGGCGGGGAGTTTCCCCTGAACCTGCCGCTAGCGGACGCCGTGAGGTGGGCGGCTCAGCCTTTTGGCGGGTCGGGAGCTCCCGAGCTTGCTTCCTTTTTGCGGGAGCGGGAGCGCTTCTTTTTGGAATGGAAGGGCTTGCCGGCGCCGGTGGCGGATGCGGTGCTGGCCGCCCGGTGGGGGTTACCCGCTGATGAGCTCGCCCTGGGGCAGGCTCTGGCTCGCCTTTGGCAAGAGCCGGTGTTCGTGCAGTTGGCCACCGCCTTCAAGCGCGTGCGCAACAGGGTGAGCAAGGAGGGGGAGGGGGAGTGGGCGCCCGAGAGGCTGGGGGAGGAGGCGGAGCGGAGGCTCGCCCAGGAAGTGCAGCGCGTGGAGCGGCAGCTGGCGGAGCTGGTGGCGGAAAAGGCATGGGAGCAGGCCCTTGCGCTTCTGGCCAGCCTCGCCGAGCCCCTCGACCGCTTCTTTACCGAGGTGCTGGTCATGTGCCCGGATGCAGCTCTGCGCCAGGCCCGGTTGGGGCTTTTGGCCAAAGTCCAAGGGTTGTTCCTGCAGCTTGCCGATGTTTCGCGGCTGCAACAAGCGAATTAAGGAGGGTGTCCCATGCAAAAGATGGTTTACCTCTTCGGTGGCGGTACGGCGGAAGGCAACGCCAAGATGAAGGAGCTTCTCGGCGGCAAAGGGGCAAACCTAGCGGAAATGGCGGGGATTGGCCTCCCCGTTCCCCCCGGGTTCACCATCACCACCGAGGTGTGCACCTACGTCATGAAAAACGGGTCGTACCCGGCGGGTCTGGAAGACCAGGTGGCCCAGGGGTTGGCCCACATCGAGCGTCTCACCGGTAAGACGTTCGGCGATACCAAAAACCCGCTTTTGGTTTCGGTGCGCTCGGGGGCCAGGGCTTCCATGCCTGGCATGATGGACACGATCCTCAACCTGGGGCTCAACGACGAAACGGTGCAGGGGCTCATCGCCCAAACCGGAAACCCCCGCTTTGCCTACGACTGCTACCGCCGGTTCGTGGCCATGTACGGGGACGTGGTGCTGGGGTGTAAGCCCCAAGGCAAGGACGAAATTGACCCCTTTGAGGCCGTGCTCGAGGAAATGAAGCACGCCAAGGGGGTGCGCTACGACACCGAGCTTTCCGCCGAGGACCTCAAGGAGCTGGTGGGGCGGTTTAAGGAAGTGGTCCTCGAGCGCACCGGGAAGACGTTTCCCGAGTCACCCATGGAGCAGCTCTGGGGCGCCATTGCCGCGGTCTTCAACTCCTGGAACAACGAGCGGGCCATTGCCTACCGCAAGCTCAACAACATCCCCGACGACTGGGGCACGGCCGTAAACGTCCAGGCGATGGTGTACGGCAACATGGGTGAGGACTCGGGGACCGGCGTGGCCTTTACCCGCGACCCGGCCACTGGCGAAAACGTCTTTTACGGGGAGTTTTTGGTCAACGCCCAAGGGGAGGACGTGGTGGCGGGGGTTCGCACCCCCAGACCCGTCCAAGAGCTGGCTCACGTTTTCCCCGAGGTTTACCAGCAGCTTTTGGAGGTGCGGCGAATCCTCGAAACCCACCTGAAGGACATGCAGGACTTCGAGTTCACCGTGGAGCGGGGCAAGCTCTACATGCTGCAAACCCGCAACGGCAAGCGCACGGGCCTGGCGGCCATCCGCATTGCCGTGGACATGGTGGAGGAGGGGCTCATCACCCCCGAGGAGGCTTTGAAGCGCGTGGAGCCGGAGCAGCTCAACCAGCTCCTGCGCCCCATCTTCGACCCCCAGTCCCTGCGCCAGGCCCGGGAAGCCAAGCGGGCGGTGGCCAAGGGGTTGCCGGCAGGCCCAGGAGCCGCTTCGGGGCGAGTGGTGTTCAACGCCCCGGACGCCGAAGAGTGGGCCGCCCGCGGGGAAAAGGTCATTTTGGTGCGCATTGAAACCAGCCCTGAGGACATCAAGGGCATGAACGCCGCCGCCGGGATTCTCACGGCTCGTGGCGGCATGACCTCCCACGCAGCGCTGGTGGCTCGGCAAATGGGGAAAACCTGTGTGGTGGGGTGCGAGGCCTTGAAGGTGGACTACAAGTCCCGCACCGTCACCGTGGACGGCACGGTGATCCGCGAGGGCGACTGGATTTCCATTGACGGCTTTACCGGCGAGGTCATCCTGGGCAAGCTGGAGACCAAGCCTTCGGAGGTGGTTCAGGTGCTCATCGAAAAGAGCCTGGCCCCGGAATCTTCCCGGACCTACCACTACTTTGCCAGGCTCATGGAGTGGGCGGACAAGGTCCGGCGCTTGCGGGTGCGGGCCAACGCCGATCAGCCGGATCAGGCCGCCAACGCCGTGGCTTTCGGGGGCGAAGGAATTGGTCTTTGCCGCACCGAGCACATGTTCTTTGGTGGCGACCGCATCACCGCCATGCGAGAAATGATCCTGGCCTCTACCGCGGAGGAACGGCAGCGGGCCTTGGACAAGCTCCTCCCCATGCAGCGCGAGGACTTCGTGGGCATTTTCCGGGTCATGGGGGAGCGGCCGGTCACCATTCGGACCTTGGATCCGCCCCTCCACGAGTTCCTGCCCCACACGGAAGCGGAGCAAAGGGAAGTGGCGGAAGCCATGGGGGTTCCGGTTGAGGTCATCCGCGCCAAGGTGGCAGAGCTCCACGAAGCCAACCCCATGCTGGGCCACCGTGGCTGCCGTCTGGGGATCGTGTATCCGGAAATCACCCGCATGCAGGCGCGAGCGATCCTGGAGGCAGCCTGCCAGGTGAAAAAGGAAGGGGTTGATGTGCACCCAGAGATCATGATTCCGCTCGTGGGGAACGTCCGGGAGCTTACCGACCAGGCCCACCACGTGCGGGAGGTGGCGGAACAGGTGTTCGCCGAGCAGGGGGTGCGCGTGAACTACCTGGTGGGAACCATGATCGAGGTACCCCGGGCAGCGTTGACGGCGGCAGAAATTGCCAAGGAAGCGGAGTTCTTTTCCTTCGGCACCAACGACCTGACGCAAACGACCCTGGGGGTTTCCCGGGACGACGCCGGCAAGTTCCTGCCCGTGTACCTGGAGCGGGAGATTTGGCCCGCGGACCCCTTCGCTACCTTGGACATTGATGGGGTAGGGCAGTTGGTGGAGATGGGGACCCAGCGGGGGCGTTTGACCCGCCCCAACCTCAAGGTGGGGATTTGCGGTGAGCACGGGGGGGATCCGGCTTCCGTAGCGTTCTGCCACCGGGTGGGTCTCGATTACGTCTCCTGCTCGCCGTTCCGTATTCCGGTGGCGCGCCTGGCGGCGGCCCGCGCGGCTTTGGGGCTCGAGCGAGGCTAACATGGCCCGCTTTGCCGTTATCGGCTTGGGGCGCTTTGGCTCGACCTTGGCGACCAGGCTTTACGAGTTAGGACACGAGGTGCTGGGGGTGGACTCCAGTGAAGAGCTCGTGCAGGCGTTTCGCGACCGCATGAGCGAGGTGGCGGTGGTGGACGTGCGCGACAAGGGGCAGGTCAGGGCCCTGGGGCTCAAAGACTTCGATACGGTGGTGATTTCCGTTGGTGAACACCTGGAAGCTTCGACCCTTGCCGCGCTGTACTGCAAGGAGCTGGGGGTCAAGGTCATCGCTCGGGCCGTCAACGAGGACCACGGCAAGATCCTGGAGGCCTTGGGCGTGGACGAGGTGATTTACCCCGAGCGCGACATGGCGTTGCGCCTGGCGGAGCGGCTTTCCTCCAAAAACCTCCTGGACTACGTGTCTCTGGGGCCGGAGTTTTCCATCCTGGAGGTGGCGGCGCCCGCCAGCTTCATCGGCAAATCCTTGGCCGAGCTGGGCATCCGCCGGCGCTTCGGAGTTCACGTGATTGCCCTGCGCGACGTGTTGACCGAAACCGTGACCCCAGCGCCGCCCCCCGACGCCAAGATTCGGGACTCGGATGTGCTGGTGGTTTTGGGGCGGCGGGAGGAGCTGGAGCGCTTCCAGCGGGTGAAGTAAGGCGTTCTGCCGTCAGCGAAGCTCACCCACCCAAGCCGGCTGGAGGTTGTTGCCGTCGCGGGTGAGGGGTTGGGCGTGGCCTTCGGCGTCGGTAATGTAAATGTGCTTGCGTCCGCTGCGGTCGGAGGTAAACGCCAAAAGCGTGCCGTCGGGGGAAAAGCACGGGGACTCGTTGTTCCCAGGGCCGGGAATGACCGCGCGCTGGCCCGTGCGCAGGTCGAAAACCGCAATTTGGAAGCGATTTTCAATCTTGGTGGTGTAGGCGATGCGCACGCCGTCGGGGGCCCAACTGGCCTCGTCGGCAAAGCTGTCCTCGAAGGTGAGGCGGCGGACGTTGGTCCCTTCGGCGTCCATGATGTACAGCTGGGGGCTCCCCGCCCTCGTGGACGTGAACACGATCTGACGGCCACTGGGGGAAAACGCCGGCTGGGTATCAATGGCGCGGGTGGAGGTGAGCCTCGCGATGTCGCCCGAGGCCACATCCAGCACGTAAATGTTGGTGAACCCCCCGTCGCCGGCCGCAAACGCGATCTTCGTACCGTCGGGGGAAAAGCTGGGGGAGGAGTTGACCCCGGGGAGGCTCGGCAGCGGCTTCAGGTACCCTTCGGTAGGGCGCAGGAGGAAGAGCTGCGGCTGGCCACGGAGGAAGCTCGTGAACGTGAGCCACTGGCCGTCGGGAGACCACGCTGGAGCGGAGGCAATGGAGCGATGCTGGGTGAGCTGTTCCTGCTCGCTGCCGTCCCAGCGCATGATCCACAGCTCTTTAGCGCCGGTACGGTCGGAGACGAAGGCAATCCGCGACAAAAAGGGGCCGCTTTTGCCGGTAAAAAGGTGGAAAAGCTCGTTGGCCACCGTGTGGGCCAGGGTGAGGACGGCGCTGCGGGTGGCCGTGAACCGGCGGGAAAAGGCCACTTCCCCGGAGGCCAGGTCGGTAAGCACGATGTCACAGGCAACCTGGCTCCCGGAGGTGGCGAAGCTACCGGAAAGCAAGAACTGTGCGCCCACCGCCCGCCACCGCTGGCGCGTGACCTCCGGTTTTGCCGGGTCCACCTCCACCAGCCGGGCCAGCTCTTCCGGCAGGAGGCTCATGACCGGCGTGGCTGCCAGATCCTTGGCCAACGCTTGCCAAAAGGTGGCGTACGCTTCGGCCGTCCCCTCACCCCTGAGGGTCAACGGTGTCGCGGCAATGACCACGCGGCTGACGCCGGCGCGGGTCACCTGGAGGTACACCTCCTCTTGGGCGGCCCCCGGGCGCACCGCAAGGGTTGCAAGTGTTGCACTGCACGTTAAGAAAAGCGTCCATCGCGTCATTGGACGAACTCCAAATGCAGCACCAACTCGCTGCCCCCGAACCCCTGGGGCAGGGGTGGGAAAGGCGCGGCGGCGTACACCGCCCGCAGGGCGGCGCGATCGAAGGCGCCGTGACCGGAAGGCTCCTCGAGGCCAGCTTCGGCGAGTTGTCCTGAGCGGGAAATCCGGCAGCGCACGCGGCACCGGGTGCCGGGCGGGGCCGGCGGCTTGAACCACTCCCCCTCGATGGCGGCCAGGACCCGCTCCAGGTAGTAATGGTAAGGGAACGCGGGGCCTTCGGCGGCGCCAGGAGCGAAACCCACGCCCCGGCCTGACCCCGTCTCGCCCGCCGAAGGGGAAGACCCTTCCGGGGGCCCTGAAGGCGGTTGCCGGGACGCGGCTTCGCTTAGGGTCTTTCTTGGAACCGCTTTTCCCGTTGTAACGGCAGCTTTGGCTTTGGTCGGTGGCGGGCCCTGGGGGGGCTTGGGTTTTTCTGCGGCTTCCCGGCCGGAAGGGGTTTCGGACTTTGGCCCTTGGGCTGGGAGGTTTCCGGGAAGGGTTACGGCGGGAGCCAAGCGCACCCGAACCGACGGCAAGCTCAAAGCTTTGGATTTGGATTTCGAGGCTACGAGGAGAGCCGCCCCAGCCACGAGGTGCAAGGCCACGGCCACGGCGAGCGCCCCCCGCCAGGGGACGGGCTCGGCTGCCCGGCGGGCCAGCTCCTCGCTTACCGGATCCGTCATGGCTTTTCCGGGGGCGCCGTCACCATACCGATCTCCTCAACCCCCAAGCGGTTCAAAGCTGAAAGCACCTCCACCACGAACCCGTAAGGGAGGTTCCGGTCGGCCTTGAGGTATACCGGGCGGGGCTGGCCTTTGAGGAGGGGGGCGAGGGCCTGGGGCAAGAGCGTCGGGTGTACCGGCCGATCCTCGACCAGCACCACGCGGTCTCGGGTGAGGGTGAGGACGAGGGGTTCCGGCCCCTTTTGGGGAAGAGGGGCCGCCTGCTCCCTGGGGAGCTCCACGGAAAGGCCCTGGACCAGCATCGGCGTGGTGACCATGAAGATGATGAGCAGCACCAGCATGACGTCCACGAGAGGCGTGATGTTGATTTCGGCAATGCTGTCAAACTCGGCATGGGTGCGTAAGGCCATACCTCGCTCCTCAGGTAAACGTGCGCTCGGTGAGGTTCAAAAACTCCAAAAGGAAGTCCTCCATCACGCCCCGATGGCGCCGGAGGCTACCCAAAAAGGCGTTGTACGCGATGACGGCAGGAATGGCCGCCGCCAGCCCCGCGGCCGTGTTGACCAGGGCTTCGGCAATCCCCGGGGCCACGGTCACGATGGACGTTGACCCCTTGACGGCAATGTCCCGAAAGGCCGTCATGATTCCCCACACGGTGCCGAAAAGGCCAATGAACGGGGTGGCCGAGGCGGTGGTCGCCAAAAACGGGAGGAAGCGGTGCAGCTTTGCCGATTCCACGCCAATGGCCCGCTGGAGGGCGCGCTCCACGGCGGTAAGGCTTTTGATTTGCCCTGCCGGGCCGCCGGCCCGCTGGAGGACCCGCACTTGCGCCTCCAGCTCCAGGTACCCTGCCCGGAAGACCCCGGCCAGAGGGGCGTGGGGGTTTTTAGCTGCGGCTTGTTGAACTTCCCCAAGACGCTGGGCCTTGCGGAACTCTCCGAGGAAGGCCTCGTTAGCCCGCTCGGCGCGCCGTAGCTGGCGCACCTTGAGGACCATGAGGGTCCAGGAAACGAGGGAGAACCCAGCCAGGATCGCCAGCACCAGCTTGGCGACGGGGCCAGTTTGGGCGAACGCATCCCAGATCGCCTGCATGCCCGCATTGTACGGGATGGGAAAGCGGGTCTAGCTTCCGGTCTCGCCCCGGGGGCGTTGGACCACCTGGGTCCCGGCCACGAGGTCGTGAAGGCCGCGCCGGTCCTTGCGGAAGAAAGGCAGGATGAAGCCCACCCCTAACGTTGCCATACTGGCTACGCATCCGAGAGCTCGGAGCCAGGCCCGGCCGTAGCCCACGGGCTGGCGGTACATCGTGTCCACGAGGCGCAGCCCCAAAAGCCGCAACCCGGGGGTGCCGCCGCGTCGTGCCCAGCCGTGAACGACGTAGTACCACGTGTAGGCAACCCAAAGGGCCCCGCACCCCCCGGCTACGAAGGCCCGCGTCGTGGGGCTCGGGGGCATGACCTCTGGGCGCAGGAGGAAGCGCTCAGCAGCCAGCATCGTGAAAAGCGGCAAGAACGGGATGAGGGAGCCGAGGGCAAAGAGGGCCAGGTCCAAGCCCATGGCTGCCAGGCGCCAGAGGGGCGGAGCGGGGGGCGAGGGCAAGATCCCTACCGTGTAGTCCCAGGAAGCCTCGAGACCTGGGGAAGATGGGGGCTTGAGGCCGGCGGGGGGTTCCTCGGGTCCGGTGACCGTACCTTTGAGGGCCCCGAACCGCACCTGGTCTCCGCCCCGCACCCGCTGGGGCTCCAGGACCCGCTGCCCGTTGAGAAAGGTACCATTGGAGGATCCAAGGTCTTCCAAGACCCAGCCGTCCTGGTTCCAGACGAAGGCGGCGTGGAGGCGCGAAACCGTGTCTTCCCGCAGGCGCACGTCGCAGGAGCGGCTGCGGCCCACCACCACCCGCGGCGGCTCCAGGGCAAACTCCGCCTCCCCGACCCGGAGTTTCCAGCCCGATGGGCTAGAAGGGGGAGATGCCGCCGCGGTCATTGTGGATGAGCCAAAGGCCGGAGTAGGCCCGCATGAGGCGGAAACGGGAACGGTACAGTCGCTCCAAATGCTCGGTGTCTCCGCGGTAGAGGGCGTCTTCGATGAGCCAGGCGAATCGGCGGTCCAACTCCGAGGCCCGCTGGAGGGTCTGGGTCGCTTGCTCCAAAAGCTCGGCCAAGCGGTCCGAGCTGCGCTTGGAGAGGCGGTCAATTTCTCTCGCCTCTTCATCGGCCTTGAGGCGGAGAGCTGCAGCTTGGGCGAAAAGCTTCTGGCGTTCGCCAGCCAGCTCGCCGTCGGCAATGCGCCCGTCAGCCAAAGCCAAACACGCGTCCACCTCCCAGGGCTCGAGGCGCAAGGCCACCACCTCTCGGGCTTGGGCCAGCTCCCCCGGCGGACGGTCCCGGCCCGCCAGCTCCAAGGCAAAGACGATCTTGCTCAGGTACTCCTGAATGAGGGGATCAGGGGCGCTGCCGCCAGCGACCCCGGGTCCCGGTGCCGGGAGCGTAGTTCCTTCCGCTGGCTCCCCCGCGGAGGGGGCCGGCTCCACGGTCCTGGGAGCGGGGTGCTGGGTGTCGAACTGCTCCAACACGGTGTTGAGGCTTTGGCGCAGGGCCTGGATGTCCTCGGTGCGGAGGTTGTCCTCTTGCCTCGCCTTTTCGAACCGTTGGCGGGTGCGGGTAAAGAGCTCGATGGCCTCCCGCAGCTCGGCAGTCACGACCTCAGGGTGGCGCTCCAGTTGCCGCGAGAGCTCCATGACCCGGTTGGTGTCGTCGAGGATTTGCGCTTCCTCCTCTTCCCAAAGGAGCCGGAAGCGGTTCTTGATGGCTACGGTGGCTTCCATGAGGGCCGGCAACAGGCGCGGGTGGAGGAGGGAAGCGCCGAGGCGGCGTTTGAGGTTGCGAAAGCGGTCCAGGCTCCCCGAGGCCAAAAGCTCGGAAAACGTGCGCTTGGCCAGAATTTCCGAGCGTAGCTCCAGGACCGCATCCGCGAGAATTTCCACTTCCCGCTGGGGGATCTCGGGAATCGGACGCTCGGCCAGGAGCGGCTTCACCAGACGCTCCAGCTCGTGGCGTTCCCTGGACAGGAAGCCGCCTTCGGCCCGGGGGATCTCCGCCAGGCGCGTAAACAGGACGTCCAGCTTGTCCAAAACGTCCGCATCCAGTTCCGGTGCGTCAAGGTAAAACTTGATGACGGCCAGGAGGACCTTCTCGTCGCGGGTGCTCAAGCGGTCAAAGAAGCGGCGCAAGAGCGAGGGCGAGACGTTTTTGTCGGCTTCCCGCAGCTTGCCATCGGTGACCTCGGTGTGAAGCTCCAGCCGCTCCATGAGCCGGAGCGGGGCCGATGGGTCGGGGTTGTTGAGGTTCTCTGCCACCTCCTTGAGGCGTTCGAAGGTCTCGCGAAAGTCGAGCGTTGGCGGCGGGTTATCGTGCTTGAGGTGCTTGTGAAGGCCCTGGAGAAGCTGGTAAAAGGTCCACTGGGCGCGGCAGCGGTCCGCGAGCTTGATGTAACGCTGGTTCAATTCGGCTAACGTGGCCGTGCCCATCGCTTTCGTCCTTACACGCCATTATAAACGCAAAAGCAAAACCGCAAGCGGCGGGGTGCGCCGTCCCCGTACCGCTCGGGGGAAGCTGGCATAATTCGCCCCGGGAGGCTGGGGTCCCATGCTCAAACGGCGCGTAGTGGCAAAAGAGGAACTGGAGGCCGTTCTCGACCGCTTGGCTCGCGAGCTCGACGCCGATCTTGCCGACAAAGACCCGGTGTTCGTCGGGGTCCTCAAAGGTGCCGTGTACTTCTTCACTGCCCTCACCCAGCGCCTCTCCCGGTCGGTAGTGGTGGATTTCATTCAGGTTTCCTCCTACGGGTCCTCCACCAACTCTTCGGGCACCGTGACGCTTGTCAAAGACCTCACCGTGGACATTGCCGGTAAGGACGTGTACGTGGTGGAAGACATCGTGGACACCGGGATCACGCTTGTGGACGTGTTGGCTCTCGTGGCTGCCCGCCACCCGCGGACGCTCAAGGTGGTGGCGCTTTTATCCAAGCCTTCCCGCCGAAAGCGTAAGGTGCAGGTGGACTTCGTGGGTTTGGAAATCCCCGACGTGTTCGTCGTCGGCTTTGGCCTTGACTTTGCCGAGCAGTTCCGTAACCTTCCGGAGATTTGGGAGTTCGCACCCCAGAATGGAGGCGGGAAATGACAGCTAACCTGACCCCCATTGCCACCGGCGGCGCGCCCCAGGCTATCGGGCCCTATAGCCAAGCCATTCGCGCCGGGAATTTGCTTTTCGTATCCGGGCAAATCCCTCTCCCTCCCGATGGCGGGCCAATGGCCGAAGCTTTCGGCGATCAGGCGCGCCAAGCCCTGGCCAACCTGGAAGCCATCCTACGCGCGGCTGGGGCGACCTTGAGGGCCGTGGCCAAGGTCAACGTGTACCTGGTGGATCTTGGCAAGTTCCAGGAGTTCAACGAGATTTACGCCGCCTTTTTCGGCGAGCATCGGCCGGCGCGGGCCGTGGTCCAGGTGGCGGCCTTGCCCAGGGGCGCCCAAGTGGAAGTGGAAGCGGTGGCGGTGCTATGAGGCCTGAGCCTTCTTCCCTGCGGATCCTCATTCGCGGCGCCGGGGAGCTGGGGAGTGCCGTGGCGGCCCACCTTTGGCGGCGGGGCTTCGACAGGATCCTCCTGGTGGAGCTGCCGTTTCCCAAGGCCGTGCGGCGCAACGTGTGCTTTTCCGAGGCCGTTTTCGATCATTCCAAAACCGTGGATGGGGTCACCGCGCGGTTGGTCATGGACCTTGGGGAGATTTCTCGGGTCCACGCCTTAGGGGACGTGGCCGTGACCACGTTCCCTCTGAACGAGGTTCTTGCCGCTTGGCCTCCCCATGTGTACGTGGAAGCTGCCATGCTCCGCCGCAATTGGGGGCTTTCCAGGGAGCTTGCACCGCTGGTGGTTGCCCTCGGCCCCGGTTACCAGGCCGGAAAGGACTGCCACGTGGTGGTGGAAACGGTTCGGGGGCCGCATCTGGGGCGGATTTTGGAAGAGGGCGAGGAGCTTCCCCCGGAGCCTCCGGCCGTCATCATGGGGTTTAGCCAGGAGCGGGTTATCAAGGCCTCCTACCGGGGGATCTTTCACACCAATCGCCGCATTGGCGACCGGGTTCAGCAGGGGGAAAAGATTGGCTTCATCTCCCTTTTGGTCCTCCGCGAGGACCTTTATCGGGGCGTCCCGGTGGACGATGACTTTCCAATCGTTTCCCGCATTTCTGGGGTCATCCGCGGGCTGCTGCGTGACAGCGTACCCGTGGAGGTCGGAGACAAGATTGGCGACATTGACCCGCGGGGGGTGACCGACGATTTGGAGCACATTTCCGACAAAGCCAAGCGCGTGGCCGAGGGGGTTTTGGAAGCCATCGTGCTGCACCTTTCCCGCCTGTCGCGGCCCGCCGAGGTGGTGGTGCGGTGACCGGGTCCGTGTTCCCGCCAAAGGTGGTCTTGGCCCTGGGTGGGGGCGGGATGCGGGGCGTCGCTCATCTGGGCGTTTTGGAGGTGCTTGCGGAGCGGGGGGTGCAGGTGGCGGGCATGGCGGGGACCTCCTCAGGGGCTCTTTTGGGGGCCTTGTGGCTGTGCTTGGGGGAGGGGGCGGTTGGCCGGGTGCGGGCCTTCGTGGCCTCGGGTCAGGCGAGGAAAATGCCGGATTTCCACGAGTTGGGCCAGGGAAGCCTGTGGCAGCGCACCAGGCTTGCCTTGCAGGTCCTCAAGGTCTTGCTGAAGAAATCGCTCCTCAGCGTGGAGCAAATGCTGGCGTACGTGCGGTTTTTTCTCCCGGACCAGGAGATCGAATCCCTGCCCGTCCCATTCGTGGCGGTGGCCACCGACACCCTGACCGGTGAGGAGGTTTGGCTTTCCCGGGGCTCCCTGGTGCGGGCCGTGGCGGCCAGCTCGGCCATGCCAGGGTTGGTGAACCCCATTGCCGTTGATGGACGCTTCCTTCAGGACGGCGGCGCGGTGGCCGAAATTCCCGTGCGCGCGGCGCGCTCGTTGGGGGCGCCGGTTCTCGCTGTGGAGGTGAGCGAGGCCTTGGCGGTAGGGTTTCCAGGCAAAGACGGGGTGGCGCGAGCGATGCTGCGAGCAGCGGCCATGGGGTGGCAGGCGCTGCGGGCGCGGCTGTTGGCGGAAGCGGATTTTGTTATTGCGCCAAAGGTGAACCACCTCCATTGGGCGGACTACCACGCGGTGGACGAAGCGGTGAACGCGGGTCGCAAGGCGGCGGAAGCGTTTTTGGCCCGCTTCCAGCCGGGAACCGAGGCGGCGTGAAGGTTCCAAAAGCAGGGCTGGTTCTGTGGGCAACGGCTTCCGGAGTGCTGTGGGCCCTGGCTCTGCCCAAGTGGCACTGGTGGTGGGGCCTGCCTCTGGCGAGCGTGGCCCTGATGGCGGCGCTCGCCGAAAGCCGGGGGAAGCGGGCGTTTTTCCTCGGGTGGTGGGCCGGCTTTTGCCAGTGGGCGGTGGGTGTGAGCTGGGTCATGGAGGTCATGACCCGCTACGGGCACCTATCGGGGGTTTTCGCTTTGATGGCCCTGGTGGCCATGAGCGCGATCCTCGGTTTTTTCTGGGGGTTGGCCGCGTGGGTGGCGGCCGGGCAACGCTGGGGGTGGCTCCTTCTGGCGTTGGGACTTTCCGCGGGCGAGGTTGTGCAAGGTCTGCCACCGCTGGACTTCCCCTGGAACCCCGTGGTGGCGGCCCTGGTGCCGTGGCCCAAGCTTTTGGCGCCTCTGCCGGTGCTGGGCGCAACCCTTGCCGGGTTTTTTGTGCGAGCGGTGCTGTTCGGGACGGCGGCAGCGTTGCTCCACAGGGACCGGCGCGCCGCTGCCGGTGCCGCCGCGGCGTTGGCCCTCGTGGTTGCGGCAGGTCTTCAATCCCCGGATTTCCAACCGGCGCTTGCCAAGGTGCCGGTGGGCGTCATTCAACCCAACGTGCCCCTGGAGGTGCGATGGGAAGCCGAGAACCTGCAAAAAATCGAGCTTTGGGTTTGGGACCTGAGCCGCCAAGCCGTGGCTGCCGGGGCGCGGTGGGTCGTGTGGCCGGAGAGTGCTGTCCCGCGCTTTGTAGAGCGCGATGCCTCTTACCGCCAGGAGCTCGTGGGCTTTGCCCGGGAGCACCAGGTTTGGCTCACCCTCAACTCCATTGGCTTTGGCGACGGGGGCACCTACTACAACTCCATGTACTCGGTGTCGCCACGTGGTGAGCTGGCCCGCTACGACAAGGTGCATTTGGTCCCTTTCGGCGAGTACGTGCCGTTTTTTGGGCGCTTGGCCTTCTTCCGCCCCCTGGTCCGGGAGGTGGGTGGCTTCACGCCAGGTGCACGACCCCACCCTTTGCCTGGCCCCGGCCTGCAAGCGGGAGGCGCGGTGTGCTACGAGGTGGCGTTTCCCCTCCACGCTGCCGCGCAAGTACGGGCTGGGGCCGGGGTTCTCGTGACGGTCACCAACGACGGCTGGTACGGGGACACGGCGGCGCCTTACCAGCACTTGGCGTTGGCCATCCTGCGGGCCGTGGAAACTCGGCGTTACCTCGTGCGTGCCGCCAATACCGGCATTTCCGCGGTGGTGGACCCGTACGGCCGCGTGCACGGGCAGCTTCCTCTGGGGGAGCGGGGTTTTGCGGTGCGAGAGGTGGAGGTGGGGGAGGGGCTCACCCCTGCTTCCCGTTGGGCCCCGGTCCTCCACCTCGCGCCGACTCTGGCTTTTGCTGCTGTTATACTTGGCCGCGCGTGGGATCGGCGCCGGCGAAGCGCGGCTGTGCCCCGCGTTTGAGGTGTCTATGCTCGAGGAAAAACTGGCAAAGGCTTCCCAGCTTCAGGAGCAAATTCAAAAGCTGCGGGGGTACCTTTGACGCGCCTGCCCTTCAAGCGCAGCTTGCCCAGCTAAGCGAAAAAACCCAAGCCCCCGATTTTTGGCAAGACCAAGACAAGGCGAGGGAGGTCATGCAGCAGGTTCGGTCCCTGGAGGCGAAGCTGGAAAGCGATGCTTTTCTTGCGGAAGCGGCCGAGGAGCTGGAGGTCCTTGCCGAGCTGGCGCAGGAAGACCCAGGCGTTGAAGAGGATTTGGGAAACGCCATTGCCCGCATTGAGCCCCGGCTTTCCCGCCTAGGACTCGAGCTCACCATGACCGGGGACTACGACGCCAACAACGCCTACCTGGAAATCCACCCCGGGGCCGGAGGGACGGAGTCAGCCGACTGGGCCAACATGCTCCTCCGCATGTACCTCAGGTGGTGCGAGCGCCGGGGGTTCGAGGCCGAGGTCTTGGATATCCAGGACGCCGAGGAAGCGGGGATCAAGTCGGCCACGGTGCTGGTCAAGGACCTGCGCAC
>JBAMMG010000061.1:0-10262 GCA_039793905.1 Thermoanaerobaculum sp. | reverse complement strand
CAAGGGGGAGTACGCCTACGGGTACCTCAAGGCGGAAAACGGTATTCACCGCTTGGTGCGCATTTCCCCCTTTGACGCCCAAGGCCGCCGCCACACCTCCTTTGCCTCGGTTCACGTGTACCCCGAAGTGGACGAGGAGGTGGAGGTCACCATTGACGAGAAGGACATCCGCATCGATCGGTTCTGCGCTTCCGGTCCCGGCGGCCAAGGGGTCAACACGACGTACTCGGCTGTACGGGTCACCCACCTCCCCACGGGGATCGTGGTGAGCTGCCAAAACGAGCGGTCGCAAATCAAGAACCTGGCTACCGCGATGAGGGTCCTAAAAGCCCGCCTCTTCGAGCTGGAGCGGCAAAAGAAGGAGCAAGAGCTGGAAAAAATCAAGGGGCCCAAGAAAGACATCGCTTGGGGAAACCAAATCCGCTCTTACGTTCTGCAGCCGTACCGGCTGGTCAAGGACCTGCGCACCGGGTACGAAGTCGGCGATGCCGATCGGGTCCTCGACGGCGACCTGGACGGCTTCATCGAGGCCTACCTCCGGCAACAGGTGCTGGAAGCCCAAAAGGCGTGAGGACGTTGTCGCTCACCTGGAGCTCGCCGCTGCCGCCCACCCGCTCGGGTGTGGCGGATTACGCTGACGAGATCCTGCCCCACCTGGCCCAGAAAGCCCAGGTGGCGGTGGTACGGCCCCCCGACGGCAAACCGCAGGTTGCCTGGAGCGACCGAGTCCCGTGGATCTCCCCCCAGGAGCCACCCTCGGGTTTGGAGCTCCTGCACCTGGGCAACAACCCCTACCACCTTTGGGTAGCCCACCGCCTGCGGCGGTTCGGGGGGGTGGTGGTCCTTCACGACGCCGTGCTCCACCATCTTTTGGTGGAGGAGGCGGCGTATTCCGGCCAGTGGCGGCGCTTTCGCGAGGAGCTGGAGGTGGCCGAGGGGAAGGCGGGCCAGGCTTTGGCTTGGGCCCGGAGGTGGGGTTTCCACGGATGGTTCGACCCCTTCCTGTTTCCCGCCCGCCGCGCCTACCTCCGCCGTGCCTCGGCCGTAATCGTGCACAACGCCGAAGCCTTGGAGGCTGTGGCCAGCGAGCTCCCTGGCGTCCCGGTACGCCAGGTCCCCTTGGCGGTGGCGGCGCTGCCCGGGGGGGAAGGTGGGACGTTGCGGCAAGGTTTGGGGATACGCGACGGCGAGCTCGTCGCGGTGCACTTGGGCTTCCTGACCGCCGCCAAAGGGCTTTCCGTGATCCTCGAGGGGTTGGCGGTGGTCCTCGAGCTGGGGGTGGAGGTCCGCCTCTTGGTCGTGGGGGAAGGGGCGGAGCGGGAGGACCTTGCCAGAACCATCCGGGAACTTGGGATGGCTGGCCGGGTGAACCTTTTCGGTTACGCCAGCCGAGCCGAGCTCGCGTCTATCCTGGATGCCGCCGATGTAGGTCTCGTACCGAGATTTCCCACGGCGGGCGAAACCTCGGCAGCGGTCCTGCGTTTTTTGGCCATCGGGCGGCCAGTGGTGGTGTGCGGGTACCGGCAATTCTTGGAGTTTCCCCAGGAAGTGGCCCTGCGCGTGCGTCCGGGGCGGGAAGGTGCGGTGGACCTCGCCCGGTGGCTCGCCTACCTGGCGCGAAACCGCGGGGTTCTCGCGGAAAAAAAGCGGTTGGCGCGCCGTGTTTGGGAGGAAGGGGAACACGAACCCGCGGTAGCGGCGCGGCGGCTCTTGGAGGTGGTGGCGGAGCTTTCTCGGGAGCTTCCGGCAAACCGCCAGAAGGACGGCGCCCGTGTGGTTTGAAGAGGTTTCCCGAAGGCTTGCCGCAAAACCGGTGCGGCGTTTGGCCGTGCCCGACGCTGTTCCGGCGGCGGTTCTGGTTCCCCTTTACGTGGCCGGAGGCGAGCTCTGGGTCCTTTTGACGCGCCGCGCTGACCATCTCCTCCACCATCCGGGACAAGTCGCCTTTCCCGGCGGCACCAAGGACGATGGCGACCACGACGAGGTGGCCACGGCCTTGCGGGAAGCGCGGGAGGAGCTGGGCATTCCCGAAGAGCAGGTGATGGTCCTCGGCCACCTGAACGACCTTCTCACGGTGACCAACTTCGTGGTCTCTCCGGTAGTGGGAGCCATCCCGTACCCCTTCGACCTCAAGCCGGACCCGCGGGAAGTGGCGGCGGTGGTTCCGTTGCCTTTTACGGTGGCCGCAAACCCGCTTTTGGTGGAGGAGCAGGAGTTCGTGTGGAAGGGGGAAAAGCTGCGCTCGCCGGTGCTCCATTACGGCGGCCACCGCATTTGGGGCGCCACCGCCCGCATCCTTCAGGACTTGGTTGCCCGCCTTACCGGCGCGGAGGCGGGGGCGGGGGAGTGAGGGCGCCGCCCATCAGGTCTTGAGCCTTGCTGGCCTTTTGCGCCAAGACCAGAGCGTCGTTGACGAACGGCGGGGCGCCCGCAAGATCCCGAGCCGTTTGGAAAGTCCCGGCGGCTTCCGCCCACAAGCGCGAAGCGAACTGCGCGTAGCCCAAGAGGTAACGGATACCTCCGTGGGTTGGATAGAGCTTCACCAGGCGCTGGAGCAGCTCGTGGGCAGCTTCGATCTGCCCGGTCGCCAGGAGAGCCTTGGCCCGCAAGAGCTGGGCTTGCGGGTTGGGGTTTTCTGACCCGATGAGCTTTAACGCTTCCTCCCCTCGTCCCTGCCGGACCAGGGCTTCGGCCAGGAACAAGGCAAACTCGTTCCCGCCCCAAGCCCCAGCCTCCCGCAACCGGGCTTCCGCCGCCGCTACGTCACCTGTTGCCAAGTACGCCACCCCCAGCCAGCCAGTGGTCCAAGGGTCCTGGGGTCGCACTTGGAGGGCTCGAAGGAGGTGAGACACGGCTTCCTGAGGGTTCCCCTCGGCCAGGGCCAACTGGGCGCGGGTGACCCGTGCTTGAAAAAGGGTACCGTTGGCCTTGAGGGCAGAGTCCAGGAGGTCTTTCGCCGAGGCGTAGTCCTCCATGGAAGCTGCCAACAGCCCGGCCGCGGCGAGAGCCCTGTCGTTGGATGGGTCGAGACTTACCGCCCGCCGAAAGGCGTCCCGGGCCGCCGTGAGCCTCCCCCTGGCGAGTTCCAGCTCCCCCAGGGCCAAGAGCAAGTCCGGCTTTTCATTGGCCATGAGGGCGGTCTGGAGGGCACTGTAGGCTTCGTCGAAAAGCCCGGCATCCACGTAGGCTTGAGCCAAGACCTCGAAGGCGGGTGTGCACGAGGGCAGTGCGTCCAGGACCCCCTGCAAGAGAGCAATGGCATCCTGGGGCTGGCCCGCTACCAGGTACTGTCGGGCCTGGCGGATCATTTCCAGTGGAACAACGGGTGTCCCGGGGGCCGCTTGGGCAGCTGTGCGCAGGGCTTGGGCCCGACCCCGGACACGCAGGGCTTCCTGGGGGCGTCCAAGGCGGTCGAGGATATCCGCTTCCAGCTCCAAAAGATCCGGGAGCCCGTTCTGGGGCTGCGCCGGCTCCATGGCTTTGGCTTCGGCGAGAAGCGCTTCCAAGGCAAAGGCGTCCACAGCCGTGGCGAGTTTGGACCGGAGGGCGGGAAGAGTCCCGCCAGCAACCGGGGGTGGGGAGGGTTTCGGGGCCACCGGCGGCGAGGAAACTTGGCTTTTGATACGGGTAAAAAGGGCGACGAAGTCGTCGGTATAGAGGTCGGGGATGATTTCCAAGTCGGGCGCTTCGGCGAGAGCTTGACGCAAAACCTGCTCGGCCTTGCTGCGGTTTTTCAAGGCGAAAAAGTACGTCCACGCCAGCTTGACGCGAATCTCGGCGCGGCTGCGAGCGTCGGGGGCTTCGTTGGCGGCCTCGGCAAAAAGTTGGGCGGCTTTCTGCCATTGCCCTTGCCGGAAGGCTTCATGGGCCCGATCGAGCGTCGTTTGGGCCGCTACCAGGTGGGCCACGAACAGCGCGAGGATACCGGCCAGCACGTTCCGTTTCATGTTGTTGAGTCTACCGCCTTTGGCCGCGGGTGCAAAGGGCTGACAGGTGCGGGCGGGGGGAAGTGGGGCCGCTACGAAACACCTCCCGGGCGAACGACCAAGTGGGTCGGTGCAGCGTCGCTGATCTCCACTTGGGCCTCGAATCTGCCGCCGTCGGGCCAGCTCACCTCAACCGTGTGCGTTCCAACGCCGATTTTCCTGCCGCTTAAGGGAAGCTCCCCCGCCAGCTTGCCATCAACGAGCACCTGGGCCCCGCGGATGGGGACATCCATATCGGGCACCACGTTAAGAACACCGAAGCGCGGTAGCGTAAACACCAAACGGGGCTGCTGGGGATTGACCACCGCTTCCTCAACGCGATCCAAAAACCCCGGGATCCGGAACCGAAAGCGGTGGAGGCCGGGACTCAAGGGGACCGTAGCCGTGGCCACACGGCCGAGCGGTTTCCCATCCACCTCCACGTCCGCTGGGGGCGTGACCACCACCTCGACGGTCACGATCTGGGGCGCCGGTGTGGGGACAGGGGTTGGCGGCAAGGGGGTCGGCGTCACCGAGGACGGACTTACTGGCTGGGCGACGCGAGTTTCCCCGCGCCCGCCGACAAACAGGAGGTAGCCTCCTCCCGCGAGGACCAGCGCACCCCCGGCTGCCACCAAAGGCCAGAAACGGCGCCGGGGTTTGGGCCTAACGGGCTCGGTGGGGTAATGCTCCAGGGGCGCCGCGGATAGCTGGGTGGCCATGGTGATATCCACGGTGGCTTGACCCTCCATGCGGGAGAGCTCGGAGCGAACGATGGCGGTGGTGGTTTCGGCGCGGGAGGCGCGGCTTGGGAGCTCCTGGAGCACGAGTTTGAGCTCGCGGGCAAAGTCCCTCACGTTTGCAAATCGTTTGGGAGGGTCCTTGGCCAAGCACTTGAGGATGGCCTTTTCGAGCCGTTCGGGGCAACTCTTGTTGCGCTGCCGGGGTGGCACGGGATCCTGATTGAGGATCTGGTAGATGATGTTGGAAAGGTTCGGCCCGGCGAAGGGGCGCACGCCGGTGACCATTTCGTAGGCCATGACCCCGAGCGAAAAAATATCGCTGCGATGGTCAAGGGGCTTTCCCGAAAGCTGCTCGGGGGAGAGGTAACCCGCGGTTCCCAGGGCCACACCCGTTTGGGTGAGCCGGCTTTCGGTTTGCAGGGACTTGGCGATACCGAAGTCCATGATCTTTACGGTGCCGTCCTCGAGGACCCGGACGTTGGCTGGCTTGATGTCCCGGTGCACGACGCCCCGGGAGTGGGCGTACTCGAGGCCAGAGCATACCTGCAGGAGGATGGCGAGGGTTGCCTCGAGGGACAAGGTTCTCTTGCCCATGAGCTCGTCCAGGTCCACTCCGGAAAGGAACTCCTGCACGAAGTACGGGGTGTCGTTTTCCACCCCGAAGTCGTAAATCATCGTGATGTTGGGGTGCTGGAGGTTGCCCGCAAGCTGGGCTTCGCGGAAAAACCTTTGGGTGGTTTCGGGGTCGGTGGCGTTGCAGGTCTTGAGGGCGACCCATCGCTGAATGTACGGGTCCCAGGCCTTGTAAACGACGCCGAAGCCCCCCATGCCGATTTGCTCGGCAATTTCGTACTTCCCAATCCTCGTCACGGTCCCCATCCTCGGGCTTACTTTAGCGCTTTTGGCCGCAAACCAAAAGTGCTTGCAAAGCCAGCGGTGGCTTTAGGGGACGCCGCTGCCATGTCGGACCACGCCGCTACCCGGGCGAGCCCATGGGATCCCCGCGTCGAACCTCCGTGGTAGCCTTTTGCCGTGCGCTGGGCGGTGGTCTTGGGCGTTGGGGTGCTTGTGGCCTGCAAGCCGGGTGAAGTGGCCAAGCCCGTGCCTTCACCCACCCCCCAGGGGAAAACGGCGGGTGAAACCTTGACCCTCACCGGGGAGGACATGGAGCTGTACCTGGCCGTGAAACGCAAAGCCCTTTCCCGGCTCGAGGAAGCGTTGGACCGGCTCCAGGCGCGGGGGGGCGATCCGGTACGGGAGCTCGCGGAGCTTGCGGCGGCCGAGAGGGAGGCTGCCCGCGCCTTGGGTGCCGATCCTGCCCGTTTTGCCCGCATCGGCGAGGCGGTCGCCAAGCTTCTGGCTCTCAAGGGGAGGGCCGAGGAGACGGCGCGGTTGGAGCAGGAGCTCCGGCGCAACCTTCAGGAGATCACCAGGCTTGCGGAAACCACGCGAGACCCGGCGGCACGGGAGTTCATGGACGCCCAGACGGCAGCTCTTCGCGAGGAGCTAGCCAAGCTGGCCAAAGAGCAGCAACACTTGCTGGTGGAGGACGAAAAGCTGCGCCTGCTCGAACGCTACCGGGTGGAGATGGCCCAGCTCCAAGCGAGACAGGAAAAGCTTGCGAGACGGATTCGCGAGGCCATGGCCGCGGCGCGGGCGAACCCGCCGCCCCACTAGCTGGAGGGGACCAGTTTCCCGCTCTGGCTCAAGAAAAACGACAAAAGCTCGAGGTTGATCTTCAAATCCACGTTTTTGAGCTTGACCTCGGGGTGGCCCTTGAGTTGCGTGGGGGCGAAGTTCAAGACCGCCTGCACGCCGGCCTCCACCAAGGCATCGAAGATTTTTTGGGCTGCCGAGGCAGGTACGGTGATGATGCCAATGTGCACATTCCTCTCTTTCACAATGTCGGGCAAAAACTTCACGTCCTCGACCACCAACCCCCCAGGAATTGGCGCGCCGATGCGCCGGGGGTCGTTGTCCAGCACGCCAACGATGCGAAAGCCGCCGCTGTTGAACCCTGAGTAGTGGGCGAGGGCGGTACCCAAGTTTCCGGCGCCGACGATGATGGCGTGGCGCTGCTCGTTGAGACCCAGGATGTTGGTGAGGTGCTCCTTGAGCTGGGCCACGTTGTAACCAACGCCGCGGATCCCGAATTCGCCAAAGTAGGCCAAATCCTTGCGGATTTGCGCCGAATTGAGATGGAAACGGTCGGCCAGCTCCTGAGACGAAACCGTCAGCACCCCTTCCTGCTCAAGTTGGTCAAGGCACCGGAGGTACACGGAAAGGCGGTTGATGGTCAGCTCGGAAATGCTTTCCACGGGGATGTAGCGCTTGAAGGCCATGGTCACCTCCCCAGAAGTCCTGCCGCCTCCTGCGCAAACCGCAACAGCCCCTGAGGGAAAACACCGAGCGTGAGGATGGCAACCACACAGGCCAATGACAGGAGCTTGACGGGCCAAGGTTCGCTAAAGGCTGGCTTGCGCTTGGGTAACGGCTTCATGTAGAGATAGTACACCACCCGCACATAGAAGAAAACCGAGACCAAGCTCGCCAGCACCCCAACGACCGCTAGCCAAACCATGTTGGCGTTCACCGCTGCCCTGAAGACCAGGAACTTGCCAACAAAACCAACGGTGGGCGGGATTCCGGCCAAGGCGAACATGGAAAGGCTGAGGGCAAACGAGACCACCGGCCGCTCCCAGCCTTGTCCCGAGAGGTCGTTGATGAGGTGGGGTTCCTCTTCGCTTTCAGAAAACGCTGACACCGCCGCAAAGGCAGCGATGTTCATAAACGTGTACGCCGCCAGGTAGACGAGAACCCCAGCCACCCCGTCAGCCCCAAAAGCCACGAGACCCACAAGGGCGTAGCCCATGTGGGCGATACCGGAGTACGCGAGCATGCGCTTGATGTCGCGCTGGGCGATGGCTGCCAGGTTACCCAGGACCATGGATCCCACGGCCAGGGCCGCGAGGGCCGCAGTCCACCGTCCCGTCAGCTCCTGGGGGTTGGCTGAGGCCACGACCCGAGCCAAAACCAGCAACGCTGCTCCCTTGGGTACTACTGACAGGAACGCCGTCACCGGGGTAGGGGAGCCCTGGTAGACGTCCGGGGCCCAAGCGTGGAACGGGAAAAGGGCGAGCTTGAACGCCAGGGCGGAAGCCAAAAGTGCCAAGGCTAAAGCCGCGAGAGGGCTCGGCGCCGAAAGCTTGCCGGCGACAGCGGGAAGGGCAAGGGTCCCAGCCGCGCCGTAAAGGAGGGCCGCGCCAAAGAGAAAAACGGCAGAAGAAAAGGCACCAACCACCAGGTATTTCCACCCTGCTTCCAAGGACAGGAGGTTCTGCCGGTGGAAGGCGTTCAAGACGTAAAGGGAAATGGACAAGAGCTCCAGCCCCACGAACACCACCAGCAGGTGGTTGGCCTTGGCCATGGTCATGGCCCCCACGGCCGCCCAGAGGAGGAGACCGTAAAACTCCCCGTAGCGAGCTCCTGTGCGGGAAAGGTACGGATCGGCGGCAAGCAGGGCAAGGGCACAGGCCACCAAGATGTAGCTGTCCGCAAATCGGCCCAAGGTATCCACAGCCAGCGCGCCCACCCAAACCGGGCCGGGTGCAGCCACGAGCCAGCGCAGGCCCAGGGCGGCGAGGACACCTGCTACGGTGAGCCACGCGAAAGCTGGGCGCCACCGGGGGGTGAAGGCATCCAAAAGCACGAGGATGCCACCCAAAAGCACCAAGGTGAGTTCCGGAGCGACGCTTTCAAGCCAGAGGGCGATCAAGGCTAGCCTCCCAGAAGCTTTTGGACTGCTTTTTCCGAAAGGGTCAGAAAGGTGGTGGGGTGCACCCCAATCCACACCATGAACACGGCGAGGGGCGCGAAGCTCGCCATCTCCCGCCACGAAATGTCGGAAAGACTGCGGTTTTCCTCGTGAACCAAGGGGTTCCAGAACACTCGTTGTACCAGGCTCAGCATGTAGACCGCACCCAGGATCACGCCGGTGGCCCCGAGGGCTGCGGCCACAGGGTGGTTTTGGTAGGTACCGAGGAGGATGAGGAACTCGCCCACGAACCCGTTGAGGCCAGGGAGGCCGATGGAGGCCAGGGTGGCGAGGAGGAACGTCCCGGTGTAGACCGGCATGACCGCGGCAAGACCACCGTAATCCTCGATCATACGGGTGTGCCGGCGGTCGTAAATCACGCCGACCAACAAGAACAGCGCACCGGTGGAAAGCCCGTGGTTCACCATTTGCAGGAGGGCGCCTTGGGTGGCCGTGACCCCACCCGCAAACATGCCGAGGACGATGAACCCCATGTGGGAGACCGAGGAAAAGGCCACAAGGCGCTTCATGTCCTTTTGTGCCCAGGAAACCAAAGCGCCGTAGATGATGGCAATCACCGCCAGGACCATGAAAAGGCCGCGCGACCGGTCCCAAGCTTCGGGGAACAGGCCCCGGTTGAAGCGCAACAAGCCGTAGGTTCCGAGCTTGAGGAGAACTCCGGCCAGGATGATGGAGCCGCCTGTGGGGGCTTCGGTATGGGCGTCAGGGAGCCACGTGTGCACTGGCCACACGGGAACCTTGATGGCGAACGCCAGAGCAAAGGCCGCAAACGCCAGCATTTGCGGTGAATGCCAGAATCCCTCTCCCATGGGGAGACGGAGGGCCATCCAATCGTGGTACGAGAAGGTCAAGACCCCGAACTGGGCCTTGTACTGGAACGCCATGTAGAGGATCGCCACCAGCATCAGCAAGCTTCCCGCCAAAGTGAACAGCACGAACTTGACCGCTGCGTAGACCCGCCGCTCGCCGCCCCAGACCCCAATGATGAAGTACATGGGGATGAGCATGAGCTCCCAGAACACGTAAAAAAGGAACATGTCGGTGGCCAAAAACGCACCGAGGACGCCTGTTTCCAAAAGCAGCATGGCCACGACGTAACCCTTAACTTTGTCGTTGATGGAGCCCCAGGACGAGAGAAAGACCACTGGCTGCAGGAGAGCTGTCAACAGCACGAGCAGGAGGGAAATGCCGTCGACCTCCACGCGGTAGGAAATGCCGAGGCTGGGGAGCCACGTGGCCGCTTCCGTGAGCTGAAACCCTCCTTGGCTGGGATCGAAACCCTGGAAAACGAAAAGCGCCAAGGCCAGGGTGGCGACGGACGCAAGAAGCGAAACCCAGCGGTGGAAGGCCACGGCCCGGGAAGGGATGAGGAGCAAGAAAAGACCTACGACCCCTGGCAGGAAGATCATGGTGGAGAGGGGGAAGCTTGCGAAGTCCACGGATGCACCTCCCTACAGGGCGAGCCACGCGGCTAAGGCCGCCGCTCCCGCCAAAACCCAAAGGGCGTAGTTTCGAACGTTGCCGGTTTGCAAGAAACGCAGGAAATCGCCCGCAAGTTCGGTAAAGAAAGCCAAGGCGTTGAGGGTGCCGTCAATAGCAACCGTATCCAAGCCTTTCCAGGCGAAATACGAAGTCTTTTCTAACGGCTTCACTACCGTTGCGGCGTACAGCTCGTCCACGTAGTACTTGTTGGCGACCAGTTGATAGAGGCGGGGGAAG
>JBAMMG010000060.1:24559-28373 GCA_039793905.1 Thermoanaerobaculum sp. | reverse complement strand
AACATTGCCTACATCCTGTTGCTCATTGGGATTCTAGGCCTTTACTTCGAGCTTTCCCATCCCGGAGCCATTGTCCCAGGGATTATTGGCGCCATCAGCTTGCTTTTGGCGTTTTTCGCTTTGTCAGTGCTGCCAGTGAACTATGTGGGGGTTTTACTCATCCTTTTGGCTATTGCTTTCTTCGTAGCGGAGGTGAAGGTGACGAGCTACGGGCTTTTGACCGTGGCGGGGCTGGTTTGCTTCGTGCTCGGTTCAGCCATGCTCATTGACGCACCCATTCCTTCTTTGAGGGTGGGCTGGGGGGTTATCTTGCCAACGGCGTTCGTGGTGGCGGCGCTGGTGATTTTCCTTCTCTCTCGCGTTTTGGCGGCTCATCGCGTGAAACCTCTCACCGGTATGGAAGGGATGGTCGGGGAGGAGGGCACGGCCGTGAGCGATCTTGCCCCGAGCGGCAAGGTTTTCGTCCACGGCGAGTACTGGGAGGCTTTTTCCCAAAAGCCCGTAAGCCGCAACACCCCGGTGCGGGTGGTGGCGGTGAGGGGCAGCAAGCTGGAAGTGGAGCCGGTTTCCCCTCAAGGGGAGAAAGGAGTGCAACCATGAGCCCGCAATTTTCCCTTGGCTGGATCTTGGCCGGGATTTTTTTGGTCATAGTTGTGTTTCGGTGGTTGAACATCCTCAACGAGTACGAGCGGGGTGTGGTCTTCACGCTTGGCCGCGTGGACCCCAACCCTCGCGGCCCCGGCCTGGTGGTCGTGTTTTGGCCCGTGCAGCGGATGACGGTGGTGAGCCTGCGAACCGTGGTGCTGGACATCCCACCCCAGGACGTGATTACCCGCGACAACGTGTCGGTGAAGGTCAACGCCGTCGTTTATTTCCGGGCCTTGAACCCGGTGAAAGCCATCTGCGAGGTGGAAAACTACATGTACGCCACCTCCCAGCTGGCGCAAACCACCCTTCGCTCGGTGCTGGGCGAGGTGGAGCTGGACGAGCTTTTGGCGGAGCGGGAAAAGCTCAACCAGAAGCTGCAGGAAATCATTGACCGCCATACCGACCCCTGGGGGGTGAAGGTCTCCCTGGTGGAGGTCAAGCACGTGGACCTGCCCCAGGAAATGCAGCGGGCCATGGCCCGGCAGGCGGAAGCGGAGCGGGAAAAGCGAGCCAAGATCATCCACGCCGAAGGGGAGTTCCAAGCGGCCCAACGGCTGGCCGAGGCGGCCGCCGTCATGCAAAAGGAACCCGCAGCGTTGCAACTGCGCTACCTCCAGACGCTGACGGAAATTGCCACGGAAAAGAACTCCACCATTGTGTTCCCGCTACCCATTGACACCATCAAGCCGTTCTTGAACCTGGCGGAGAAGAAGGGGTAGGGAGGCCGGTGCGGTACTACCAGCTGGTGGCCTCGGGGCGCCAGCTCGCCCTCGTCGTGGTCGTTGTCGCTGGGCTTATCGTGGCCGCGTTCTTTTTGGGCTTTGCGGCGGGGCTGCAAACGCGGCCTTCCCACCCCGAAGTCGCCAGTGTCACCCCAGAACCAAGGCCGGCAATCTCACCGTTCGCACCGTTGGCCGAGCCTTCCCCGACCCCTGAGCCCACGCCGGCCCCGGAGCTGGAGCCCACACCACCACCCACGCCCACTCCAATGCCAACCCCCACGGCCCTTCCCACGCCTACGCCTCGCTCGGCGCCGCGGCCTTCCCTGCCTGGGGCGAAAAGCGTGTGGGTGCAGGTGGCAGCGGTGAGCGACCCTAGGGATGCCGAGGGGGTGCGTCACCGGGTGGTGGCCCTGGGTTTCCGCCCCGAGCAGGTAAGGGTCCTGCCTCTGGCCTCGGGGAAATACCGGGTGCGGGTGGGACCGTTTCCGGACAGGGAAAGCGGGTCGCGGGTGGCGGCGCGGCTCCGCCGGGAAGGCTTCCCCAAAGCCTTTGAGGTGCGGGAATGAGCACGAGATTGCCCACATGGATTGCCGAGCGCAAGCTTTCCCTGGGGAGCTTGCGGGACGTCCGGCAGGTCATGGCGAAGGGGAAGCTCCACACGGTGTGCGACGAGGCTCGTTGTCCTAACCGCAGCGAGTGCTTTTCCCGCCACACCGCCACGTTCCTCATCATGGGCGACACCTGCACCCGCTCTTGCCGGTACTGCTCCATTGCCCACGGCAAGCCCCGTCCCTTGGATCCCGAGGAACCCCGGCGCCTCGCCGAAGCGGCCAAGGAGTTGGGGCTGCGCCACGTGGTGGTCACGTCCGTGGATAGGGACGACCTTCCCGACGGCGGGGCGACCCAATTTGCCCGCGTGATCGAGGCTCTCCACGAGCTGGAGCCACCGGTCACGGTGGAGGTTTTGACCCCGGATTTCCGGGGTCTCCTTTCGGCGGTGGATACGGTCATCGCGGCCGGTCCCGACGTGTACAACCACAACGTGGAAACGGTGCCGCGTCTTTACCCCTTGGTTCGGCGCCAGGGGCGGTACCAGTGGGCGCTTTCGGTGCTCGCCAGGGTGGCGGAGAAAGCCCCGGACATGGTGCGCAAGTCGGGGATTATGGTGGGGCTCGGGGAGACCAAAGAAGAGGTGGAACAGGTTCTGCGGGACCTCAAAGCCGTTGCCTGCCAGGTGGTCACTGTTGGCCAGTACCTGCAGCCCACGGCCAAACAGGTGCCTGTGGCCCGCTACTGGCACCCCCAGGAGTTCGCGGAAATCGCTGCCTTTGGCCGCTCCCTGGGCCTCGAGGTCATTGCCGGACCGTTCGTTCGCTCCTCGTACCACGCCGAAGAGGCGTTCCTCAACGTGACCGCTCCCGGAAAAAAGCTCGAGATTTAGGGTAAAATCCCGACCGGGAGGGATTATGGAGTACGCGCGGGAGGTTCGGGAGTTCGTTCGCCATCATTTTCGCCATTTCAACGCTGCGGTGGTGGTGGAGGCGGCCGAAAGCTACCGCAGCTTTGTGGATTCCGGCAACAAGATGCTCCTCGCCATGGCGGGCGCCATGAGCACCGCCGAGCTGGGCGTTTCCTTGGCGGAGATGATCCGCCGGGGAAAGGTGCACGCGGTTTCGTGTACCGGTGCCAACCTGGAGGAGGATATTTACAACTTGGTCGCCCACGACTTTTACGTGCGCCTGCCTCACTGGCGGAGCCTGACGGCAGACGACGAGGTGGCCCTGTGGAAGCGGCACCTCAACCGCGTGACCGACACCTGCATCCCCGAGGAGGAGGCCATCCGCCGCATCGAGGGGGCCATTCTCGAGGAGTGGCAGGAGGCCGACCGCAACGGCGAGTCGTACTTCCCCCACGAGTTCTTTTACCGCATCCTTCGCAAAGGCAAGCTCGACAAGTACTTCCAAATTGACCCCAAAGACAGCTGGGTGTACGCCGCTATGGAGGCCGACCTCCCCATTTACGTTCCCGGTTTGGAGGACTACACGACCGGCAACATTTACGCCTCCCACTTTATCGCCGGCGACATCAAAAACGTCCACACGGTCAAGGGCGGCATCGAGTACATGCTGCACCTCGCTCGCTGGTACAAAGAGCAAACACAGCATGGGACGAAAGTCGGGTTTTTCCAAATTGGCGGCGGTATTGCCGGCGATTTTGCCATTTGTGCTGTACCCATGATGCGGCAGGACCTTCAGTGGAAGGAAATCCCGCTTTGGGGGTACTTCTGCCAGATTTCCGATTCTACGACAAGCTACGGATCCTATTCCGGGGCAGTTCCTAACGAGAAGATCACTTGGGAAAAGCTTGGTCCAGATACGCCACGGTTCATCATTGAATCCGATGCCACAATCGTCGCGCCTTTAATCTTTGCCTGCGTTTTGGGG
>JBAMMG010000060.1:0-24549 GCA_039793905.1 Thermoanaerobaculum sp. | reverse complement strand
GGGTAGGCGTGGGGTCTTCGGCTTTTCCAAGAGTGGAAACGGGCCAAGGGGGAGGTTCCGGCTTGCGGTGGGATATGGTGCTCAAGGCCCTGGCTTCCCTTTTGGCCGGGGCCACTATCGAGGAGGCGCTTGGAATTCTCGGGGAGGGGACGGGGGCCGATCGCGTGTACGTGTTTTCTGTGCACCCTCACCCGGTTTCCGGGGTTACCGCCTGTAGCCAGCTCCACGAATGGTGCCGGACCGGCGTTACGCCGCAAATTGACAACCCGGAGCTGCAAAACCTCCCAATGATAGAGGCCGGGTTTGGGCGGTGGGTGGTGGAGCTTTCGGCCGGGCGAGAAATTTCGGGACCGGGGGCGTCTTTTCCGGACAGCGAGCGGCAACTTCTTGAGGCTCAGGAAATCAAGTCCATCCTCGTGGCTCCCATCCTCCGGGGTCAAAACCTTTGGGGGTTCGTGGGCTTCGATGCGGTGCGGAAGGTACGGGTCTGGCAGGAGCAGGAAAAAACCGTGCTGCGGGCGGTTGCTTCTGCCATCGGCGAGCAAATCGAGCGCCAGGAGGTGCTTTCGGAGCTTGCGAGCACCGAAGAGCGGTGGCGCACGCTTTTGGAGCGCCTCCCCGATGCGGTGGTGGTCCACGATGGGCGGCAGGTTCTTTATGCGAATCCGGCAGCTTCGACTCTTTTTGGCTTGCCGCCGGGGCAAAGCCTTGCCGGCCGCATGGGCACGGAGTTGGTCCACGGCAGCTCCTGGCCGCTGGTCGAGGAGCGGGTTGCGCGCATGCTGGGAGAAGGGGAGCCCGCTCCGACCCTGGAGCTGGCCTACACCCGTGCCGACGGCTCGGTATTCTTGGCTGAAACCCGTTCCTTGCCGGTGAAGTGGGCGGGGAAAAAGGCCATCGTCACCGTGCTGCGGGATTTGGGGGAGCGCAAGCGCTGGCTCGAGCAAATTCAGCACCTTGCCTATCACGACGGCCTCACGGACCTTCCCAACCGCCGCCTGCTGCGGGAGCGGGCCGACCAGCTTCTAGCCTTAGCCCGCCGGCACAAGTTCCCGGTTGCCCTCGGCTACCTGGACTTGGACCGTTTCAAGGAGGTCAACGACGCCCTCGGGCACGATGCTGGAGACGAGCTCCTGCAAGCGGTGGCCCTGCGCCTTTCCCGGGCGGCCCGGGAAACCGATACGGTAGCGCGTCTTGGGGGTGACGAGTTCGCCATCCTCTGGCCGCAAACGGGACACGAGGGGGCAAGGGTGGCGGCCCGCCGGGTGCTGGAAGCCTTCGACCAGCCGTTCTTCGTGCGCGACGAGCAGCTTCTCGTGGAGGCGTCCTTGGGGATTGCGGTCTTCCCCGGGGACGGCACGACCCTGGAGGAGCTCATGCGGGCCGCGGACGTGGCCATGTATCGGGCGAAGAACTCCCGCTGCGGGTACGCCTTTTACTCCCCCGAGCTGGACCGTTACTCCCGGGCGCGGCTGGCGTTTCTCGAGCAGGTCAAGCGTGCCTTGAAGGCCGGGAGCCTGGAGTTTTTCTTCCAACCGATTGTGGATGTGCGAACAGGGCGCGTGGCTTTGGCGGAAACTCTCGCGCGTATGGCCGTTGGCGATGATCGGGTGGTCGCTGCCACGTTTGTTCCGCTCCTCGAGGAAGCGGGGCTCTTGCCGGAGCTGGACCGATTGGCCCTGCAGCGGGCTACGGAGGCGGCCAAGGTTTTAGGGCTGCCGGTCAGCGTCAACGTGGCCGCGCCGACGCTTCAAGGCGAAGCGTTCCTCGGGCACCTGGAGGAACACCTCGAGCGGGCGGGGATGGACCCCTCGAACCTTTGGCTGGAAATCACGGAATCGAGCCTCCTCCCCGATATCCCTGAGGCGGCAGCCAGGCTTTCGAGCCTCAAGGCCATGGGGTTGCACCTGGCGCTTGATGACTTCGGCACCGCGTACTCGTCCCTAGTGCTGCTGCGCGAGGTGCCGGTGGAAATGGTCAAGCTGGACGCGGCCTTTGTCCGCACCGCCACCGCACCCGGGCGCGGGCAGGCCCTTTTCTCGGGGATCGTGGAGCTTGCGCACAGGCTGGGGGTTCGAGTCGTGGCGGAAGGCGTCGAGGACGGCCAGCACATGGCGGTGGTCGCTGAGGCCGGCTGTGATCTGGTGCAGGGTTTTCGCTTTGCGCCGGCCCTGGCCCTGGACGACACCCGCTGGCAGGAGCTGGCTCAAGTTTGCTTTGGTGGCGAGAATGACCCGCCCCAGCGCTGGCTCACGTAGTCGTCAATGAGGGCCAAAAAGCGCTGGGCAAGCTCCTCGGCGTTGCCCTTGAATGTGGCCACCTGCGTGCCGTCCACGAAAACCGGGCAAGCAGGAGCTTCGCCGGTGCCGGGGAGGGAAATGCCGATGTTGGCAGCCTTGGATTCCCCAGGGCCGTTGACCACGCAGCCCATGACCGCCACCTTGAGCTCCTCCACCCCCGGGTAAAGGGTGCGCCACTGGGGCAAGCGGGCCTTGAGGTAAGCGTCCACCCGTTGAGCCAGCTCTTGGAAGGTGGTGGAGGTGGTGCGGCCGCACCCTGGGCACGCCGTGACCGTGGGTGCGAAGGAGCGAACCCCGAGGGCTTGGAGGAGCTCGCAGGCTACCCATACCTCCTCCCGGCGATCGCCGCCGGGGGTGGGGGTGAGGGAAACCCGAATGGTATCGCCGATGCCTTCGGCGAGGAGCACGGCCATGGCGGCCGCCGACCACACGATGCCGCGCCTCCCCATCCCCGCTTCCGTGAGCCCTAAGTGCAGGGGCTGGCGGGTAGCTTCGCTGAGCTTTCGGTAAACGCGGATGAGTTCCGGGGGACGAGAAATCTTGCACGAAATCACGATGCGGTCTTCGCCGAGACCGGAGGACAAGGCCAACTCCAGGGACTGCAAAGCCGAAATCAGCATGCATTCTGATATGATTTCATCTGACGAAAGTCCGAGGTTTTTATCCGTGTTTTCTTGCATTTTGGCCACGACCAGGTCGGGGTCCAGGGAGCCGGCGTTGACACCAATGCGGATGGCCTTACCCAAGTCCTTGGCCAGTCGGCAAAAGGTGAGGAAGTTTTCGTCCTTCCTTTGACCCCGCCCCACGTTTCCGGGGTTGATACGGAACTTGTCCAGCACCCGCGCGCACTCCGGGTAGCGGGTGAGGAGCAAATGGCCGTTGAAGTGAAAGTCGCCTACCAAAGGCACCCGGCATCCTGCGTTGTCGAGGCGTGCGCGAATTTCCGGGACTGCTTGGGCGGCCTGGTCGTTGTTGACGGTGATGCGCACGAGCTCGGCGCCGGCTTCCCAAAGCTCCAAGACCTGCCGGGCCGTAGCGACGGCATCGGCGGTGTCGGTGTTGGTCATGGCTTGCACCACCACCGGGGCGCCGCCGCCGACGGTCACGGTGCCAACGCGCACGGCTACGGTGGGCTTGCGTTGCGTCGTCACGATACCCTCCCTGGGGGCAAACACCAGCTCCGGGCGGGGTTATGCCCGCCGGTTAAGCGTACACCACTCGGGTGGGGGTATACTCCAAAGCCATGCGGGTTTCTTGGGACCGTTACTTCATGAACCTGGCGCGGGAGGCGGCCACTCGCTCCACCTGCCCGCGAAAGGCGGTGGGGGCGGTGCTGGTGCGCGACAAGGCGGTGCTGGCCACCGGCTACAACGGCTCCATCCGCGGCCTCGCCCACTGCACCGAGGTGGGGTGCATGATCGAGAACGGCCACTGCGTCCGCACGGTCCATGCCGAAGCCAACGCCCTCATTCAAGCTGCCCGCCACGGCGTGCGCATCGAGGGCGCGGACTGCTACGTCACGGCTTCGCCGTGCTGGGAGTGCTTCAAGCTGCTGGCCAACGCCGGGGTGCGGCGCATCGTCTTTGGTGAGTTTTACCGGGACGAACGCATTTGGGAGTTTGCGCGGGAAGCGGGGATCGAGCTCGTCGAGCTGGGTTGGGAGGACCGGCCGTGAAGGTACGACGTTTAGGGGTGTTAACGGGGGGCGGGGACGCCCCCGGGCTCAACGCGGTGATCCGTGCCGTGGTGAAGAGTTGCCTCTTTGCCCACCGGGTGACCCCGGTGGGCATTTACGACGGTTTTTCCGGCCTCGTGGAGGGGAAGGCCAAGGAGCTGGAGCTGGACGACATTTGGGGGATCCTGCCTCGGGGGGGGACGATCCTGGGTACCACCAACCGCCACAACCCTTTCCGCTACCCCTTTCGTCGCCCGGACGGGGTGGAGGAGGTGGTGGACGCTTCCCAAGCTGTGGTGCGCAACTTCGAAAAGCTGGGCCTGGATGCGTTGGTGGTCATCGGCGGGGACGGCTCCCTGTCCATTGCCGAGCGCATGTACCGGGAGCTGGGGTTGCCGGTGGTGGGGGTCCCCAAGACCATTGACAACGACATTTCGGCCACGGAGGTTACCTTTGGTTTTGCCACCGCCATGGAAGCTGCGGCCGAGGCTTTGGACCGGCTCCACACCACGGCCGAGGCCCATCACCGGGTCATGTTTTTGGAGGTCATGGGGCGGGATGCGGGGTGGATTGCCCTCCACGCCGGGCTCGCGGGGGGAGCCGACGTCATCCTCATTCCCGAAATTCCGTTCCGCTTCGAGCCGGTGATTGCCAAGTTCCGGGCCCGGGAACGCCGGGGACGCCCCTTTTCCCTGGTGGTGGTCGCCGAAGGCGCTGCGCCCGAAGGCGGAACCCAGGTGTTCCAGGCCGAGGACAAGGTCACGGGGTGGAAACGGCTGGGGGGGGTTTCCTACCTGGTGGCGCAGGAAATCGCCGAGCGCTCGGGGTACGAGGTACGGGTCACGGTCCTCGGCCACATCCAGCGCGGGGGCTCGCCCGTTCCCGTGGACCGGATCCTGGCCACGCGCTTCGGGGTCGAAGCCACCCGTCTGGCGGTGGAGGGGCAGTTCGGGAACATGGTGGCCCTCCAGTGTGGCGAAATCGTCTCGGTGCCCTTGGCCGAGGCCGTGGGGCACACGAAGCGGGTGCCCTTGAACTCCCAGGTGGTGAAAGCGGCCCGGGCCATCGGCATCGTCTTTGGCGACGAGGACCCGGAAATGGTGGAGGCTTCCGAAGGGTGAGCGCCGCCGGAACGGCGTACGCACCTCCCAGCGCCGAGGCTCTGGTCCTCGCCCTCGACGAGATCCCCCTACCCTTGCGCGCCGAGGCCATCTTTGGCCGCCCGTGCCCGTTGGAGCTGGAGCTGGGGGTCGGCAAGGGGCGCTTCGCCATCGCCTGGGCCCAGGCCCACCCTGAAGTGGGGGTTTTGGGCGTGGAGCGGGCGCGAAAGTACCTGGAGCTTTCGGCCCTTCGCGCTGCCCGAGCGGGGGTGGCGAACCTCCGCTTGGCCCACACCACGGCGGAAGACCTTTTGTTCCGCTGCTTGCCGGAGGCCAGCGTCTCGGCCGTGCACGTCTATTTCCCCGACCCGTGGCCCAAAAAGCGTCACCACAAGCGGCGGCTGTTCAAACCCGAAAACGTGGCGCGCTTGGCCGAGGTCATGGAGCCGGGGGCGCTGTTGCGGGTCAAGACCGACTACGGGGACTACGCGGCGGTCATTGCCGAGGTCGTGGACAAAAACGGGCACTTTACCGCCGAGGACGCGGAACAAGCTTTTGCTGACATCCCGCTCACCCATTTCGAAATCAAGTACCAAGCCCAGGGCCGGCAGGTTTTTCGCTTCGCTTGGCGCCGCCGCTGAAGCCCTCCCTATTCCGGCGGCACCTCGACCCCCAGCTCCCGCACGAGAAACGCCAGGACATCGGTGGTTTCCTCGATTTGCTTGGCCGTTGGTTTGCCGGCGCCGTGCCCGGCGCGGGTTTCGATGCGGATGAGGACCGGCCGGTCGCACCCCTGGGCTTCCTGGAGCCGCGCCGCAAACTTGAAGGAGTGGGCTGGCACCACCCGGTCGTCGTGGTCGGCGGTGGTCACGAGGGTAGCCGGGTAGCACACGCCGTCCCGGACGTTGTGGAGAGGGGAGTAGCGGTAGAGCACCGGGAACATCTCGGGATCGTCGGCGCTCCCGTACTCCGAGACCCACGCCCAGCCAATGGTGAACTTGTGAAAGCGGAGCATGTCCATGACCCCGACGGCGGGCACGGCGGCGGCGAAAAGCTCGGGTCTCTGGGTCATGACCGCACCCACGAGGAGGCCGCCGTTGGAGCCACCGTTGATGGCGAGTTTCGCCGGGGAGGTGTAGCGGTTGGCGATGAGCCATTGGGCGCAGGCGATGAAGTCATCGAAGACGTGCTGCTTGTTTTTGAGCATTCCCGCTTCGTGCCACGCCTCGCCGTACTCGCTGCCGCCGCGCAGGTTGGCCACGGCGTACACACCCCCCATCTCCAGCCAGGCCACCGTTCGCGGGGAAAAACTTGGCGTGATGGCGATGTTGAAACCGCCGTAGCCGTACAAAAGCGTTGGGTTGTTCCCGGAAAGGGGAAGGCCCTTGCGGTGGACGATGAACATCGGCACCCTGGTGCCGTCCTTGGAAGCAGCGAAGACCTGCCTCACCTCGAAACGCGAGGTGTCAAAGGCAAGTTTTGGCTCGAAAAGCTTTTCCGCCTTCAGGGTTCGAAGATCGAGGCGGTAAATCGTTCCTGGCGTCAAAAAGGAAGCGAAGGAGAAGAACGTTTCCTTCTGAAAGCGGTCACCGCCGAAGCCAGCAGCGGTGCCCAGCCCCGGAAGCTCCAGCACTTTGACCAAATTCCCGGAAAGGTCGAAGACCTTCACCTGGGTGACCGCGTCCTTGAGGTAGCGGGCAAAAAAGTACGGGCCCACGCGGGTCACCTTTTGCAGTGTCTCGCTGGCTTCGGGAATTACCGTCCGCCAGTTTTCCGGCGAGGGGCGAGCTACGGAGATCGCGACCAGCCGGCCGCGGGGGGCGTCCTTATCGGTGTGGAAGAAAAACGTGTCGCCGTCGTTGTCAATGAACTCGTAGGAGGCGTCGAAGGCATCCAAAAGCGGCGTCACCTTTCCGGCCGGGTCCTTCAAGCTCTGGTAGTAAATGCGGTTGCGGCGGTCGGTGCCCACGCCCACAGATATCACCAGGTACGCCCCGTCGTCGGTGACCACGGGAGCGAAGCTCCAGTCGGGGTGGTCCGGGCGCGCGTACACCAGAAGGTCGTGGTCCTGAGGTGTCCCCATCTTGTGGAAGAACAGCTTTTGGTTGTAGTTGGTGGCGACCTTTTCCTTTCCCGGCTCGGGCTGGTCGTAGCGCCCGTAGTAAAAACCCGTACCGTCAGGGAGCCAGGCGGCAGAGGTGAACTTGCACCAGCGCAGGGTGTCGGGCAAATCCTCCCCGGTGTCCACCCTCCGCACTTTCCAGGTTTGCCAATCGGACCCCGCTTCGGAGAGCGAGTAGGCCAAAAGCGAACCGTCGAAGGATGGAGAAACCCCGGAAAGGGCCACGGTGCCGTCGGGGGAAAGGGCGTTGGGGTCCATCAGCACCCGCCTTTCCCCGCGGAGGTCCGAGGCCACGTAGAGGACGCTTTGGGGTTGCAAGCCAGTGTTATAGAAGAAAAAGTAGTTGCCGCCCCGGGTGAAGGGGACTGAGTACTTTTCGTAGTTCCAAAGGGTCTGAAGGCGTTTTTCGATGACCTTGCGCGCCCCGATAGTCTCGAGGTAGGAAAACGTCACGCGGTTTTGGGCCTCCACCCAAGCCCGTGTTTCCTGGGAATCGAGGTCCTCCAGCCAGCGGTAGGGATCGGGAACATTCACGCCGTGGTAGTTATCCACCACCTCGACCTTTTTCGTTGGGGGATAGGCGAGTTTCCAGGAAGGCGGCACGCTGGTGCTGCGGCAGGAAAGAGCGGCCAGGGCCAAAAGCGCGCTGACACGAATCCAACCCTTCATGGTTTCCTCCTGGGCCATTTTACGACCGGAAGTTACGATGGTTTTGCCTGCGACGGCGTGGCTTTCGGCCAAAAACAAGCCTTGACAGGGCTCGCCGGCCTTCGTAGTCTCGGGGCCGCGGGAGGTTGCTATGGAGGTTAGAACCATCGGTGTTGTGGGCGCCGGGCAAATGGGAAACGGCATCGCGCACGTGGCGGCCCTTGCCGGCCTAGGGGTGGTGCTCTCGGACGTTTCACCCCAGATCCTCGAAAAAGCCATGGCCACCATCGCCAAGAACATGGACCGCCAGGTGGTCAAGGGGACGATCACCGCTCAGGACAAGGAGCAGGCTTTGGCTCGTATCCAGACCACCACCGATCTCGGCGCCTTTGCTCCCTGCCAGCTGGTGGTGGAGGCGGTGGTGGAGGATTTTGCGGTCAAAGCGGAGGTGTTCCGCAAGCTGGACGCCATTGTCGGCGAGGAAGCGATCCTTGCCTCCAACACCTCGTCCATTTCCATCACCCGCTTGGCGGGGGTCACGAAAAGGCCCGAGCGCTTCATCGGCATGCATTTTTTCAACCCGGTTCCGGTGATGCAGCTCGTGGAGATCGTGCGGGGCATCGCCACCTCCCAAGAAACGTTCGAGATTGTGGAGACCTTAGCGAAACGCATGGGCAAAACGCCGGTGGAGGTCAACGATTTTCCGGGGTTCGTTTCCAACCGCGTGCTCATGCCCATGATCAACGAGGCCATCTACGCGGTGTACGAAGGGGTGGCGACTCCGGAAGCCGTAGATTCGGTCATGAAGCTGGGGATGAACCACCCCATGGGTCCCCTTCAGCTTGCGGATTTCATTGGCTTGGACACCTGCCTTGCCATCCTGAGGGTGCTCTACGAGGGCTTCGGGGATCCCAAGTACCGGCCCTGTCCCTTGTTGGTGAAGATGGTGGACGCGGGGTGGCTGGGGCGTAAGAGTGGGCGCGGGTTCTACCAGTACAACCAATAGCCAGGGGCCCGGCGGCAAGGTCCTGTGCCAATGGTGCGGGGCGGTCAACCCCGAAGGGAGCGACGTGTGCAGGCGCTGCGGTTCCCCCCTTCTGGTGGTGTCGGGACAACCGGCGATCCCTGAGGAGTTTAGCGCCGAAGCACTGGAGGGAAGCGAAGAGGAGCTTTCGGGGGTTATCTCCGAGGACGTTCTCGAGCGCCTTACCTTTCAGGAAAAACAGCTGGCCAAGCTGCAGGAAGAGGTTCACGATTTGAAGGAAAGGGTGAGCGATCTGGAGGGCTCGCTCACGATCGTGGACGCCGGCCTGCGTGCTCTTTCCCAGCTTCTTTCCCGGCGCAAAGTCATTCGCCAGGGTGAGCTCATGGCCTTTTGGGAGAAGGAGGCAGCGGAGGAAGCGGCGCGAAGCGAGCTCGCCGAAGACTTGGCCTCCCGCCGGGAGGTGCTCTTGGCCCGCGCCCGTACGCTGGGGAGCCGCGCCGCCCGCGCTTACGAGAAAGCCATGGATGCCGCCGAGCTGCTTTTGGCTTCGGGAAAGGTCCACCAGGCTCTGGCCAAGCTCTTTGCGGTGTTGAAGCGTTTCCCCAGGCATCCGGAAATGGCCCGGCTTTTGGGTGATCTCGCTCTGGAGCACGGCGAGGCGGCCATGGCTCGGGAAGCGTTCCAGCTGCTGGTCCGGGAAAACCCGAAAGACCCTGACGCCTTGGTGTCGTTGGCGACGCTCGTGGCCGACGAGGGGGACACGGTCGAGGCTGAGCGCTTGCTGCGCAAGGCGGCCCGCCTTTCCAAGGATAGGTTCTTGCCCCACTTCGCCCTTGGCGCCCTCAAGGTGGCGCAGAACGACCTTCCGGCCGCTCGCCGCTACCTCGAGCGTGCCCTCAAGCTGGAAGAAACGCCGGTTCCTCTCTTTCTCCTCGGTTTGGTGGAGCTGCGTTTGGGGCGGCCAGCCAAAGCCATTTCCCTTTTGGAAAGAGCCGTGGAGCTGGCACCTCACTTGGAGGAAGCCGTCTACACCCTGGGCCTCGCGTACCTGGAGCGCGGGTTCACCCGCAAAGCTCTCGCCTGTTTCCGCCAGGTGCTCGAGCTGGACCCCCAGCGACTTCGGTACCAGGAAGCAGTGCGCCTCTTGGTGGGCGGCAAAACCCAAGCCCGGCTTCCGGCCGAAGTTTCTCGGGCCTTGGACCAGGCAGCTTCGGCCTCCGAGCGGGGCGAGCTGGCCGCGGCGTGGGAGGCGCTGGCCAAGGCCTCCGCCTCGCACTCCCACCCCAGCCTGCAGGCAGCGGCGGCTCTGGTGGCGTCGGCGTTGGGGAAGGCGCGGGAAGCCGTGCACCGGGCGCGGGAGGTGCTGGCGAGCGGTGCCAGCGGACCCGTACGGGTGGCGGCGTGGACCGCGCTTTTGGAAACCCTGCGCAGCAAAGGCAAATACGTCTTCCTTGAGGCGTTGGCGCGCAAGCTCCTGGCCGCCGGTGAAAGCGACCTGGAGCGGGCGCTGGCCGCCTACGAGCTGGCCTTGGCCCTAGGCGAGCAAGGGAAGGATCTGGCCCACGCCGAGGAGCTGGCCCACGAGGCTTTGAGCCTTTTCCCATCGGAGCTCCAGCCTTACGCCCAAGCGGCGGTGGGGCGCGTGTACCTGGCCCAGGAGCGATACCAGGATGCGTTAGACTACCTCGAACCGGCAGCTACGGCTGCGCCTTCCCCACAGATCCTGACGCAGCTGGGTCTGGCGCTTTTGGGGGTGGGGGAAAAGCAGCGGGCCCGGCAGGTTTTGCAAAAAGCCCGGGTGGAAGGGGGCGCGGATTTGAAAACCGACGTCCTGGATCACCTGGTGCGGGTGGCGTGGCTGTCGGCACGGAGGAGCTAGAGCATGCGCTTTTCACAGGCTTTCATTTACACGTTGCGGGAAAACCCACAAGACGCGGAAGTGGTTTCCCACAAGCTCATGGCCCGCGCCGGGATGATTGACAAGCTTGCCGCTGGCATTTACACCTACCTGCCTCTGGGGTGGCGAAGCATTGACAAGCTTTGCCGCATCGTGCGGGAAGAAATGGCGCGGGCGGGGTCCGTGGAGCTGGCCATGCCGTGCGTCCAGCCGGCCGAGCTGTGGCAGGAATCCGGGCGATGGTTTGCTTACGGCAAGGAGCTCTTGCGTTTCAAGGACCGCCACGAGCGGGACTTTTGCTTCGGTCCTACACATGAGGAGGTCATCACCGATGTGGTGCGGCGGCGCGTCAGCTCCTACCGGCAACTCCCGGTCAACCTCTTTCAAATTCAAACCAAATTCCGGGACGAAATCCGCCCCCGTTTTGGCCTCATGCGTGGCCGGGAGTTCCTCATGAAGGACGCGTACTCCTTCCACGCGTCCTACGAAAGCCTGGACGAAGCCTACCGGGCCATGGAGGAAGCGTACCGCCGCATCTTCACCCGGTGCGGGCTGTCGTTCACCTCGGTGGAGGCCGATACCGGCAACATTGGCGGAAGCGAGTCGCACGAGTTCATGGTCCTGGCCGAAACGGGGGAGGACGCGGTGGTTGCCTGCCGCTGCGGGTACGGGGCCAACGTGGAAAAGGCCACCTCGGGAGCGTTGCCGCCGGCCCCCCCGTGGCCCGGGAAGATCCCGACCTCACCCGAGGCCGTGCACACGCCGGGTCTTTCCTCGGTTCCCGAGGTGGCGGCCTTCCTAGGTTTGGCGCCAGCTCACTTCATCAAAACCATGGTGGTGGAAACGGACAAGGAGTTTGTTGTGGCCTTGGTGCGGGGAGACGACGAGCTCAACGAGGTGAAGCTCAAGAACGCGTTGGGTGCCACGCACCTGCAGCTCGCCTCCGCGGAAAAGGTGCAACGGGTCACCAGGGCAGCGGTGGGATTTGCAGGTCCCGTAGGGCTTTCCGGCGTGCGGGTGGTGGCGGACCCGGAGGTCATGAAGCTTGCCGTGGCCGCCACCGGTGCCAACCGCGACGATGACCACGTGGTCGGGGTCGTCCCCGGGCGGGATTTCCAGCCCGACCTCGTGGCCGACATTCGTATGGTGCGGGCGTCGGACCCTTGTCCCCGCTGCGGCCAGCCCTTGGAGGTCAAGCGGGGGATCGAAGTGGGGCACATTTTCAAGCTCGGAACCAAGTACTCCGTGCCCATGGGGTGCACCTACCTCGACGAAAAAGGGGGGGAGCAGCCCATGATCATGGGGTGTTACGGTCTTGGCATTGGCCGCACTGTTGCCGCCGCCATCGAGCAAAACCACGACGACAACGGCATCATTTGGCCCCTGCCCCTGGCCCCTTACGCCGTGGAGGTCCTCAACGTCAACCCGGACCTGCCCCAGGTGAGGGAGGTGGCGGAAAAGGTTTACGGGGAGCTTCAAGCCGCCGGGGTCGAGGTGATCTACGACGACCGCGACGAACGCGGCGGCGTGAAGTTCAAGGACGCCGATCTGATTGGCTTTCCGGTACGGGTCGTGGTGGGGAAGAAGGGCGTGGAGCAAGGTCAGGTGGAGGTTTCCCTGCGGCGAGACGGGACCCGCCGGCAGGTGAGCATTGCCGAGGCCAGCAGCGCCGTACGGGAGCTGCTCGCGAGCTCGGAGATTCGTTAATGGTGGCGGCAGTCCTGCTCCAAGCGGCTTTGGCTTTCGGACCCGTAGGGGTGATCCTGGCGGTGGACGACCCCGGGGCGCGGGTGGTGTTTCGGGAGAGCTTGGAGGCACAGTTTTCCCGCGGCGTGGTTTGGAGCTGCCGGGAGGCTGCGGTTTGCCTCGAAATCGTAGCTGTGCCCATCGTTTTCGGCAAAACCACCTCCGGTTGGGCGGTAGCGGCCCGGGTTTCCCGCCGCCTCGAGGCCTCAGCCGAGTGGCCGGAGGGTTTTGCCAAGCAAGAGCCCCACCCGCAGGCGCCAGCGGTGGAGATCATCGAGGATACGACGGCGTCGGGAGAGGTCGCCTGCGCTCCTTGCGAGGAGGCCAAGGCCCAGTGCCACCAGGAGCTCAAAAAGCTCGCGGAATTCGCCCGCGGCCGTTTCGAGGACGTGGGCGGGCTTTTCCTGCGCGTGGGACCTGGGGAAACGTCCTTTTTGCGCCAAACCGCCCTTGATCTGGGCGCGCAACTCCAAAGGGTCTTGACGGAAGGAGGTTCGTCATGATCGGGAAAACCTCGGTCAGCTTGGTGGTTGCTGGCACGCTGCTGTTGGCAGCGTGTGGGAAGAAAGATTCCGGCAGCACGGTGGTGGAGGTGCCGTGCGCCGCCACCTGGACCAAGACCGGGATCGTCGTCAAGCCCGGCCAAAAACTCGTTCTTGAGGCCAAAGGCGAGCTCAGGGGCGGGCAGTGGCGCTTTGGTCCGGAGGGCACCGGCGAGCACCCCGAATGGGCGCGCTACAGCTTGGTTCCGGAATGGCCGCACCTGGCCCTCATTGGCAAGGTTGGGGAAGACGGGGACCCCTTCCTCGTGGGCAAAGCCTTTTCGGGTACCGTCATGCGGGGCGGCGAGCTTTACCTGGGGATCAACGACCTCGACGCGGAAAACAACGATGGTACGTTCCAGGTGACCGTTGCCCTTCAGTAGCTCCCTCCCCGGTCCTTGGAGCGAGCGCGCGGGCACACCCCAACAGGGGAGCCAGGGGGTCGGCCACCAGGTAGAGGGGAACGTTCGCCAGGAGTTGGCGCTGCTGGCTTTTCCTTTCGAAGGCCGCAAAAAACTCAGGCGCAGCAAGGCGAGGGCTCAGGGCCAGGGCCACCGAGCCAGAAAAGAAAACACCTGCCAGGGGAAGCGTGGCAAGGGCGATGTTTCCGGCAAAGACCCCGAGGATCCGGATGCAGGTGGTCACGGCCTGGCGGCACGCTGGATCGGCCTGGGCCCGGGCCACCACCCAGGCCCCGGGGTCGGGAGCGGCGCGAAACTCCTCGTCTTCGTTGTCCGAGGCGTAATACCGGTAAAGACGTGCCAGCCCGGGCCCCGAGACCAGGTGCTCGTAGGAAAGGGGATCTTCGCTGGCCCGCAAAAAGCGCGCAAGCGCCCAATCTTCCGCCGTCGTGGCGGCAAAATCCATGTGCCCCGCCTCCGTCGCCAGGACCACGGGCCCCCCTGGAGCGGGGATGGCCACGGCTGCTCCCAAACCCGTGCCCACGGCGATGACCAGCTTTGGTGCAGCGGCGATGGTCTTGCCTTCCCGCAGCACCCGAGTCGCCGGGTACGGTGCTGCCGAAAAAGCCCACCCTAAGGCTTCCAGGTCGTTGAGGAGGAGCACGCGTTTGACGCCCCATGCAGCGGCCAGGTCCCGTTCCTCGAGCTCCCAGGGGAGGTTGGTGGTGCGGCAGTACCCGGCCACCACGGGCCCGGGGACTCCCAGGGCGACAAGATGCGGGCGGGGTTCCGGGTGCGCGGCCAGGTAGGCTGCCACCAGCTCCCGGAGGTGGGGGTACGCGGTGCTCGAGAGCCGGGCAACGGTGGCCTCCTGGAGTTGGACCCGCCCCCGGGTAACCGTTCCTAAGGCCAGGAGCGTCTTGGTCCCGCCCACGTCCCCAAGAAGAACGGGAGTGCCTGCCCTTGCCTCGCTCACGGAAACCTCAGCACCCGCCGGTACTTGGCGGGGGGCCTACCAGTCCACATCCACTTTGACGGGGGAGCCGGAATAGCGGGCCACCAAAACGTGGCGGTGGCGCTTGCCGTAAAGGTAAAGATCGCGGGTGAGCCGCACGTCTTCCTGGCAGTACTTGGCAATTTCGTCCAGCCGTCCTTCCCGGTACCAGCGCAAAGCCGCAAGGCCGTCGGCGCTTTTCCCTTCCCCGAGGGTGGCTTGGACCACCGAGTCGAGCTTGGGCCTGAAGGAGAGCTTTTGCTGAAGGTCCAGCATAATGTCGAGGGTGGGAGGGGTGCCGCCCGGGAACTCGCCGTAACCGCGCAGCACCTCGTAATCGAAACCCAAAACGTTGAACCCCACCACCAGCTCCGCCGCCGCCAAGGTGGCGATGAGTCTGTCCACCTCGTTTTCGAAAAACACGTGAAACTGGTCGTCGGCAAACGAGTACACCACCCCCACCGAGATCCCCAGTTGCCGGGTGTTGCGCCCGGCCACTTCCTCGAAGCTCTTCTGGGTTTCCAAATCGAAAACGAGTACCGGCCGCCCCTTGGGGGCTTCCCGCAGGGCAGGGTCTTCGAAGAGGCTCAGTTGTCCGTCCCAGCTTTCACGAGTCGAAGCCAAAGATGCCTCCACTGGCGCGTTAGTGTACCATCAGGCGGCGTGAAGGTGGTGGTGCTGCCCCCGAGAACCGTCCCCGCCGCGGCGGGAGAAGGTGGGTTTCAGCCTTGGGTGGAAGTGACGCTGGTGGTGCGCCTTGCCGTTCCCGAATGGGGCGTTTCGGAGCTGGCCTTTGGTCACTGGGCAGCTCCCTGGGAACCGGAGCGGGGTAGCCTCTCCTGGCGGCCCTTCGACCCGGGGCGGCGGGCGGCCGTGGCCGGTATACCTTCGGGGGCCGAGGCCGTTGAGCTTGGAGGGCACGAGACGGAGGTTTTGGCGTTGCAGTGCGCGGCTCTTTTGCCTGGGGAGATGTACTACCAGCCGTTTTTGGGCATGGTTTCCAGCCTGGGGGAAAGCTTTGCCGCTTTCCGCCACCGGTGCTTGAAGGCCGTGGCCCAAACGGTTCGGGAGGCCTTGGTGCGGCGGGAGCCCGCGGCGGCCCAGGCGGTGGCGCGGGTGGTGGAAAGCATCGAGCGCCGGGTTTTGGGGGAGGGGGAAATGGACGTGCTGGAAGCACGGGTTGGCCTTGCCTACTACCCCGAAGGGGTGGAGCCGGGGGTAGCGTCCGGGAACCTCATGGTGGAGGGAGGAAAAGGGTGGCGCCCCTAGGCGAGGACCGGCGCAAGGTCCGGGCGGCACAGGTTGCGGCGTTTACGGCCTTTTGTTTGGCCGTGGCCAAAGGCCTGGTGGGGTGGAAAACCCATTCCCTGGCGGTGCTTGCAGCGGCGGTGGACTCCCTCATGGACCTCTTTTGCTCGGGGCTCAACGCCGTTTACCTGCGCATGGCCGCCGAACCGCCAGACGAAAAGCACGCCTTCGGCCACGGCAAGGCCGAGGCTCTGTCGGCTGTGATCCAAGCTACGGTCGTGGCCATGGGTGGGGTATGGCTCATTGGCAAATCGGTGGAGCGGCTTTTGACCCCCCAGGAGCTTGAAGCCACAGGCGTGGCTTTCGGCATGATGGTGGTTTCCCTTGTGGTTTCCCTGGCCCTTACGGTGTTCTTGCGACGGGAGGGGAAAGCAACCCACTCGGTGGCCCTTCACGCCGATGCGTTCCATTACGCCACGGACCTGGCTTCCAACGGGGTCGCGGCCCTGGGGATCGTGGCCTACGGGGCCTTCGGGTGGACTTTTGCCGACCCCATCGCGAGCGTCATCATTGCCCTTTTGATCCTCAACGGGGTGTGGGGGATTTACCGCGACGCCGCCGACGAGCTCTTGGACCGAGGCCTGCCACGCCAAGTGGAAGACGAGGTCAAGGCTATGATCGCCAACTTGGCGCCCGAGGTGCGGGGCTACCGGGCCTTCCGCTCCCGGAGGGCTGGCCGCGTACCGTTTTTCGAGTTTCGCCTCCTGGTGGACCGGACCACCTCCTTTGAGCGCTCTCACGAGCTCGCCGAAGAGGCCATCCGCCGCATCCGCGACAAACACGGCCCCGACACCCAAGTCATGGTGGACACCGACCCCGTCTAGCTCGGTGGTTTTTCTCGACGGAACGAGGAAAACCGGGTATTCGGGCCTACAAACTGTAAAGTCCAGGGTCCCTTTCCGGCCCGGTTTCGAGGCCCTCTTCCACGTCTTCGCCCCCCAGCTCCTCTTCCAGTTGGTCGCCGAGCTCCTCCTCCAGTTTTTCAGGGTCTTCCCCGGCCTCCATGCGGCGGATCATCTCATCCAGGGTCGGTGGCATGGGTTCCCCTGAAGCTTCCGCCAACCGCCGCATGAGGCGCCCCATGGTACGGGGATCCTCCATGTCCCTTTCGTCCAGGCTGTCCGCTAGCTGGGAAAGTTCCTGCTCCAGACCGCGGGGCACCTCCGGCTCCGCCTCTCCGGGCTTTTCGGCCTTGGTTTCGGCCTTGCGGGTCGTACCGGCGACGGCAAAAGCCGATGGTACCCGGGTAAGGTCGCTGGCCCCGCACCGGGGGCAGCTTGGCTGTCGCTTGGGGGCGGGAGAGAGGGAAAGGAAGCTGTAAATCCGGTTGCACTGGGCGCAGAGGTACTCGAAGATGGGCACGGTACACCTCCCCGGCTTCCGCCGTGCCTAGCAATTCTAGCGGCTTTTGACCTTCCCGGACGTTTTGGTTTTTTCGGAAATGACACGTGAAACCGTTCACAAAGCGAAAAAGCTACGGGAGCCTTTCATTCGGCACGAAAGAAATTCGCCAGGTTTCCCAAGGGCAAGGGCATTCTGGTAGTCTTCCGGCGGCTGGGTACAAGACTCGTCACGGAGGGAACCATGCGTGAAGGTGTGGCGCGGTACGTGACCATGGCCCAAGAGGAGCAAGCGGCGCGGCAGAAGGCGTGGCAGCAGGCCAAAAAGTGGCGCTTCGACACGGTGGCGGTCCACGGACTTTACACGGTAGAGGAAGCCATCGAGCGCAACCAGGGTGCCATTGTCGAGCCGGTCTACCTTGCCACGTCCCAGGCATACCGCGACAGCGACGAGCTGGAAGCCGCGCTGGCGTACCTCATCCCCACCTGGTGTTACGCCCGCATTGCCAACCCCTCGGTGTACTACCTGGAGTGGACCCTGGCGCTTCTCGAAGGCTACGGTTGCGAGTTCGAAACCGCGTGCTGCGCCACCTCCTCGGGGATGGCCGCCATCCTCTCGGCCATCGAGCCACTTCTGGTACGACTTCCGGGGGCGGAGCACGAGCCCATCAACTTCGTGGCCTCGGCCCACGTTTACGGCGGCACCTTCCAGCAGTTCTCGGTACGGCAAAGGGAAAAGGGGATCGAGGTGCGCTGGGTCCAGCACCCCGAGCGGTTGGAGGAGTGGGCGGCCCTCATGGACGAGCACACGAGGTTCCTCTACGGCGAGTTGCCCTCCAACCCCACCCTGGCTTTTTTCGACATTGCCGCCCTCGCCGAGTTGGCTCACAGCCACGGCATCCCCTTGATCGTGGACTCCACCGTCGCCACCCCTGCGCTCTTGCGACCGCTCCAGCACGGGGCCGACATCGTGGTGCATTCGGTGACCAAGAGCATGACCGCTTCAGGCTTCGGAATTGCCGGTGCGGTCATTGCCCGCAAGCCCATCGTCACCAAGATCCCCAACGACCCCATGCGGGAGGACTTTGCAAGCTACATCAAGTTCCTTCCCAACCGTGACAACGGTCCCAACCTTTCGCCCATGCAAGCGGTTCTGACCCTCAACGACCTCCGGACCTTGCGCTCCAAGATGGATCTCCTCTCGGAGAACGCGCGCATCGTTGCCGAGTTTTTGGAGGAGCACCCCAAGGTGGAAAGGGTGAACTACCTGGGCCTGAAATCCCACCCGTTGCACCACCTGGCGCGGCGCTACATGTGGCTTGTGGACAGCGAGCACGACCAGCGCTACCGCGAAAAGGTGAACCGCTACGGCCACCTCCTTTCTTTCTGTGTTAAAGGCGGGCACGAGGCGGCACGCCGGGTTTTGGATGGTCTCGAGCGCATTTACCGCGCTACCGACCTGGGGCGCATCAAATCGGTGGCCACGATTCCTGCCATTTCCACCCACCAGCAGCAGGGGGAGGAGGGGCGCAAGCTGGCCTCCATCCCCGACAACCTCATTCGTTTGTCCGTGGGGGCCGAGCACCCGGACGACATCATTGCGGATTTGGACCAGGCTCTGGCGCGGGCTTGAGTTCGTAACCCCATTTGTCGGGACCTTTTGGTCAGGCCAAGCCGGGTCGAAGGTGGTGGTTTCGTGACAGGCTCGAGCTGTCCAGTGCTGCTTCCGGCATGTAAAATGCGCCCATGCCCGGAGCTCCCTGCGTGAGGCTGGTGGCGGCGTTTCCGCGGCCGGTGGATGTGGCCGTGGCGGCGGCGCGCAGCTGCTACGCCCCGCACCTGGTCCCGCCCGAAAAGGTGGCGGGCGAGTACCTAGGCGAGGGCGAGCGCGGGCAGGCTTTGGCGCGGCGGGACCGGTTGGCCCAGTCCCTCTACCTGGCCGGTCACCACACCACCTTCCAGCACGCCCACTTTCTCTTTGCCATCGAGGGGGTTTCCCGCCAGTTCGTGTGGTCGTTTCTCCACGCCCACCCCTTTGCCAACTCCGAGCAGGTTTCCCAGCGCTACGTGCCGGTAGCGGCGGATGCGGTGTACGAGCCGGCAACCCTGCCGCCCGCAGCTCGCGAGGTCTTTCGCCAAACCGTAGGCTCGCTCCACCGAACCTATACGCGGCTCGTGGAGCTTCTGTCGCCCGTAGCCGAAGCCGAGCTTTTGGCCCGATTTCCGACGTGGAAGCGCCACCCCCAGCGCCTGGCACGCCAGACCCAGCGCAAAGCACAAGAAGTGGCGCGGGCTGTCCTCCCTCTGGCGACCCTGACCGCCCTGTACCACACGGTTTCCTGCTTGACGCTCTTCCGTTACCGCAGGCTTTGCGCCCAGGCCGACGTTCCCGAAGAAACCCAAGCCGTCGTTGAGGCCATGGTGGGAGAGGCCCTGGCCTGGGACCCCGACCTTGGCAAGCTCCTTCAAGAGCCGATCCCTCTCGAAGCCACCCCGGAGTACCGCTTCTTCTGGGAATTCCACGGTGGGAGCCCGCAGCCGGCAGCTTTCCGCCGGGAGTTCGACCGCACGCTGGAAGGCTTTTCTTCCCGCTTGCTTTCCCGCGGGGCCAACAACGAGGGAGCGGTGGCGGCGGCGGTGCGGGCGGTTCTCGGGCTCACCCAGGCCCAGCTTCCCGACGCCGAAGCCATCCAGCTGGTGCTGGACCCCTCCCGCAACACGCTCCTGGGGGAGGAGCTCAACCTTACGACCCTTGCCAAGCTTTCCCGCGCCCTCCACCACGCCCACTACACCTTTGCCAAAAAGCTTTCCCACGCTGCCGACTCCCAGGACCAGCGGCACCGCATGACCCCCGCTGCCCGCCCTCTCCTGTGGGCCGTGGTGGACAGCGAGCCCGACGTGGTGGTGCCGCGCCTCATCGGGCACGCCGGCGGCGAGGCCCTGGCGTGCTTCGAGGAAGCTGTAAGTCGGGCGTGGGAAGGGGCGTCGCGCCTGCTGTCCGCCGGGGCGAGGAGGGAGCACGCCCTTTACCTTTTGCCCAACGCTTTGGCCATTCGCTTTATCGAATCAGCGGACCTGTTGCACCTCCATCACAAACACCGCATGCGCCTCTGCTACAACGCCCAGGAAGAAATCTGGCAAGCATCGTGGGAAGAAGCGGAACAAATCGCCCAGGTGGAGCCGGAAATCGGGCGCTGGCTCTTGCCACCTTGCGCGATCCGCAAGTTCGCGGGGAAAACCCCCATTTGCCCGGAAGGGGAGCGCTTTTGCGGCGTCCCCGTGTGGCGCCTGGCGCGCCGGGACTACCGCCGCCTCATTTGACTTTCCTGGGGTGCCCGAGCCGCCCCTACGCCGCGTTTGCCTGGCGGGACTGGGGCGTGATGAAAAGGAGGTACGCGGCGGCGAGCCACATGGGCAGGTCGCGAAGGACGAGAAACCAGGCGTTGTGCACGTCCTCGGCCGACTGGGAGAAGCACCCGCAAGCCACGTTCACACCGCGAAACGCGTTCACGAGAAGCGCCGCTTCGAACACCGTGAGCAGGAAAAAGGCCCAAAACGCTGCACCCCGCCGCAAAAACCCGGAAATGAGCCCAAGCCCCACGGTGAGCTCGAGCCAGGGCATGTAAATGGCCACGAGGTTGATGGGCCCCGGTGGGAGGATGCGGTAACCCCAAATGATGGTCAAAAGCGGCCGCGGGTCTAGGACCTTGGGGATGGCCGCGTAAAGGAAAATCCCTCCCAGAACCCAGGCCACGGCACGGTAAACCCAGGGGTTGCGGAAAAACCTCATGGCTGCGCCTCCAAAGGAAAGCCGGCCGCTTGCCAGGCAGCGATGCCACCGGCAAGCACGTAAGGAACGGGAAGTGCCGGCAGCTCGCGGCGGAGCGCCTGGGCCAGCAACTGTTCGATGTCGGTTTCGGCTGATCCCCCGTAGATGATCACCGCCTGGGCGGCTGCCAGCCCGCTCCGCAGCTCGGGCGTCAGCATCTCCTGCAGGGAAGGCAACTCCAAACGGAGCGCGCCGGGAATGTGGCCCGCGTTGAACTCGGCCGCCGTGCGCGTATCCACGAACACCGTGCGGGGTAAGCTTTCCCCCATGACATAGGCACTGTCGGCATCGAGAAGCTGGAAATCCCGGCCCGCCTGGGGGGGTTCTTGTCCTTGCCCCCACCAGGCCATATGCCGGTGGGGGAGGAGGTTGGCTACGGTGCCGAAAACCACAACCACCGCGAGCAGAATTGCTGCTTCACGCCAAATCCGCCCCATGGGGGGAGAGTAGCACAGCATGCGGCCTCCCTGGGGACTGGTGGTTTTTCTTGGGCTTGCAGCTGTTTTTGCCGTCCTGTTGCTGGCCTCGGACCGTGCCCCAAGGATGCCCGGCGACGGCGATCACACGGTCCAGCAGAGCGAAGCCGCCTGTCTCGCATGCCACGCCTTCGGGAAAAGGCACCCGCGCCCCGAAGACCACCCCCTCCGAGACGACTGCTTTTCCTGCCACCGGGACGCAAGCGGCCAGCTCCACCCCAGGCGCGATGCCCCCACCAGCATTCCCGGGGGGTGGCGCGACGACCCGCGCCTGGTGGCCAAAACCCGAAGGTAGGGGCCTTAAGCTCAGCCCTTTTCCCAGCTTGCTTTCGGCCCGCTCACGACCGAAAAGAGGGGGTGCGGGTCGGGAACGTCGAGGGCAGGAAGTAGGGCAAGCCAGTGGGGGTTTCGCTTTGCGAGCTTGCGCCGCAAGTGTTCCCACTCGAAGCGCAGTTGCCCGTCGGTGACCGCAAGGCTGCCGGCTGCTGCGCCAACGCGAACAACCTTGGTCTCAGAAAAGGCGTAGCCCCGGCGTGTGGCCTCCGAGGCCACTTCCCGCAGGTAAAACCCCAGGGTGCCCACGGGGTCGCGCGCTTCCCGAAACCGCGTCAGCTGGGGGTGGTGCCGGTACCCCTGGGTTCCACCCAAAAGCACCGCTTGCGCTAACAGAGCTTCCCGCCACAGGGCGACGAGACCTTGAGGGTCGAGGTAACGGGGGTGAAGGCTCCACAACCGCATGGCGTTTTCTCCCGCAGCCTGCTACCCTACTACGACACGGCAAGGTGCTGGACCGTAAACTGCGACGGAGGTGCGCATGACGGAAAGGTGGTTGCGCTGGATCATCGTTGCCGTTTGCCTTGTGGTCGTCGTGGTGGCTGGCTTTTCCCTTTGGGCTTCCATGCGCTTGGCGCGGGCGCAAAAAGCTTTCCACGGGTCTTACGCGCAGCTTCCCCCAGGGCTTTCCCTCAGCGAGCGACGGCCCGCCAACGGGCGGGCGTTGCAGTTGGAGGTCGCGGCGGCCTCCTTGGGCCTCAACTGGGCTCCCAAGACCTCGGAGCGCTTCCAGGCGGTGGCCAGCCTCATCCCTGAAGGATCTCGAAAGCGCTGGGACGAGCTTCGCCCCGTTTTTTCCCGTTGGGTCGAGGAAAACGCCGGGGCGTTGGCGGCGGCACGCGCCCCGTTGCCGGAGGAGGTCAAAGCGTTTCTCGCCGGCCACGCGAACGACCTTGCTACGGTTCGCGAGCTTCTCCTCCAGGGGTCCCTCCCCCAGTGGGAGGAGGACCTCACCCAAGGCCTTGCCGCCCCAATCCCCAACCTTCTGGCCGGCTTGAGCGTTGCCCGGCTTCTGGTTGCCGACGCCTTTTGGCGCTTGGAAAACCGTGACCCGGCCACCGCCGAGCAGGATCTCCTGGCGGTCCGCAGGCTAGGGGAGGCGCTCGTGGCCCGCTCGGAGCTCATCAGCGTGTTGGTGGGGACCGCCGTCAACCGCCTCGCGGTTTTCTCCCTCCGCAGCCTTTCCCGGCCAAGCCGGGAGTGGCTTTCGTGGCTCGAGGGAACGGATTTCTCGCGGCCACTGGAACGGGCGCTCGTAGCCGAGGCGGCAATCGCCCTTCGCTGCCCCAAAGACCCCGAAGCGCGAGGGCTTTTGGCCCACTTTTCACCGTGGAGGCGGGCCGCTTGTGCCGCGGGAGCGGAGCGTATCGTAGCGCTTGCCACGGCGCTTCGTGAAAACCCCTGCCTTGGCAAGCTCGACGCCGAAGCCCTTCGGGCTTCCGTGGGCCAGGCGTTTCGGGAGGGTGACGAAATCTTCGGTAGCCCCAACCTCGTCCATGCCCTCCTGCGCGTGGCCAGCCTCAACCTCCACGCTGCCCTTACCTGGCAGGCCCTGGCGGCTCGCATGGGGGAGAACACCCCCCACCCTGGCGACCTTACGGTTGCTCGGGGACCGTGCCGCGGCGTAGTGCTTCACGTGCGCCAGGAGGAAACGTCCTGGATCTGGAGCTGGCCCGGCAGTGCCCCCGAGCTTCCCAAAAACCTTCAGGCGTTTCGGGTTGTCTGGCCCTAGGGAGGCGAGCGGAAGTTTCCTGCGTTAGAATGGTGGCAGCAAAGGAGGGCGGTGACCATGAGGCTTTGGGCAAGCGTTCTTCTTTCGTTGCTGGCGGCAGCTCCAGCCAGCAAGCACAGCGGCACCTTTTACCCGGTTACCCTGGAGGGCAAGGTCGGGTACGTGGACAGCCAGGGGAAAAACCTCGTCAACCCCCAGTTCGATGAAGGGAGAGCCCCGTCCCAGGGTTTGGCTGCGGTCAAGCTTTCCCGCCGCTGGGGGTTTGTAGACCGGGAAGGCAAGCTGGTGATCACGCCGCAATTCGAAAGCGTCGGCGATTTTGTCGAAGGCCTCGCCTGGGTCGAGCTGGACGGGCGCTACGGCTTCGTGGATCGGGAAGGCAAGCTCGCCATCGACCCGCAGTTCAAAGGCGCCGGCAACTTCAGCGAGGGTTTAGCGCCAGTGCGAGTTGGGGACCTCTGGGGGTTCGTGGACAAAAGCGGCAAGCTGGCCATCAACCCCCAATTCGAAAAAGCCGAAGGGTTTTCTGAGGGACTTGCGGCCGTAAAAGTCGGGGATTCGTGGGGCTACATTGACAAGAGCGGTAAGCTAGTCATCAACCCCCAGTTCGAAACGGCTAGGTCTTTTTCCGATGGGCTCGCGCCGGTGGAGACCGCGAGCGACCGTTGGGGCTACATCAACCGCAAGGGCGAGTTCGTCATTCACCCGCAATTCGACGATGCGTACCCGTTCGCATCGGGGTTTGCGCGAGCCAAAATCGGCAGGTACTGGGGTTTCATTGGCAAAAAAGGGACCTTTGTGGTCACGCCTCAGTTCGAAACCGCTTTGGATTTCTCGGAAGGTCTCGCCGCCGTTGAAAGCGACAATGATCGCTGGGGGTTCATCAACAGCAAAGGCGAGTTCGCCATCAACCCGCAGTTCGATGAGGCCGAAAACTTTCGGGGCGGGCTGGCGCGGGTGCGCTTGGGCCGCGCCTGGGGGTACGTGGATACCTCCGGCCACTATGTCGTCACCCCCACGAAGTAGCAACGTGCCGGGGCTTCCAGGTTGAGAAAAACCTCGTGGCCGCCCTTGGGCCGGCAGGGATGCCACCGCGGCGACGCGCCGCCCGTGCAACGCAT
>JBAMMG010000059.1:4303-29209 GCA_039793905.1 Thermoanaerobaculum sp. | reverse complement strand
TGGGAGGCTTCAAAAACGCGGGGAGCTCGTAGCTGCTCGTGTCCTCCAGTTCCGGCAGTTCCTGGGATGGCTCCACCGCCAGGCGTTGGTACAGCTGCTCCGGGAGCTCCTGGAGGAACCGCGACGGCTCGGTGATGACGTCCACCCGGTAGCGGTCTCGGGCCAGGAGCGGGTAGCAAAGGTACAGCTCGTCCTTGGCCCGGGTGCAGGCCACGTAAAAAAGCCGCCGTTCTTCCTCCAGGTCTTCGGCTCGGGCCGTGGGGAAGCGCCCTTCAGCCAGCCACACCACGAACACCACCCGCCACTCGAGCCCTTTGGCCTGATGCACGGTGGAGAGCGTCACCCGCTCCCGCTCTCCCTCGAAGGCCGCCACGTCTTCCCCGGAAAGCTCGTTCATGAGCGTGACCTCGTCCAAGAAAGCCTCCACGCTTTCGTAGCCATCGGCAAAAATGGCGAGCTGCTCCAGGTCGTCCAAGCGGGAGGCGGCGTTGTCCAGTTGCGCGCGCACGTAGTCCCGGTAGCCCGAGGCCAAGACCTCGCGGATCATTTCGCCGGGGCGCTGGCGCAAGCGGGCGAGCCTCCCTACGAGCTGTTGCAGGTCGCGAAGGGAGCGGGCCGCGGCCTTGGGCAGCCCCAGGGAATCGGGGTCGCGGTGGAGGAAGGCGGTGAGCGGCTCGGGATCCGCGCGAAAGTTTTCCCATACCCGCGTCACGAGTCTTTGCCCCAAGCGCGGGCGCAGCTTGGCCATGCGGAAAAAGGCCACCTCGTCCCTGGGGTTGGCCACGAACCGCAGGTGGGCGAGGACGTCCTTGACGTGCCGTTGCTCAAAAAACCGCAAGCCCGAGCGCACTTCGTAGGGGATGCTGCGGCGGGTAAGCTCCACTTCCAGCTCCAGAGCGTGGGAGTGGTTGCGGTAAAGGACGCCAATGTCCCCGAGGGGGACGCCTTCATCGGCAAGCTCCAGGATGCGTTGGGCCACGAACGCCGCTTGCAGATCGGGGGAAGGCGCGGCCACGACTGTGGGCTTTTCCCCACCGTCCCGCACGGGGCGCAGTTTTTTAGGAAACTGCTTTTGGTTGTGGGCAATGGAGGCGTTGGCAAGCTCCAAGATGGACGGGAGGGAGCGGTAATTGGTTTCCAGATGAAAGATCGTGCAGTCGGGGTAGCGCTCGGGGAAGGTGAGGATGTTGGCGTACTCGGCACCGCGAAAGGCGTAAATGGACTGGGCGTCGTCCCCCACCACCGTGAGGTTGCGCTCCGGCCCCAGCATGAGGTCCACGATTTCCGCTTGCAAGCGGTTGGTGTCCTGGTACTCGTCCACCAGGATGTGACGAAAGCGCGTCGCCAGGCTCGCCCGAACCTCCCGGTGCTGGCGCAAGAGCAAAAGCCAGTTGAGGAGGAGGTCGTCGTAGTCCATGAGGTTTGCCTGGCGCTTGCGCTCCAGGTAGCGGCGGAAAACGGCGTGCATGTAGTCCTGGTCCTGGAGGAACTGGGGGTAGCGGGAGGAAACCACCTCCTCCAAGCTGCGGCCGGTGTTGATGGCGAAGGAGTAAACCTCCAAAAGCACCGCGGCACCCGGTAAACGCTTGTCGGGAACGTGAGGCACCACATCCGTAGCTGCTTGCGCCATGAGCTCCTGGGCGTCTTCGCGGTCCAGGATGCCGTAGTTGGAAGGGTAGCCGAGAAGCTCCCCGTACCGCCGCAGGATGCGGTTGCCCACCGAGTGAAAGGTTCCGCCCATCACCCGCGACGCGTCCCGACCGAGAAGGGTTTCCACCCGCGTGAGCATTTCCCGGGCGGCGCGGTTGGTGAAGGTGAGCATGAGGATGGAGGAGGGCTCCACCCCGTCCTCCAGGAGCCGGGCCACTCGGTACACCACGGTGCGGGTTTTCCCCGAGCCAGCCCCCGCCAGCACGAGCATGGGGCCGCCCGGGTGCATGACCACCGCCAGCTGCTCGGGGTTCAAAGCCGAGGCGTAGTCCACCCTCTTGGAGGTGGAAGCCAACCGCCCGACTTTTTCCAGCTTCGACCGCTCGCCCACGGCCCCAGCATAGCGGAAAACTCAGTGCCCGGACAGGCACGGGAATTTACGGGCAGCGCTTGGGCTTCCCAAGAAGCGGAGGTGCCCCATGGACGAGCTAGCAACAAAACGCTGCATGCCGTGCGAAGGGGGGACGCCGCCGTTGACGCACGAACAGGTGAGCGACCTTCTCAAAAAGCTCGACGGCTGGGCGGTGCGCGAAGGGAAGCTGGAAAAGACCTTCCGGTTCCGCGATCACTTCCAAGTGATGGCGTTCGTGAACGCTGTGGCTTGGATCTCCCACACCCAGGACCACCACCCGGTGATGGAGGTGGGGTACAACACCGTGATCCTCCGCTACTGGACCCACGCTATCGGCGGGCTTTCGGAAAACGACTTCATTTGCGCCGCCAAGGTCGACGCGCTCTCGGACTGGTAGTCCCGCCTTTCGGTGGCCCTTCTTGCGCCCGCCCCCAGGGGCGTCTAGCATACCCCCGGAAGGGGCAGCAATGGCCATTGACGAGCACAAGATCGCGCTTTTCATTGACTTCGAAAACATCGCTTTGGGCCTTCGGGACTCGGGCTACAAGCAGTTCGACATCAACCTGGTTTTGGCAAGGCTTTTGGAAAAAGGGAAGGTGGTAGTCCGCCGCGCCTACGCCGACTGGGAGCGGTATTCCCAGTACAAGCGGCCGTTCCACGAGGCGGCTATCGAGCTCATTGACATTCCGCTCAAGGCCTATTCGGGGAAAAACTCCGCCGATATTCGCATGGTTGTGGACGCCATGGATCTTTGTTTTGCCAAGGGTTTCGTGACGACCTTTGCCCTGTGCTCGGGGGATTCCGACTTTTCGCCGCTGGTGTCCAAGCTGCGGGAAAACGACAAGTACGTCATCGGCATTGGTGTGAAGAACTCCACATCGGAGCTTTTGATTGCCAACTGCGACGAGTTCATCTTTTACGAGGATTTGATCAGGTCCCTGGAAGAAGCCACACCTTCCCTGGCTGGGCTTCCAGAGAAGAAACAGGAGTGCTTTGCCTTGCTCATTGACGCCATCAAAGCCCTCATGCGGGACGGGAAAGAAATCCTCTGGGGCTCCATGATCAAGCAAACCATGCAGCGGAAAAAGCCAGAGTTCAACGAGGAATACTACGGTTACCCCACCTTTACCGCTCTCCTCAAAGACGCCGAAGCCCACCACATCGTCAAGTTGCGCAAGGACGAGCGCTCGGGCACGTACGTGGTTACCGGGTTCGATACCGGCTCCACGGCCGAAGCAGCACCGGAAGAGCCCTCCAAGCCCGCGGTCAAACGCCGGCGGCGTCGGCGCAAGGCCACCGCGGCCGAAGGGGAAACGGCGGAAGCGCGTAAGGCCTAGGGCTCCCGATCCGGAGAGGCTGGCTGCCCGGGCCTGCGGCAAAGCCGAAAGACGAAAACAACCGCGCCGGCTGCGAGGGCGGGGGGAATGTAGCCGATCCCCAGCTCCACGAGCCCGGGATCGCGGGCAAAGGCCCCGAGGCCGGCACGCTCGACGGCAAAGGTGACCAGCACCGCAAAAAAACCAGCCCAGCCTGCGGCTTTCGCGGGGGATCGAAGCCGCCGATGGAAAAGCCCCACCGTTGGCCAGAAAAGCGCGGCGGAAAGCAAACCCGCTGAAAGGTAAAAAAGCTCGGCCAGGGAGCGGGAGAGGAAGGCCACCACAAGCGCCGCCCCCACCGCTCCGGCGGAAGCCCAGCGGGCCCCCGGAAGGCTTGCCGTGTGGGGATGGTTTCGCGGCCAATCCCGGGCCCAAGCCACGGCCACCACGTTGGCGGTGGTGGAGACCGTGGACAGAGCCACGGCGGCAAAGCCAGCCACCACCACGAGCTCGAGACCGGGAGGGAGAAGAACGGCCAACAGCCGAGAAAGGACGGGGGTTGCCACCGGCGAGGGGAAAAGAGCCCGCGCCGAGGCTGCCAAAAGCGCCGGCAGAGCCACCACCAGCACGAGGGAAACCCCCGCCGTGAACGCCATGGCTAGGCGGGCATGCCCGTGGCTTTTGGCGGCGGTGAGGCGCAGCCAAATGTCCGCTTCGGCCAGCCAGCCGGTGACGTAAACCACCAGGGTGACGGCCACCAGCCAGGTGGAGGGCGGGGCGGCTTGAGCCAGGGGTGCCCAGCCGTGCCCCAAGCGTGCCGCCCGAAAACCCAGGAAGAGGAGGAAAAACGCAATGAGGGCAAACTGCGCCACGTCGGTGGCCACCACCGCCCGAAAGCCCCCGGCAAAGGAGTACATGGCCACCAGGAGGGCAACGGCGGTCATGACCCAGGGTGCCGGCATCCGCAGCGTGGGGGCCAAAAGCTGGCCAGCAGCTGCAATTTCAGCTCCACACCAGGCGAGGAAGACCAGGCTCAGGACGAGAACAGTCAGGAGCTGCACATCCCGGCCGTAAAGGCGGCCGAAAAGCTCCCCCTGGGAAAACGCGCCGAAGGAACGCAGGCGGGGCGCCAGGAAAAAGAAAAGCCCGAGAGTGACGAGCCAGGGAACGGCCAAAAGCCAAAGGCCGCCCCACCCGTAGCGGTACAGAAGCTCCACACCGTACACCAGCGACCAGGAAACCGAAAGCATGGACGCGGAAAGGCTCATGCCGAGGCTGGCGCCGGAAAGGGAGCGGTGGGCGGTCCAAAAGCCCTCAGTGTCGGTGCCCAAACGGCGCTCGACGACACCGGCCCAGAGCCCTATGGCCAGCATCCCGAGCACCAAGAGCGCGCCAACAAAGGCAAAGGCGAAACCCATGGCCTGGCTCTACGGGGCCGTGGCATTGTGGCGTTTCGCGTGTTGGGCGAACCACGCCGCCGTCACCGAAAGCCCCTCTTCCAGAGAGGTTTTCGGGTAAACCCCCAATTCGCGACGAATAAGCTCGGAAGAAATCACGGACCGCCGCTGCTCCCCGGGCTTTTCCGGCCCGTGGACCGGTTGCCTCGTCACCCCTACGGCTTTCGCCAAAAGCCAGTAAAGCTCCACCACGCTGGTCTCCCGCCCCGTCCCCACGTTGTAGACGAAGAAGCCCTTTCTGCCGACGCTGGCGAGGTTGGCGGCGACCACGTCCCCTACGTACACATAATCCCGGGTTTGCAGGCCATCGCCGTTGATGACGCATTCCTTCCCGGCCAGCAAACGATTTAAAAAAATCGCCACCACGCCGGCTTCGCCGTGGGGGTTCTGGCGGGGGCCATACACGTTGGCGTAGCGAAGGCAGGTGGCGGCAATGCCGTACTCGTGCCAGTAGTAGTCGAGGTAGCGTTCCACCGAGAGCTTGGAAACGCCGTAAGGGGAAACCGGCCGGGCCGGGTGAGCCTCGGTGGCCGGGAAGCTTTCCTGCTCCCCGTACATGGCTCCGCCGGTGGAGGCAAAAATCACTTGCTGGAGGCGGGACCGGCGCCCCGACTCCAAAAGGTTCAGGGTGCCAAGGATGTTGACGTCGGCATCGAAAAGCGGATCGGCGACGCTTTTGCGGACGTCCATTTGCGCGGCATGGTGCACCAAAAGCTCCACCTTTTCGTCAGCCACCAGTTGCGCCGCTTCAGGGGAGCGGATGTCGAGCTGGAAAAAACGAGCTCCCGTCGGGAGGTTCTCCTTGCACCCGGTGGAAAGGTCGTCCACAATGATAACCTCGAGGCCGGAGGCGAGAAGCGCTTCGGCCACATGCGAGCCAATGAACCCTGCTCCGCCTGTTACGCACGCTTTGGCAAGCTCCACGGCTGACCTCCTCGTCAAAAATTGGCGACGGGCAACCCTTCCGCGGGGATTTTACCAGCGGGAAACGGAAACCGTAGCTCGGGAGCTCCTCGGCAAGCTGCTGGTTCGGGTGCTTCCGGAAGGGGTTGTCGCTGTGCGTCTTTTCGAAACCGAGGCTTACCTTGGGGTTGGGGACCCTGCAGCCCACACCGCCGGTGGTCGCCGAACCTCCCGGAACGAAGTCATGTGGGGGGAAGCGGGCCACCTCTACGTGTACTTCACCTACGGCATGCACTACTGCGCCAACGTCGTAACGAGGTTCCCCGGCGATCCCCAAGCGGTGCTTTTGCGCGGGGGGGAGGTGGTCTCGGGCGCGGAAATCGTGCGCGCCCGGCGGGGAGGGCGTGGTGATCTCAACGGACCGGCCAAGCTGTGCCAAGCTCTAGGGATTGGCCGCCAGGAAAACGGGTACGACCTGACCCGGGGGGAAGCCATTTTCCTCGCCGACGACGGTTTTTCCGTCGCCGAATCCGACATCCTTTGCCTTGCTCGAGTAGGGGTTTCCTACGCAGGAGAAGCGGCTTCGTGGCCGCTGCGCTTCGTGGTTCGGGGGTTTAAAGCCGTTGGGGTCTCGAAAACGACCCGGCGCGCAAAGGGTTCCCAGGTCTACCGGTGAGCTCGACGGCAAATGCCGCAAGGGAGGTCGTTGAGGGCGGCAGGGTATGCTATCGGAGCAAACCGAAGAGACGTGCCAAAAACTCCAGGGCGTCCCGGTTCAAGAACACGATGGCAAAAAGCAAAATCGAAAACCAAACGGTGATGTTCTTGTCCATGGCCAGCTTGAGGTTCTCGATTTTTCCCAGAACTTCGGCTTTGTCCCGCTCGGTCTTTTCGCGGAGAGCCTCGATCATTCCCACGAGCTCGGCTTTGTCCCGCTCGGTCTTTTCCCGGAGAGCCTCGATGATCCCCAGCACCTCGGCCTTGTCCTTCTCCAACCTCCCCAACACCTCGGCCTTGTCCTTCTCCAGCCTGCCCAACAGCTCAGCCTTGTCTTTTTCGGACTTGGCCAGAAGCTCGGCACGGAAGCTTGCGAGGCGCTCTTCGAAAACCTCTCGGGTGACGAACTCGCGCCGCATGACGGCGAGGAGCTCCTCTTTGGTGGTGGCCCAGCGGTAGTCCACGGCGCGGTTCAGGCTCGCCTCGAGCCCGCGGACGATCGTCAGGGCATCCTCGCGGCCCAGGTGCCGCTCCAAGGCCTCGAAAACATCAAGGGAAATCACGGCCGCCACGGCCATATACTCGCGCTGGAAAGAGGGAATGTCGAGGTTTTGAGAGGGTCTTTTGGAGGCATCACCTCTGGCGGCGGTGGCGGAGGGTTTCGGTGATGGCGGGGATGACCGAAACCACGATGATCCCCAGAATGACGAACGTGAAGTTTCTTCGCACCACCGGGATGTTCCCGAAGAAGTACCCCGCCAAGGTGATGCTGACGACCCACAGTACACCACCCACCACGTTGTAAAGCAAGAACTTGCCGTAGGTCATGGCGCCAATTCCGGCCACAAACGGCGCGAAGGTGCGGACGATGGGGACGAAGCGCGCCAAGATGATGGTTTTTGCCCCGTACTTTTCGAAAAACTCGTGGGTGCGGTCCAAATGCTTGCGGTTGAGCCAGCGCACGTCATCGCGGTGAAAAACCCTGGGCCCCACGTAGTGCCCGATCCAGTAATTCACCGTATCCCCGAGGATGGCGGCGCTGGCCAGTACGAGCATGGAAGTCAGCAGATTGAGGCTTCCCCTGGCGGAAAAAGTCCCCGCCGCAAAGAGCAGGGAATCACCGGGGAGGAAAGGTGTGACCACGAAGCCCGTCTCGCAAAAAACGATGAGAAACAAAATACCGTGAACCCAGCTGCCATGGGTTTGGATGAGGCTGTCCAAATGGGTGTCCAAATGCAGGACGAAATCGAGAAAACGCCAGAGGTAGCTCATGATCCAACTTTGGCAGCGAGGTTACGGAAACGTTGCGTCCCACAAGCGAAGACCACAGCGCCACAGGCGAAACCTGTGGTTGGCTGCACTTCGAACCGAGAACACACCGGTTTGCCCCGGCCGATCCGGGATTTCCGCACGTTCTGTTGGCGTGAAAGCACGCGGGCCTTACTCCTCCTCTTCCTCTTCGGCAGCCACAGCGCCTGCGGCGGCAATGATTTTTTCCTGGAGCTGCTTGGGGACCTCGTCGTAGTGGGAAAATTCCATGTGGAAATCCCCGCGGCCACCGGTTATGGAGCGCAAGGTCTGGGAATAGGTGAGCATTTCGGCTAGGGGGACTTGGGCCTTCACCACCGTCTGGCCGTCGGAGGGCTCCATGCCTTGCACCCGGCCGCGGCGAGAGTTGAGGTCGCCCATGACGTCCCCCAGGAACTCATCGGGGGTGGTGATTTCCACCTGCATGATTGGCTCCAGAAGCGTGGGGCCAGCGAGCTTCACGGCTTCCCGGAACGCCTTGCGGCCGCAAATTTGGAACGCCATGTCCGAGGAATCCACGGGGTGCTCCTTCCCGTCCAGGAGCACCACCCGGAAGTCCACCACCGGGTAACCGGCTAAGGGCCCCGTTTGCGCGGCGTGCTGGATCCCCTTGTCCACCGAGGGCCGGAAGTTTTGGGAAATGGCGCCGCCGAAGATCTTGTCCACGAACTCGTAGCCGCTGCCCCGGGGAAGCGGCTCCAAGCGGATTTTGGCTTCCGCAAACTGCCCGTGGCCGCCGGTTTGCTTCTTGTGGCGGGTGGTGACTTCAGCGACCTTGGTGATGGTTTCCCGGTACGGAACCTTGGGCGGCTGCAGGGTGACCTCCACCTTGTAGCGCTTGGAGAGGCGCGCCACAGCAATTTCCACGTGCAGTTGGGCCGAGCCGGAAAGCAAGAGCTCTTTGGTTTGCGGGTCGCGGCTTACCTGCAGGGAGGGGTCCTCGTCCTGAATTTTCGCCAGCGCACCGGCAATCTTGTCCTCGTCGCCCTTGCTCTTGGGGGTGATGGCAAAGGAGATGGTGGGATCGGGGATACGAACGGGCGGCACCTGCAAGGCCGATTCTTTTGCCGCCAGGGTATCGCCCGTTTTGGTTTCCTTGAGCTTGGCCACGGCACCAATGTCGCCGGCTGCGAGTTTTTCCACGGGAATGAGCTCTTTGCCCTGAATCCAGTTCACGGCCCCGAAACGCTCGGCTATGTCGCGGGTCTTGTTGTGGTAATTGCCGTCGGGGTTGAACGCTCCCAGGTAAGCGCGCAGGACCGAGATGCGGCCCGCGTAGGGATCGGAAAGGGTCTTGAAAACGTACGCCACGGGCGGTTGGTCGAGAGCCGCAGCCGCCGTCATTTCCTGCCCGTCGTCGCGAAGCAATTTGGCTGCCACGTGAGCTGGGGACGGCACCAGCTCCAGGAGCGCGTCCATGAGGGGGAGAATGCCCTGGACCCGCGTGGCGCTGGTGAAAAAGACCGGGAAAATTTTGCGGGCTCGAAACGCTGCCTTGAGCCCCGAAGCCAGCTCCTCGGCAGTCAGGGTGCCTTCGGCGAAAAACTTCTCCAGGAGCGCTTCGTCTTGCTCGGCCACCATTTCCAAAAGCTGGGAGCGGGCGGCTTCGGCCGCCTCCGCCAGGTCGCCCGGGATTTCGCCAGCGGTTACGGCCCCGCTCTCGTCCGGGGGCGAGGTCAAAGCCTTCATGGTGAGGAGATCCACGACCCCGGAAAAGCCAGCCTCTTCGCCCATGGCCAGCTGCACCGGCACCACTTCCCGACCGAAGCGCTTTTGCAGCTGGGCGAGGGTGCGTTCGGCGGACGCCCGCTCCCGGTCCATGAGGTTGACCACGAAAAGCACCGGCTTGGAAGCCTCGGCGCAAACCTTCCACATCTTTTCGGTTTGCACCTCCACCCCCGCCACGGCCGAAACCGTCACCAGGGCCGCTTCGCACACGTGGATCCCTTGGAGCGCTTCGGTGAGAAAGATGCCGTACCCGGGGGTGTCCACGAGGTTGATTTTGTGTCCCTTGTAGCGGGCAAAAGCAGCGGCGGCGGCGATGGTGATCTTGCGTTCCACCGCTTCGTCGTCGAAATCCGTGACGGCTGTCCCCTTGTCTACCTTGCCCAGCTTGGGCGTTTCCTTGGCGCAAAAGAGCATGGCCGAAACCAGCGAGGTTTTGCCCGTGGATGAATGGCCGACCACCGCAACGTTGCGAATGTTTTCAGGGGAAAAGGGTTTCTCCGCCATCACAACCTCCCATTGCCAAGGGACCGACCCTTGGGGACTTTTTTAAAACTCGAGTTCACGCCCCGAAAGCTTGGTGTAAGCCTCCCGGTACCGCGCCACCGTTCCTTCCACGACCTCGGCAGGCAGCGGCGGGGGCGGCGGGTTCTTGTCCCACCCCGACGCTTCCAAGAAGTCCCGCACGAACTGCTTGTCGTAGGAAGGAGGGTTTTCCCCGGGCCGGTACTCATCCATGGGCCAAAAGCGCGAGGAGTCGGGGGTGAGAGCTTCGTCGGCCCAAACCACCTTCCCTTCGTCGTCGAGGCCAAACTCGAACTTCGTATCCGCAATGATGATGCCGCGCTCGCTGGCGTAGGCTGCCGCTTCCTTGTAAATGGCCAGGGAAAGGTCCCGCAGGGTTTCGGCGAGCTCGCCGCCTACCATCCCCACCATGCGGTCGAAGCTGATATTTTGGTCGTGACCGCTTTCTTCCTTGGTGGCCGGGGTAAAGATCGGCTCGGGGAGTTGGTCTGCCTGGCGCAACCCGGTGGGCAAGGGGATGCCACACACCCTGCCGGTTTCCCGGTACTCCTTCCAGCCGCTCCCCACGAGGTAGCCTCGCACCACGCACTCTACGGGGACCATGGTGAGCTGGCGCACCAAAACCGCCCGACCAGCCAAGCTCGGCTCACGGGCAAAAGGTTCTCCAAGGTCCGCAAGCTCGGTGGCCACGAGGTGATTGGGGATGTTGGCCGCAAAGCGGCGGAACCAAAAGTTGGAAAGCTGGGTGAGGATCACGCCCTTGCCGGGAATACCAGGGCTCAGGACCACATCGAAGGCGCTGATGCGGTCCGTGGCCACCATGACCAGCGTTCCATCTCCGGCACGGTAAATATCCCGCACTTTCCCCTGGCGAACCAGGTGGGGTGCGAGGGTTTCCGGAGGCCGGTAGGGCTCACGCACCATGGGCGGCTTGGGTCTTTAAAAGCGCCGCCGCCTGCGAGGTGATTCGCGACTTGAGGCGAGCGGCGGTGTTCTTGTGGAAGACCCCTTTGCGGACGCCCACGTCAATCACGGAAACGGTCTTGGGCAAAAGCGAAAGCACGGTTTTTACCTCGCCAGCGGCAACCGCTTGGCGAAGGGCCTTCACGGCGTTGCGCACGCGGGTGCGTACCGCGCGGTTGCGCAAGCGCCGGACCTCGTTTTGCCTTTTTCTCTTCAAACCGGACTTGATTCTCTTGGCCATTCCAACTCCCTTTCACTTGATTTTGACGCCCAACTTCGCCAGCCTTTCTTTGGCGAGGCTAGCCTCGGGGCTTGCTGGATACTCGAAAACAACGTACTGCAGGTTGATGACGGCTTGGGATTTGTCGCCTTTTTCTAGATAGGCGAAACCTTTCTTGAGGAGCGCAGCAGCGCCTTTGTCCGAGGTTTTATAGGTATTGAGAAGCTGGGTAAAGGTCTCGATAGCCTTGTCGTAATCCTTTTTGGAGTAGTAGCATTCGCCGATCCAGTACAAGGCGTTGTCGGCCAACTCGGTGTCTGGGTAGCGGCGGAGGTACTCGGAAAAACCCTGAATTGCCAAATCGAAGTTGCCCCGCATGTAATCTTCGTAAGCGCTGTTGTAAAGCTGCGCCGGTTCGGAGGGTTGGGGAGCAGCTGGCTGTGGCGTGGCGGTGGTACTCCCCACCGTTTGGAGCTTTTCCCGCGCCGCGGCCAGCTCCTGGGAGAGCTGCCCCAGGCGCTGGTTCGTGGACTCCAAAGCCGCTTGGAGCGTCTCCATTTGCTCCCGCAAGGCACGGATTTCCTGCTGGATGTCGGCGTTGGATTTCAAGAGCTGCGACGTCTGCTGGCTGACGTTGCGGGAAAGGGCTGCCACGTCTTCTTTGCCGCTGGAGGCGCGGGCCAAGTCGTCCACCCTCTTGCCCACATCGGTGATTTCGCGGTGCAAGAGCTCGATGTCGCCGCTGGAAACGCAGCCAGAAGCGGCCATTGCAGCCGCAAGGACAAGGGGAAAAACGATGCGGTTTCTCATTTGGCTGTCACCACAAAGTGGGCCCGGCGGTTCTGCCACCAGCAGCTTTCGTCGTGGCAGGTGGCAAAGGGCCGTTCCTCGCCATAGGAAATGGTGCTGATGCGGTCGGGGCTTATCCCCAAAGACACCAAGTAGTCCTTGGTGGCGTTGGCCCGCCGCCACCCCAGGGCCAGGTTGTACTCGTTGGTGTTCCGCTCGTCGCAGTGGCCCTCGATGAGGACTTTCACCGTGGGGTGTTGTTGGAGCCAGCGGGCGTTGGCGGCGAGGGTCTCGCGGGCATCCGGGCGCAGGTCGGCTTTGTCGGTGTCGAAGAAAACGTCCTTGAGGTACCCGGCCTTGTTGATGACCTCGAGGTCGGCCGCAAGCTCGGAGGCGGCAACCTCCGACTCTGGCCGGGAGGCCGGCTGCACCGCCGGCTCCGGAGCCACCTCCCTGGTTTCAGCGGGTTGCGCGGCCGGAGCTGGACGCTCAGCCGGGCGGCTCACCTCGGGAGCCACCACCGGCTTGGGCCGGCTGCAGGCGAAAACCAGCGCCAGCACCACCAACAAATAAACGTACCCAATTCGGCGCATCGGCCACCTCCGGGCGTGCAAAGCTTACACGAACCCCAAGACCTCCACAAGTCTACGCCCCCGAGACCAATGGTGGCTTGCAGGGGGGAAAGCAAGACCTCTCGGCCGGCACGCCGGTGAAGCTTGGCGTCGGCCCTTCCTTTCCCTTCACCCTTAGCGTTACCATCTTGCGGGAGGCACGTCATGAAAACCATCATCGAGCCTTTCCGCATCAAGGTGGTGGAGCCCATCCGCATGACCACCCGCGAGGAGCGGGAACGCAAGATGGCCGAAGCGGAGTTCAACCCTTTCCGCCTCAAAGCCGAGGACGTGCTCATTGACCTCCTTACGGACTCGGGGACCGGGGCCATGTCCACCCGCCAGTGGGCCGGCATCATGGAGGGGGACGAGTCCTACGCCGGGGCCCGGAGCTTTTTCCGGTTCGAAGCAGCGGTGAAGAGCGTCTTTGGCCACAAGCACGTGATCCCGACCCACCAGGGCCGGGCCTCGGAGCGGCTCTTGTGCGCGGCGGTGGTCAAGCCGGGGGACCTGGTCCCCGGCAACACCCACTTCGACACCACCCGCGCCAACATCGAGGCCTCCCACGCCGAAGCTTTGGACCTCCCCATCCCCGAAGCCAGGGACCCCGAAAACCTCCACCCGTTCAAAGGCAACGTGGACCTCGGTCGCTTGGAGGAGGTGCTGGCGCGGGAGCACCGGCGCGTCCCGTTCGTGCTCGTGACCGTGACCAACAACTCCGGCGGTGGGCAGCCGGTGAGCATGGCCAACCTGCGGGAAACCAGGAAGCTTTGCGACCGCTACGGCGTCCCCTTGCTTTTGGACGCCGCCCGCTTTGCCGAAAACGCGTACTTCATCAAGCTCCGGGAACCGGGGTACGAGGGCAAGAGCCCACGGGAAATTGCCAGGGAAATGTTCAGCTACGCCGATGGCGCCCTCATGAGCATGAAGAAGGACGCTTTCGGCAACATTGGCGGCGTCATTTCCCTCAACAGCGACACCTGGGCCGAAAAGATCCGCACCCTTTTGATCCTCACCGAGGGTTTCGTCACTTACGGGGGTTTGGCGGGGAGGGACCTGGAAGCCCTGGCCATAGGCCTGGAGGAGGTGCTGGAGGAGGACTACCTGCGCTACCGCATTGCCTCCACCGCTTACGTCGGCAAGCACCTGGACGAGCAGGGCGTGCCGCTGCTCAAGCCCTTCGGTGGCCACGCCATTTACCTGGACGGCCGGCGTTTTTGCGACCACCTGCCCGACGACAAGCTCCCCGGCTGGTCGCTGTCGGTGGCCCTTTACGAGCACGCGGGGATCCGCGCCTGCGAAATTGGCAACGTCATGTTTGGCCGAAAAAACACCGATGGCACCTGGACGTGGCCAGCTTTGGATTTGGTGCGCCTGGCCATCCCCCGTCGGGTGTACACCCAGAGCCACATGGACTACGTGGTGGAAGCCATTTCCGAGCTTTTCCAGGCTCGCCACGCCATCCGGGGTTTGGAGTTCGTGTTCCGCCCCGACGTTTTGCCCCACTTTTCGGCCCGTTTCCGGCGGGTTGCGTGAGGTGGTGCAAAAAAACGGGCAGCGCTACCATGGGCGAGACGGATCCAGGTAAGCTCGGTGCCTCCAGGGAGGATGGTTGGCCATGAGCCGGTTTTTGGAAGTCCTGGCGCTTGCAAGTATTGCGCTGCAGGTAGTGGCGGCCCTCGGCGCTTTATGGCTCATCCGCAAAACGGGTAGGGTGCGAGCCTGGCTTTTCTTGGCTCTGGCCTTGGCGTTGGCGGTGGTTTTGAGGGTGGATGTGCTGGCGGAGTTTGGCTCCCGATGGCTAGGAACATTCTTTGAATCTCCAGCTGTCGAGGTGGTGCTCGGTTTTGCCGTTTCCTTGTGCTTTGCTTTGGGGGTTCTTTTTTTCGGCCAGACTTTGGAGGGTTTGGCCCGCCGGGGCCAGGAGCTGGCCGCCGCCCAGCGCTTGGCCGAGGAGGAGCGCAGGAAGCTTTCCGAGCTTTTGGAGCGCTTGCCTGTGGGGGTCGTGGTGGAGAGGGAAGGTGCCGTGGCCTACGCCAACGCCACCGTTGGCCATCTCCTGGGCATCCCAAAGCCGTTCCCACCGGGGAGCCGGGTGGAAGAGCTGGTCTGGGTGGAGGACCGGAGCGTGCTTTCGGAGGTGGCGAGCGGCTCCAGCGACGGCGTCCAGCGAAGGGAGCTCCGGCTCCTCACCGCTTCCGGCAAACCCCTCTGGGTGGCGGCGCGGGTCCACCGAGCTGTTTGGATGGGAGCGCCGGCAAGGATTTGGGTTTTCGCGGATATTTCCGAGCAAAAGGCGCACGAAGCCGAAAAAGCAGCAGCGGAAGCGCTTTTTTCCCAAGGCCCGGTGGTGCTCGTGAGCTGGCGCCCGGCCCCGGACCGAAGTGTGGCGTACGTTTCCGAAAACGTTCGCCAGTGGGGGTTCGATCCTCAAAAGTTGGTTTCCGAGCCTCAGGACTTCTACGAGTTTTGCCACCCCGAAGACCGCCAACGGGTCCAGGAGGAAGCCCAGAGCTTTTTCAACGGAGGGGCGGCAAGCTGGTCTCAGGAATACCGCCTCCTGTGTCCCGACGGCAAGGTGCGCTGGGTCTTGGACCGGACGGTGGTGGTTCGGGACGAAGCCGGGCACGTGGTGGGGTTCAACGGCTACCTTCTGGACGTGACCGAGGTCAAAGAGTCCCGCCAGGCTCTCGAGGTGGAGCGGGAGCGCTTTGCGGCGGCGCTGGAAGCCACCGGCGAGGTGGTTTACGACTGGAACGTGGAAAGCGGGGAAATTTCCTGGAACCGGGCGGTGGAAAAGGCCTTCGGATACCCTCCGGAAACCATGGGCGACATCGAGGCTTGGAACCAGCACATCCACCCCGAAGACCGGGCGCGGGTGGAGGCGCTCTTGGCCGAATCTCTGGCCACGGGCGTGCCGTTCGAAGCCGAGTACCGCTTCCAGCGGGCCAACGGCAGCTACGTCCCCGTGCTGGATCGGGGAAAGGTGGAGTTCGATGCCGAGGGCAAGCCCGTACGCATGGTGGGGGCCATGGCCGACCTGTCCACGATCAAGAAGCTGGAGGAGCAGCTGCGCCTGGCCCAGCGCCTGGAAGCCCTGGGGCAGCTGGCGGGCGGGGTGGCCCACGACTTCAACAACCTCCTCACCGCCATCCTCGGCACCGTGGACCTTTTGGAAAGAAGGCTGCCACCGGACAGCGCAGCGGCCGCCGACGCCCGCGTCATCCGCGAGGTCGGGCAGCGGGCAGCCCAGCTCACCCGCCAGCTCCTGGCCTTCGCCCGCAGGCAGGTCATGGAGCCCCAGTACCTGGACCTCAACGCCCACCTCGAGAAAGCCCTGGCCATGCTGCGCCGGTTGTTGCCGGAAACCATCCACGTGGACTTCATCCCTGGCCGCCAGTTGGGCACCGTGTACGCCGACCCCGGGCAGTTGGACCAAGTGCTCATGAACCTCGCGGTGAACGCCCGGGACGCCATGCCCCAAGGCGGGGTGCTCACCATCGAAACCGAAAACGTGCTCGTCAACGGGGAGTACGTGCGCCAGCACCCGTGGGCCAAGGAAGGGCGCTACGTGTTGCTTGCCGTGAGCGACACCGGCGTTGGCATGGACAGCGAAACCTTGCAGCGGGCCTTCGAGCCTTTCTTCACCACCAAAGGGCCGGGCAAGGGCACGGGTCTCGGCCTGGCGACGGTGTACGGCATCGTCAAGCAGCACGACGGCCTGGTGCACCTGTACTCGGAACCGGGGAAGGGAACCACGGTGAAAATTTACTTGCCGGTCGTGGAGCGGCGGGCGGTGGACGTGGGTCCCAAGGTCGAGGGCCCAGTGGAGGGCGGCAGCGAAACGATCCTTCTGGTGGAAGACGAAGAATCGGTGCGGGCGGTGCTTTCAGAAGCGCTTGCGGGTTTGGGGTACCGGGTGCTCACGGCTGCCGACGGCCAAGCGGCCCTCGAGGTTCTGGAAAGGGAGAACTACGCCGTGGACCTCGTCCTTACCGACGTGGTCATGCCGAGGATGGGTGGTTGGGAGCTTTACGAGCAGGCGCGGGAAAAAAGCTCCAGCTTGCTTTTCCTGTTTTCCACCGGCTACTCGGAAAACGCCGTTCACGAAAACTTCCGCAAGAAACCCGGCATTTTCCTGATTTCCAAACCTTACGGCTTGGATACCCTGGCCCGGAAGGTGCGGGAGGTTTTGGATTCCCGCGCCAAGAGGTAAATGGGCGCCAAGGGGCAGGACGGGCTCAGGATCCCTGGGGCGCCGGGGTCGGGGCAAGCCGCCGGCCCTTTGGCCCACGTGGTGCTTTTGACGCCGGAAATCCCGCAAAACGCGGGCAACGTGGGCCGCTCGTGCCTCGCCTTCGGCGCCCAGCTCCACCTGGTGCGTCCCTTGGGTTTTTCGTTGGCCTCCTCGGCCCTCCGAAGGGCGGGACTCGACTACTGGGAGCACGTGAACCCCGTGGTGTGGCCGAGCTGGGAAGCGCTGGAGTTGGAGCTGCCCCGTTTGGGTGAGCCGTTTTTCTTTTCCGCAGAAGGGGAGCTTTCCCTCTTCGAGGTTACGTTGTCCCCTGTGCCGGTTTTGATTTTCGGGAGGGAAAGCACCGGCTTGCCCGGCGAGCTCCGACAGCGCTTCCGCCACCGCTTAGTGCGCATCCCCATGGTTTCCGGGCCCGTCCGCTCTTTAAACCTCGCGACCAGCGCCGGCATCGTGCTCGCTGAGCTCTTCCGCCAGCGCGTGGCGGAATAGGGGTTATAGGAGCCATGTTGTAGCCCTCGCCGGCTGTGCCGGAAAAAGGAGGGTTCATGAGAAATCGCTTCATCCTCACGCTTATGGCTGTTTTTTTCTGGGTTTCTGCAAGCTCGGCGCAACAAGCGCCCCGCACCTGGAGCGCCGATCCGGCCCACTCCAGCGTGGCGTTTTCCGTGCGGCACATGATGGTGTCCAACGTCCGGGGGGAGTTTACCAGGTTTTCGGCCACGGTGACGACCGTGGGGGAAAAGCCGGAAACGGCGCAGGTGGAGGTCAGCATCGAGGCCGCTTCCATTGATACTCGCAACGCCGACCGGGACAAGCACCTGCGCTCGGCGGATTTCCTGGACGTGGAGAAGTTCCCCACCATGACCTTTTCCTCCACCAAGGTGGAAGCCGCGGGCAGCAGGAAGTTCCGCATTTACGGAAACCTCACCATTCGCGGGGTCGCCAAGCCGGTGGTTTTGGATGCCGAGGTCAGCCCGGTGGTCAAGGACCCGTGGGGGAACCTGCGAGTAGGGGTTCACGCCACCACCACCATCAACCGCAAAGACTTTGGGGTTTCCTGGAGCCGGGTCCTGGACACCGGGGAGGTGGTGGTGGGGGACGAGGTGAACGTCACGTTGGACGTGGAGCTGGTGTCCAAAGCTCAATAACGTCGGTCTTGTTCGGCGAAACGAACAGCAGATATCCAAAAAAACGAATAAATTCTCATCTGGGCCCGTTACGGGCCTTTTTCTTTTTGGCACGGCGTTTGTTTTCTGAAAAACGAAAATAGGGTGGTTTTGGCTGCGCAGCGCTGGATCTGCCAGCGGAAAGGAGGAGAGACGATGAGGCGATGGGTCTTCTTATGTGTGGTTTTGTGCCTGGCGGCGGTTCTGCCCGTAGGGGCGCAAATCGCCACGGGCAAGATCGAGGGCAAGGTGAGCGATGACAAGGGGCCGCTCCCCGGCGTTACGATCACCGTGTCCTCACCAAGCTTGCAAGGCAACAGGACCTCCGTCAGCGGTGCCAACGGCGATTTCTCGATCCCCCTGCTGCCGCCGGGTGAGTACACGGTACGGTTCGAGTTGTCCGGCTACCAACCCTTGGAGGAAAAGGTCAAGGTCAACGCCGCCCAGGTCACGCGGGTGGACGCCCTCATGCAACAAGGGACGTTCACGGAAGAAGTGGTGGTCACGGGCGCTTTCGAGCCGGTTTCCACCACCAGTCGAGAGGTGAAGGTAGTACCACTCTCGAGAGAGTCCAATGTGCTCAAGCGTCTCCTTGAGCTTCCCACGCCAGCCATCGGCAATGGCTTGGTCCACCTTGGCGAGAACGCCTCTCGCCCTCTCCAGCTCGGAAGTAAACCAGGCCAGGTTCTTAGGCTTCTTCGGCGCTTGTCACCTCCATGGTAACCGTTGTCCCGCGCTCGTAGCCAGCCGAGAAGGCTTCGAGCACGGTGGATTTGACCTTCTCGGAGCGAGCGCGCTCGCCCAGGAGTGCCACGAACGACCCGATGCCGGCCCCAGCTGCCATTGCTGCCCCCACGATGGCGCGCTCAGGGCTTGTCCCCGATTTCGCCATGGCAACGAGCCCGTCGAAGACCGCACTTGCCAGCTTGCCATAGGCCACGTCTTTTTGAGCGTTTTCGGCCATGTCATCCTCCTCTAGCTTCTCAGTTTAGGGACCGTTTCATGTGTTGGGAAGCGGAAGCCGCCCCCTTGACAGGCAGGCATGGGATGTAGCATTACCTGGACCTACACGGACCCCGCCATCAACGCCAACTGCTCGGCCTCGAATCTCTCGGCTTGCCTTCCCACCGAGCAGGTGCTCCAGCAGTTCTGGCAGTGGTTCGAATCCATCGGCGGCACCAACAACACCAACTACCGCTCGGTGCCCAGCATCCCTGGCGGCAACATCGTGATTTCCAAAGACATGGCTTCCCCAGACGTGCGCGAGTACGCCCTTTCCTTTGCCCGAAGCTTCGGGAGCAAGGGCTCGGCGCGCGTGGACTTCATCCGCCGGAAGTACGGGGACTTTTACGCCCAGCGGATCGATTTGGGCACCGGGTCGGTGAGGCTCCCCAACGGAAGGGAAGTGGATAAGGCTATCGTCGTCAACGAGGACAGCCTGCTGGAGCGGAATTACAAAGCCGTGCAAATCTCTGGTGATTTTCGTCCCTTCGATCGCCTGCGCATCGGTGGCAACTACACCTGGTCCCACGCCTACGGCAACTGGGACGGCGAAACTGGGCCCTCGGGGCCGGTGCGGTCGGGGATCCTGGAGTATCCCGAATACAGGGACGTCCGATGGTACGCCCCCAAGGGGGACCTGGCCATTGACCAGCGGCACCGGGCGCGGCTGTGGGTTTCCTACGACATCATCGCCACCAAGAGCCATCGTTTGAACGCCAGCTTGCTGCAAAGCTACTGGTCCGGCACCCCCTACGGCGCCGTAGGGACCATCAGCCTGTTGAACCGCAACGTTTCCGGAAACCCCCCCTACGTCACCAACCCTGGCTACAAGAACCCGCCCACGACCATGACCTACTACTTCACCGATCGTGACGCCTACCGCACGCCGGACATCACCTCCACCGACATCGCCTTCAACTACTCGTTCTTTGCCGATCTCTTCGGGTCGAAGCTGGAGCTTTTCGTGCAGCCGGAAATCCGCAACGTGTTCAACCACAAGGACCCAGTTTCCGTGAACACCGCCGTTCTCACGCGCGCTACAACGGCCGGTTTTGCCACCTTCAACCCCTTCACCGAAACTCCCCGGGAATGCCCCCAGGGTCAAGCCAACTGCGCCGGCTACCACTGGCAGAAGGGGCCCGATTTCGGCAAGCCCACCACGGCTGGCTCCTACCAAACCCCGCGCACGTTCCTGGTGTCTTTGGGTGTGCGGTTTTAACGAAACACGGGGAAGCTCGAAGCCCCGCCTTCGGGCGGGGCTTTTTCTTTTGGGTTATGTCCCTAGCAAATCATGTCCAGGTTCGGCGCCTGGACTTTCGAGACGCTGCAGGAGGTCTTGGAGGGCTTGAAGGGCGCCCGGCATGGCAGTGTATTCCTTCTCCGCTAACGGCGCCTCCCGCACGCGGGCGAGGGTTGCCAGGTCCAACGGCGGATCGGCTTGAAGGACCATGTCGTCATCCGAGCGGGGACTGGCGTCCCCGCGGGCCCGGGAGCCGAAAAGGTAAAGCTTGTACCGCCGGCCCTGGAGGAACGAGGCACCCCGTTGGGTCAGCTCCCGTAAAACTTCTTCTTGCCCACGACCACCGGCCATGGTTTTAGCTTACCGTATTCTGCCCAAAGCCTTTCGGGGAGACCTTGGGGATTAAGACAACCCCGTGGTTCCGAGATCCCTGCCGCGGCCGGCTTTTGCCGGCAAAAGGCTCAGTTGTGGTGTCGGTGGGAAAAGGCTACCTTTTCCCTGTGAAGACAGAGGATTTTGCTTACGAGCTGCCTTCGCAACTGGTGGCGGCGTTTCCCCGCCCCCGGGGGACGTCGCGGCTTTTGGTGCTCGACCGCACCAAGGGCACCTGGGAGTCCACCGTTCGCCACTTTCCGGCGCTTTTGGCTCCCGGGGATCTGGTGCTCGTGAACGACGTTCGGGTCATCCCGGCGCGGCTGGTGGGAAGCCGTGCCGGTGGGGGGCGGTGCGAGCTCTTGCTCCTCCGGCCTCGAAGCGGAGGAGCCTGGGAGGCCATGGGGCGTCCGGCGGCACGCCTCAAGGTGGGAAGCACCGTGAGCTTTCCCTGGGGCGTGGGGGTCGTTCGGGAAAAGAGCGGGGAAGGCCGGTTGCTGGTGGCGTTCGAGCCGCCGCTCGATACCCAAACACTGGAGAAGGTGGGACAGGTGCCGCTTCCCCCGTACATCGAGAGGAAAAGACCGGCCTCGCCTTTGGATCGCGAGCGTTACCAAACGGTGTACGCCGCATCGGGGAGGGCGGTGGCGGCACCCACGGCGGGTTTGCATTTGACCGTCGAGCTCTTGGAAGAGCTCGCGGGGCGAGGGGTAGAGGTGGCGAGCCTCACGCTCCACGTAGGCCCGGGTACGTTCAAGCCGGTGAAGGCCCAGGATCCCCGAGCTCACCGCTTGGACCCAGAGCTTTACGATGTTTCTCCCGAAGCCGCCAGGTCTATCAATGGGGCGCTAGCCGCAGGGAGGCGCATCGTGTGCGTGGGGACCACGGTCGTCCGGGCTTTGGAGGACGCTTTGGCCCGAGGGGGAGGGCGGGTTTACCCGGGAAGCGCTTGGGCCGAGACCTACATCCTGCCCGGGTTTGCCTTTCGCGGCACGGGGGCGCTTTTGACCAACTTCCACTTGCCTCGCTCCACGCTCTTGATGCTGGTGGCAGCCCTGGCCGGGCGCGAGCGGGTGATGGCTGCCTACGAGCTCGCCAAGTCCCGCGGCTTTCGCTTTTACTCCTACGGCGACGCCATGCTGGTGGTGTGAGGCCGGAGGCAGCCGGAGGCGCTCTGGCGAAGGGCAGGGAGTCGGTCGTTGCGTTTTCTGCTAGCATTGCACCCTTCGGAGGGTTGGAAACGTGTCCGAAGCAAGCTGGGATCTCTCGCACCTTTTCCCCGATGAGCGGTCTTTCTGGTCGGCTTTTTCCGACCTTGACCAGCGCGTTGCCCAAGGGGCGAGGTGGGAAAAGGCTTCGCTGTCCCACAGTGGGGAGCTTTTGGCGGCCGTGAGCGAGTATTTCGGCACCTTGCGGGCTTTCGGCCGCCTTTCGGTGTACGCCCAGGCCAGCTCCGACGAGGATACCCGCGACGGCCCGCGCTGGGCCAGGAGGCTGAAAGTGCAGGAGCTGGGAGCGAAGCTCGCGGCGGCATGGGCTTGGCTGGCACCGCGGGTGGCCCAGTTGGGCTTGGAGCGGGTGGAGGCCTCGCTTTCGGAAGAGCCAGCCCTGGCCGAGTACGGGTTTTTCCTCCGGAACGCGGTTCGGCACGGCCCTCACCTTTTGCCGGAGGCGGCGGAGCGGGTCCTGGCCGAGCTTTCGCCGGTGGCTCGCGCTCCTTACAACCTTTACCAGCTCCTCACCCACGCCGACTTCCCGTTTCCGGAAATTACCCTTACTGACGGGCAAAAGGTTTTGGTCGATCAAACGGCCTACATGAGCCTGCGGGAGCATCGCGACCGCGCGGTGAGGGAGCGGGCCGCGCGGGCTTTTTTTGCCACGTACCGAAAGTTTTCGCGTACCCTTGCCTGTGCCCTCGACGCCCACCTCCGCCACCACGTCACTGAAGGGCGGTTGCGGGGGTTCGCTTCTGCCTTGGAAGCGGCGCTTTTTTTAAGCGCCATACCGGAAGAGGTGTACCACCGGCTGCTTGCCGAGGCGGAAAAGCTTCTGCCGCTCCTTTTCCGTCTCTTTGCCTTGCGCCGCCAGGTCCTGGGCCTTGACCAACTGGAGTTTTTCGACCTTTACGTGCCCTGGGGCGAGGATACCTTCGGGCGGATTACCCTCGAGCAAGGCACCCAGCTTTTGGTGGAAAGCCTTGCCCCTCTGGGGGAGGAGTACCTGGCTATCCTGCAAGGTGGGCTCGCGGGCGGGTGGATGGACCCTTACCCCCGGAGGGGAAAGCGCTCCGGGGCCTACTGCACCGGCGAGGCCTACGACGTGCACCCTTACGTGCTCATGAACTTCCAGGGGACCCTGGACAGCGTCTCCACCATGGCCCACGAGTGGGGCCACGCCGTGCACTCGGCCTTGGCCAACCGCGCCCAGCCTTACCCCACTGCCGAGTACCCCATTTTCCTTGCCGAAATCGCATCCACCCTCAACGAAAACCTGCTTTTCCACCACCTTCTCGGGCAGTTTCCCGAGCCTTCGCGCAAGCTCTTCGTGCTTTCTCACTTTTTGGAGCACATCCGCGCCACCTTTTTCCGCCAAAGCCAGTTTGCCGAATTTGAGCTGGCCTGCTACCGGAGGGTGGAGTCCGGAGAGGCCCTCACCGGAGAAACCCTCACGGCGCTTTACGGCGAGGTCCAGCGCCGCTGGCTCGGGCACTACGCCGGGGCGGTGCGGGTGGACGAGGACTTTACCGTGGAATGGGCCTTTATTCCGCACTTTTACTATGACTTTTACGTTTATCAGTACGCCACGTCCCTTGCTGCCTCGACGTTTTTTGCCAGGCAGATCTTGGCGGGAGAGCCGAAGGCCCGGGAGCGTTACCTCCAGCTCCTGAAAGCCGGAGGCTCGGCGTACCCTTACGAGCTTCTGTGCCGGGCTGGGGTGGACCTGGCGAGCCCCGAGCCGTACCAGGAGCTCGGGGTGTTCCTTTCCGGGATTTTGGAGGAAGGGGAACGGCTCGTGGCCAAAGCCAGTGAAAACCGGGTGCTGCAACCCGCCGTATCATAGGGGCAGGAGGCCATCATGGCAGGAAAGTCAAGGGTGTTGGCGGCGCTGGGTTGCCTCGTGGTGGTGGTGGCCTTGGGGGTACTGGCCATTGTCGTGGGGGTAAGAGCAACGGCCCGACACCTGCCGGCCAGCGCCGTGCTCCAGGTGGACATTGGCGGCGACATTCCGGAGCAGGGAGACGACGACCCCTTGGCGGAGCTTTTCGGCCCGCGGACGGTCACCCGCCAGCACCTCCGGGACGCCTTGGTCAAGGCCAAAGGCGACGACCGCATCAAGGCGGTGCGGGTGAAGGTCCGTGACTGCTTTGCCGGGTTGGCCACGGTTCAGGAAATTCGGGAAGAGCTGCAGGCGGTGGCGGCGGCGGGCAAGCCCACCTACGCGTACCTCGAGACGGCGGGCGAAGGCTACCCGGGAAACGTCCCGTACTATTTGGCCACGGGGTGCCAAAAGGTGGTTTTGGGCCCCTTGGGTGACCTGACCCTCGTAGGGCTCAAAGCCGAGGTGCCTTTCATTCGCGGCACCCTCGACAAGCTGGGAATCGAGCCGGACTTTCCTGGCATTGGGGATTACAAGACGGCGCGAAACTTCTACATGGAGAGGGACTTCACGCCCGCCCACCGGGAGATGACGGCCTGGCTCTTGGGTTCCTTGGGCCGCCAGATGGCTCGCGGCATTGCCGCATCCCGGGGGCTATCGGAAGCCCAGGTTCAGGCGCTCATGAGCCAGGGGCCCTATTCCGGTCCCCAAGCCCTCGAGCTCAAGCTGGTGGACGGCATAAAGGATTGGGAGAGCTTTGCCGAGGAAACCTCCCACCGGGACGGGAAGAAGCTGGAGGTCGTAGGGCTATTCCGCTACTTGCGGTCGGGACGCCCCGATCGCCGCGGTACGCCCATTGCCGTGGTCGTAGGCGAAGGGGCCATCATGCGGGGGGAAAGCGGGTTTTCCCCGGTTCCCCTCTTCGGCGGGGACGTCATGGGCGCAGAAACCATGGCCAAGGTCTTCCGCGAGGTGCGAGACTCGGACGCCAAAGCCGTGATCTTCCGGGTCAACTCCCCTGGCGGCAGCGCTGTGGCCTCGGAAATCATCCGCCTGGAAATGGAGCGAACGGCCAGGGAAAAGCCGGTGGTGGTGTCCATGGGCAACGTGGCAGCTTCGGGAGGGTACTGGGTCACCTGCGGTGCCCAACGAGTGCTGGCGGATTCCGGGACCATCACC
>JBAMMG010000059.1:0-4293 GCA_039793905.1 Thermoanaerobaculum sp. | reverse complement strand
ACCGCCTCCATTGGCGTTTTTGCCGGGCATTTGGCCATGGCCCGATTTTGGGAGGAAAAGCTCGGGGTGACCTGGGGCGAGCTCGCCACCAGCCCCAACGCCGACCTCTTCGGCAGCCTCCACCCCTGGACGCCGGAGCAAAAACAGGTCATCGAAGGCTGGCTCCACCGCATTTACGACCAGTTCCTCGAACGGGTATCCCATGCCCGCAAGCTCCCCCGGGAAAAGGTGGACAGCATCGGCCGGGGGCGGGTGTTCACGGGGGAACAAGCTCTCGAGCTGGGTCTGGTGGACCGCTTGGGGGGGTTCGACGCGGCCCTGGAGGAAGCCCGGAAGCTTGCCGGCTTGAGGCCCGAGGACCCGGTGGAGCTGCGCTTTTACCCCCGGCGCATCCGCATCTTTGAGCGCTTCATGTCCCGGGATGACGAAGGCGATGCCGCGGCGTGGCTTTCTCTCCTCGCCCAAGGAAAAGCGGTGCTTCCCGGACCTGTTTGGATGCCACCTATCGTTGTTCGCTAGCTCAAACCTCGCAGCGTTTTTCGGGACGACCTCGGTGAAGGGTGATGAGGTCCACCTCGGGGAGGGTTCCCACGCGCAGAGGAACCGCTCCTACCCCTACACCTCGGGAGACGTAAAGCACGTGGCTGCCCGAAAGGTACGTGCCGGCCACGAACCGGGTGGCGAGGCGTGCCACTGAAAACCGCTCACCCACGGGGGAGATTTGCCCGCCGTGGGTATGGCCGGAAAGGGTGAGATCGGCACCGTGCCGAATGGCCTCCGGCCACAGGCGCGGTTGGTGGCAGAGGAGCAGCTTGAAGGCGCCGCTCGTAGTCCAGAGCACCGAGAAGTCGGGGGCAAAAGGGGAGGGGGCGTCGGCATCGTCCACCCCGGCCAGGAGGAGGCCATGGCCCCCCCGCTGGAGGAAAACCGAGTGGTTCACCAAAGGCTGGATGCCGGCAGCTTCGAGGGCAGCCAAGGCCAGGGAGCGCCCGGCCAGGTAGTCGTGGTTGCCGAGGATGCCGAAGACCCCGAGGGGGGCCGAGATGCCGGCGAAACCCTGCACGAAAAGATCCGCATCCACGTCCCGGCGGTCGAGTTGGTCACCGGTGAACACGATGAGGTCGGGGGCGAGGGAGGCCACCAGGGAGCGCACGGTTTCCAGTCTGTCCGCGGTCATGAACTGACCGGCGTGAACGTCGCTCACTTGGGCAATGGTGAGGCCGTCGAAGGCTTCGGGGAGGTGCGGGTGCATGAGCAACACGCGGCGCACCAGCGGCAGGGCTCGCCCCCGATGCCAACGCCACGGGGAGGCAAGACCTTCCCCCCCGTATCCCAACCGCGGCGGCCACCGGCGTTGGCGCGTGATGTAGCTAACAGCGTGCACGAAACTCCGTCCCCCGGCAAAGCCGGCGAGGGTGGAAGTCGAGCACCGGCCGGCTACCCTTTCTTGCAGGTGGAAACGCCGAACACAACGTACGCCGGGCAAAAGCCGAAAAGCCCCGTGAGCAAAGGCAAAAGCCCAACCAACCCCCAGTAGCTCTTGAAAACGAGGCCCAGGGCAAGGATTACAATGCCGGCAACGATGCGGATGATTTTGTCGGCGCCACCAACGTTGGCGTTCATGGTCACCTCCCGAAAGTATTCTATCCCCCTTCCCCGGTGGCGGTGTCCTGGGGTTTCGGGCCGGGCTCGGGGGCCATGACGCGGCGCAAGGGAAGGAGGAGCAAAAGACCAGGTACGGCAAGAGCAGTGGTCACCGCAAAGTACGCGGCGTAACCGAGCTTCTCCACCCCCAAGCCGGAAAAAGCCCCCACCACGTCCCGGGAAAGGGCAAAGGTGGCCGAAAGCAAAGCGTACTGGGTGGCGGCGTGCTCTTTTTCGCATTGGCTCATGAGGAAGGAAAGAAACGCGGCCGTCCCCAGACCCTGGGTGAACGATTCGAAAGCCGAAGCGACGTATATGCTCTCCCGAGGCAAAGCCAGAGCCGCTACCGCAACGTAGCCGAGGTTGGAAACCATTTGCAGCGCCCCCAGCCAGAGGAGGCCTGAAAAAATACCGAACCGGCTCACGAACCACCCCCCGGCAAGCGCCCCTAGGATCGTGAGCACGGTGCCCAAGGTCACGGAAATCAAGCCAATTTCTTCCAGGCTGTACCCGCGGTCCACCCAAAACGGCTTGACCATCCTCCCCAGGGTGGAATCGCCCAGCTTGAAGAGGAGGGTGAAGGCCAGCACCGGCACCATTTGGGGGCGCAGGAGCCAGCGCAGGACCGGAGCTACGGGTGAACGCCGCTGGGTCACGGCGAGGGGAATGCGGGGACTCGTCCAGGCGGCGCAAGCCAAGAGCATGAAGGCGAGGCCGGTGAGGGCAAAAAGCAGCTCGAACCCCCAGAGGCCGGCCGCCGTGATGAGCCCGCCACCGCCCAAAAGCAAGGCCAGGCGCGCGGCGGTGACCCGAACGCCGTTGATGGTCCCTTCTTCTCCTGGGGCCGCCAAATCCACGGCGTAGGCATCCACGGCAATGTCCTGAGTGGCCGACGCCAGGGTGAAGGCCACCATGAGGGCCCAGAGCCATGGCCCCGGGCGCGAGGCATCGAGGGTAGGGAGGAGGATCGTAGCCAGGCCGAGGCTCACCAGGGCCCCGGTTATCCAATGCTGGCGGTCCCCCCAGCGATCCACCGCTGGGGCCCACAGAAGCTTGAGGGTCCAGGGGAGGGAAAGGAGGCTCATGAAGCCGATTTCCCGCAGGGAGACCCCGTGGACCCGGAAATACACGGGCCAAACGTCGTAGGCAATGCCGAAAGGGAGGCCTTCGGCGATGTAAAGGAGAAAAACCCAGACGAGCTTCTGCTGCAGGCGCACGGGGCATTCTAGCGTGCGCCAGCTCTTTGCAGCCGCGGGTTTAGTGGCTGGCTTGTCTTCGGGCTTCCCGCGCCCGGTACATGGCCGCGTCGGCGGCTGCCAGGGCGTCCTCGAGGCGCTGGTTGGGGAGCAGCTGGCTCGCCCCCATGGTGAGCCGGCTGCCGGGCAGACCATCCTCGCTTTTCTCCAGGTCCCGGCAAGTGTCGGCAAAGCGTTCCTCGACGCCCTCGAGGCTCATACCGGAAGCGAGCACCAGGAACTCATCGCCTCCCCAGCGGAAAATGCGGTCCTCCGGGCGAAACCTGGTGGCTATCACCCTGGCGACGCGAACCAGGCAGGCATCACCCACCATGTGCCCGTAGCGGTCGTTGACGTCTTTGAAATTGTCCACGTCCAGGAAAACGACGGCAACGGGAACCGGGTGCTGGCGCAGCGGTTCGGTTTCCAGGGCTCGGCGGTTGGCCATGCCAGTCAGGGGGTCGTGGTCCACTAAGGCGCGCAACCGGTCGTAGGAGTCCATGAGCTCGGCGTGGAGGTGCCTGAGCTGGGCGGTGGACGAGCTCTCGAGGGCGATGAGCATGCTCACGGCGAGGATGAGCTCGGCACCGGCATCGAAAAAGGAGGTAACCCGGAGCAGACCTCCGGGGGCGGCGTTACCCCATACGTGGGGGGCCAGGGCTACCGCATAGGTGGTAAAAAGCGCGCCCTCCAAGGCCAGGGCACCGGCCAGCCAGCGCGACCTGGGGAAGCGCGGGTGGCGCCAGACCCAAAAGGCCGCGGGGACGAACGTCCCGGCCACCATCGACGATTGGGCCATGTGCGCGGCGACAATCGAGGAGCTCGCGACCCCCACCCCGATCCCCCACGCAGCCACGACCCACCAACCTCGCCGCTCGGCAAGGAAAGCTTTTGCCCCAGGGACAAGGTGCTGGCCAACCCCGGCGATCACCAGGAGCACGAACGCCGTTTTGCCGGCAAGGTACGCGGCTAGCGCGACCGTACCGGGAGCGCCTTCGGCAGCCCAAAAAGCCGTGACGTAGATGGCGGCGAGAGCCACCGTGTTAGCCAGCCAGGCCCTTTTCCACGATTGCAGCTCCACGAGCCGAAGCGAGCTGGCAAGCGCAAAAAAGAGCACCGCCAGCAAACTCGCAGTGGAAAGCTGGACGAGAACGGACCATTGGGAAAGAGTCACGGCTAAATATGCTTGATTCTCAAGCAGCCTCCACACCCCAGTGTACGCCCTTTGAAAAAGGTTGCAAGAACAAAGCGCGGCTCGCTACCCCTGGGGGCTGAAAAACATGGAAAGCCGAGCTGGAGACGCCAGCTACCAGCCAGCAAAAAGTTGCGCGCGTGCCCCCCGCGTGGGAGGGAAAGGACGGTGGTGGTTTTTTTGGGGGCGGGAAAACTGAGCCGGCGTCGGGCTTTGCCCGCG
>JBAMMG010000058.1:21942-29683 GCA_039793905.1 Thermoanaerobaculum sp. | reverse complement strand
GCAGGCAACCCCCGGCGCGAGCGCTCGGTGGAGGAAAACTTGGAGCTTTTCCGCCGCATGCGGGCCGGGGAGTTTCCCGACGGCAGCCGGGTGCTGCGGGCCAAAATTGACATGGCTTCCGGCAACCTCAACATGCGCGACCCGGTCATGTACCGCATCCTTCACGCCCCCCACCCTCACGCCGGCAACCGCTGGTGTATCTATCCCATGTACGACTACGCCCACCCCTTGGAGGACGCTATCGAGGGGATCACCCACTCCATTTGCACCTTGGAGTTCGAGGACCATCGCCCCCTTTACGACTGGTTCATTGACGAGCTCGAGCTTCCCGAGCCCCACCCCCAGCAAATCGAGTTTGCGCGCTTGAACCTAACCTACACGGTCATGTCCAAGCGCAGGTTGTTGGAGCTCGTGAACGAGGGGTTCGTGCGCGGGTGGGACGACCCCCGCATGCCTACCATTGCTGGCCTACGCCGGCGGGGGGTGCCGCCGGAAGCCATCCGCCTCTTTGCCGAGCGCATCGGTGTGGCCAAGCGCAACAGCGTGGTGGACGTCCAGCTTTTCGAGCACTGCGTACGGGAGGTCTTGAACCGCACCGCTCCCCGCCGTTTTGCCGTCCTCGACCCCGTGAAGCTGGTCCTCACCAACGTGCCCGAAGGCCAGGTGGAGTGGTTTTCGGTCCCCAACAACCCCGAAGACCCGGGCGCCGGCGAGCGGCAGCTCCCGTTCACCCGAGAGCTTTGGATCGAGCGGGAGGACGTGCGCCCGGCCCCCCTTCCCAAGTATTTCCGCCTTTACCCCGGCAACGAGGTGCGCCTTAGGGGGGCCTACCTGGTGACCTGCCGCGAGGTCATCACCGACGCCAGCGGCCGGGTGGTGGAGGTGAGGGGGGAGGTGGATCCCCAAAGCCGGGGTGGCCAAGCTCCCGACGGCCGCAAGGTCAAGGCCACCATTCACTGGCTTTCGGTGGTCTACGCCCGGAACGCGGAAGTGCGCCTCTACGACTACCTCTTCACCAAGCCCGATCCTGACGACGTTCCCGAAGGCCGGACCTGGCGGGACAACCTCAACCCCAACTCCCTTACCGTGCTCGCGGGGGCCAAGATCGAGCCGTCCCTGGTGCTCGCAGAGCCGGGGGCGCGCTTCCAGTTCGAGCGGGTGGGCTACTTTGCCGTGGACCCCGACAGCCAGCCTGAAAAGCCGGTTTTCAACCGCATCGTGACCTTGAAAGACGAGTGGGCCAAAGTAGCCAAGAAGCTCTCGGCGTAAATGGCGGCGTCGTTTCAGCGCTTTCCGGCCGAGGTAGGTCCCCAGCACCGGCACCGAAGAGGACCTGAGGTCCAGGCTGGCCCCCTTCCGCGTGGTTCTCGTGCCCGCTCTCGGTGGGACTTGACACACACACACACACACAAGCTACCCTTTCCCAAAACCCGCGCCCGGGAGCGGGGATGAAAGGAGGGTCAAACATGTTTGGTGCTTTTTATCGGGTAGCGAGGCTTATCGGTTGTTTGGTGCTCGCGGCGCTCGTTCCAGCGGGTGCTTTGGGCTATATTGACGTTTGTGATACGCACTACGAACGAGGTTGCGAGGTTAGACATTGCATCAAATATCAGGGTGAACGCCTGGTGATGCTCGATGACGGCACGGTCGTCATCCAGTACTACGGGTACCTCGGGCAAACCTGGACCTATTATTGCTAAGCCTCCCATGCGCTCCAAAGGGTGCCTCGTCCTTGTGTTTTTGACCGGGGGGCTGGCGCTCGCCGCCGGCCCCTGTGTGCCCGTGCCCCGGCAGGTGTTGGTGGCCAAGCCTTTGCCGTACCCGAAAAACGAAGATCCGAGCGTGCTGGCCTACGCAGCCATGACCGGAGATACGGCCGTCGATGTGCTCCTCCCAGCGAACCAGGCCGCATCGCCTCAGGCGGTCACCGTTCGCGTGTTTGTCCGAGGCAAACACGTGGAGACGCGGGAGCTCTGGCTTGGCGGGCAGCTGCGGGTCGCCCGGGAGGTGGACTCCACGGCTGGAGGCCGGATCGCGGTGAGCATTAGCTCCGTTGCAGTTAGCGCCGACGGCTCGGTGGTCGCTCTCCAGGGTTTCGACCGGGTATTGATTTTCCGAGGCGAGGAGTTGCGGTTGTCCGTTCCGGGCGTTTTTCCGTGGGACAGCGTAGCTCTCACCGAGGACACGTTTTTCTTTGCCCCTCTCGTTGAATCCCCGGAAAAGCGGCTGCTTTACGCCCACCCCTTGGAAGGCGAAGGCAAGCCCTCCCCGATTTTGGAGCCAGACACTCACGACATGAAGACGCACCAGCTCAAACTCGCCGTACGCTCAGACCAAAAGCTATGGGCTGTCGATGCCTTTACCCTCAAGGCGTGGCTTCTCAGCCGGGCTGGCGCCGTTCAGCGCCGATACGCTCCTCCCGATTTCCTGGATGAACCTCCTGACGTAACCGAGGAAAACTTTCGAGCCCTCGAAGCTTACCGCGCCCAGGCGATGGGCGACGCGACCCGAAAGCCGCCCCGGGTCGAGTTGCGCCCGGCAAGCCGCCGCGAGCAGGTTCAGGCTCTTACCAGCGTGGGCACCAAAGCCGTGCTCATCCGCAACTCGCCTCACGAAGAAGAAAAGAAGGTGCGGCTGCTCGTACTCAACGAGAGTTCGGGCACCTGGCGCTGCTTGCTCGTTCCAGCATCGGGCGATGGAGCCACGTTGCGGGGAACCTCTGCCGGGGTGTTTCTGGTCAGCCCCCACGAGACCTTCTTCCTCCCGGCAGAACTCCTGGAGGGGGACCAGCCCCAGCGGGGGGAAGGCGCACGTGGCGGGTCTTTTTGAACATCCGCTCGCTCGGAGTTGTGCTCGTTGACTTTGGAGAGGCGAGAAAATGGGAGGGGCTCCGGGAGCCGAAAAACGCAACGCACCGAGGAGATCCTGGGCCGGAAGGACAGCGGAGGTGTGCGGTGGGCAACCGGGAGGGTTCCGGCAACGCCGCCAGGGCGGAAGTTCCGTCGAGGTCTTAACCGCCACCGTACCCGATCCCAAAACCCGCACTCCCGGCCTGGGCACGCGAGGCGGAACGAAAAGATGAACGTACTGCCCGCCGGAATGCGCCAGCTGCTCGTGAGTTTTGCGCTCATGGCCGCCCGCCCGCTTGTGGCGGGCGGCCTTTTGGTGGTTTCGGTCAACGACCCCCAGGGCGTGCCCGTCGAGGGCCCCGTGTGGATCGCGGTGGAACGCCAACGGGGTGGAGAGCTGGAAACGGTTCAGCCCTGGAGCCCCTTGGCGACCAACCCCCAGGGCCTGGAGTTCCCCGAAGGTCAATACCGCGTGCGGTGTGCGGCGGTGGGCTTTGCTGGGGGTGCCAGTCCCGTGGTGGAGGTGAAGAGCGGCAGCAGGGCGGTGGAGTGTCGCCTCAAGCCTACGGTGCTTGTGCGGGGCAAGGTCGTGGACCCCGCCGGCGCGGGCGTGGAGGGGGCGGTGGTGACTTTGGTGGAAAACCGGTGGCACATTTGCGAGCGCCAGAGGGAGCCGCTCCCCTGCCGGCTGAGGGCGGAAACCACCACCGGCCTCACCGACAGGAACGGCGTCTTCTCCCTGCGCCTGCTGCCCCAAAAGGAGCAGCGGCTTCTGGTGGAAGCGGAGGGGTTCGCCCCTGCCCTCATTCCCGTGACCCCCGAAGACCAGGGAGCTGTTCTCCCACCGGTCACCCTGGAGCCCGGCGGGTCGTTGCAGCTTACCCTCAGGAACGCCCCGGAAGATTCCCACCTCGTGCTGCAAGCCCGTCCAACGTTGGTGGGACGGGACCTCGACCGCGACCTGTGGGCCTCGGCGTTGCAGCGCACGCCTGAGGCAAGCGTCGTGCGCTGGCCCGCTCTTTGGCCAGGGCTTTGGTCGGTGTCCCTCGTGGGTGAAGACCGCAGCGACCGGGAGGTGCTCCTTCGCCTTCGAGCTTTCCCCTGTGGTTTTCCAGGTGGAGGGCAACCTCCAGGGGGAGGCAAGCTTTTTGCTGGAATCGCAATCTCCTATCCACGCCTGCTGGGGTTGGGGCGGCTTGGCTTCTCTGCGCTGCCCCGGTCTTCCTGCTGGGACGTTCTGGGGCCGAATGAGCGGCAGTGGGGAGGCCGCTGTTTCGCCTCTCTTTTCCGTGGCGGTGCCGGCACCTTCGGCTGTTAACGTGCGGTTGAGCCTCGGTCACAGCATCACTGGGCGCTGGATCACCCGCAAAGGTGAGCCCGTGGCCGAGGGGTGGGTGCGCTTCGTGCCCTTTGGGCGCGAACCCAGCGGCTTTCCCATGCGACAACCTGGCGTTCGGACTGACGGCCAAGGGCGCTTTACCCTCGAAGGTCTTCCCGAGGAGGAAGGGCTCCTCTTGGCCAGGGAAGCAAAGGGTTCGGTAGCCGTCGCGGTGGTCAAGCCACCCCTTGCTCAGGAGGTTTCTCTGGTAGCCGATCTCGCGGGAGCGGTGGTGGTGGGTGGGGACAAAAGGTGCCGGGAGGCCTTTGTGGAAAGCCGCTGGGGACGCTTGAGCTCCGCGGCCCTGGTGTCCTTGGGGGCTCTGGGGAAGGTGCCAGCGGCGGGCAAGGGCGGCGTTTTGTTCTTGCCCCCGGGCCGGTATCGTTTTGGATGCTGGGACGACGAGGACAAGGAGTGCTGCTGGACGCGACCCTTTTCGGTGTTTTCTGGGGAGGTGGTGACGGCTTCGCCCTGAGGGCGGGTGAGGGGTGGCCCCCCTCGGCAGGGGTCTCGAGGGTGGCGCGGGTTGCCGGCGCTGGCAGGCTCGGGAGGATCTCTCGGAACGAAGAGCCAGCCGGATTTGGAAGGCCTGGGGCTTACCGGTCTCTGTCGCCAGTCAGGACCTTGGCCACGGCCGCGTAGTCAGCGTCGGCAAGGCCCTGGGCGACCGCTTTGCCATAAAGCGCTTCCAGCGCCTCGACGAGCGTGGCCTCCACCCCCAGCTCGCCCGCGGTGGCCGCGATCAGGCGCACGTCTTTGAGCATGTGCTTGGCTGGGAAGTTCACCGGCGCACCCTCAGGGTTGAGCATCACCGGCAGCTTGCGCTCGAAGGTGGGGGCGAAAAAGGGACTGGGGCGCAGGATTTCGAGGAAAACCTCCAGGGGCACCCCCCCGTTCTGCACGAGGGCGAGGCTCGTGGCAAAGGCGGCGGCGTGGGCAGCAATGAGGTTGTTGAGGGCCAGCTTCAGGGTGCTAGCTGAGCCCACCGGCCCAATGAGGCGGGGGTTGGGGCCAAAGCAACGCAAAAGCGGCAGGAGCTCTTGGAACAGGAAGGGGTCACCCCCGACCATGACCGCCAATTGGCCTTCGGTCGCTTGCGGCACGGAGCCCAAGACCGGAGCTTCCAAATACCGGCCGCCGGAAGCAGCGATTTTCTCGGCCAGCTCGCGGCTTTCCCTCGGGGCAATGGTGCCCATTTGCACGATGGTTTTTCCGGCAAGGGGAGCTGCAGCCTCGATAAGGGCTCCGTGGATGGCCGTGGCATCGGCCAGCATGAGGACCGCGACCTCCGCCTCCGCAAGAGCCTGGGAGGGGCTGGCGGCCAGGGTGGCCCCTTGCTGAGCCAACGGGAGGGCTTTTTCCCGCGTTCGGTTCCACACCGCCAGGGGAAAGCCGGAGAGTAAAAGCCGGCGGGCCATGGGGAAACCCATGAGGCCTGTTCCGAGAAACGCCACGGGGGACTTCGTGCTCATCCCGAGCCTCCTTTCGGTGAGTGGCCACTGGCCGTGAGCTTGGCCCACTCTTCGGGGGTGTTAGCGGTGGCGAGGGCGTCGGCGAGGTTTTCAGGTACAGGGATGGCGGCGGCTTTGGGGTGTGCCGCCACGACCCTGGGACCCAAACCTTCGAGCCACGCCCCCTCCAGGTACCGGGCCAGCTGCGGGTGAACGAGGGAAAAGACCGGCTCAAGCTGGCCGGTGGGTCCTTTTGGCTGCACCGCCCAAACCCCTGGCCGGTCCTGGCCTACCAACCAAGCCAAGAACTCTTCCGTGGCCGCCACCGCATCTACCGGCACGAAAAGCCAGCGCGCCAAGGGTTGCCAGCGGAGGGCTGCCACCATCCCTGCCAAAGGCCCCCTAGGCCCGGGTGGGTCCGGGATTTGCGGGGCCTGCGGCGCGTCGGTTGGAAGGGGGCCGCTTCCCAGGTACGCAACCCTGCTGGTGTGGGCGGCAAGGAGCTCGGCGAGGCGGCCAAGGGCGCTGCGGCTTCCCACGAGCACAAGCTGCTTGGGGCTCCCCATGCGGGAGCTTTCGCCCCCCATAAGAACCCCGACCCAGAGTGGGGGTTGGTTTTCCCTCACCAACCGAAGGATCACGGCCAGGGCCTCGCCCGTGCGGTCCTGACCCCAGGCAAGGCGAGCCACCACGTGGGTGACCCCCGGCGGAACCTCGGGGTTTTCCGGATGCTCGAGCCAAACTTTAGGTAGGGGCGTGTCCTTGTGGCCTTCCACCAGGATGAGGTCCACCTGGCGAGAAAGAAGGTCCAAGGCCCATAGCAAGTCCCTCCGGGGATCGGGGTGGAAGCGGGCAAAGGTCTCGTTGGGGGCGCGCAAGAAAACCTCAGCCCCGGCTTGAAAGAGGCGATCTGAGTCCTTTCCCGGGTAATCCACGGTAACGCCGTGGGCGTCGTGCTTGATGACCCCGACCACGAGACCCTGGTGCCGCAGGCGGGGGATGAGACTTTCCAAAAGCGTGGTTTTGCCGCTTCCCGAAAAGCCGCAGACGGCGAGAACCGGTGCCGCAAGCTCCACGGGTGAAGTGTAGGGCACTTTGCGCCACCGCAAAGACGGTCCAACCCAACGGCGATAGCTTTCGGCCAGGAGGTGGAACATGAACCCTATCGAAACCCTCATGCACGAGCACGATGTGATCCTTTTGGTGGCGAGCGCGGCTCGCCGGGAGGCAGCGGCCATTCGCCAAGGCCACGGCTTCCGGAGGGAGAAGGTCGAACAAATCGTGGACTTCATCCGCACCTTTGCCGATGCCTGCCACCACGGGAAAGAGGAGGACCTGCTTTTTGCCCGCCTGGAAACGAAAGGCTTTTCTCGGGAAATGGGTCCCGTGGCGGTCATGCTCTTTGAGCACGAGCAGGGTCGGGGCTACGTGCGCCAGGCTGCCGCCAACCTGGATGCGGCTGCGGCTGGCGACGCGAACGCGGCGCGGGCGGTAGCTGACGGCCTTGCTGGTTGGGCCGACCTCATCGAGCAGCACATTTACAAGGAAAACAACGTGCTGTTTCCCATGGCCCAGCAGGTCCTCGGTGCGGCAGAACTTGCGGAGCTGGCTACGGGATTCGAAAAAGTGGAGCGGGAACGCTTTGCGGGGGCTCACGAGCGCTACCACACCTTGGCCCACGAGTTGGCCCGGGGGTGAGTTGCGGGTGGTAAACTCTCTCAGGAGGCGGCAGTGCCCTTAGGTGAGGTTTTGGAAGAGCTCCTGGAGCTGGAAGGCAAAGAGGTAAGCCCCCGTTTGGCTGAGGTGCTGGTGCGGGGCTTCACCATGCTTTACGAGCGCACCGAAAGCCAGGTCACGCGGGGGGATGTCCAGCGCCTCCATGACGGCCTCGACGAGGTCAAAAAAGCTCTTGCCGAGCTTGCCCAGGCGCAAGCGCGAACGGAACAACGGGTACACGAGCTGGCAGCGGCCCAGGCGGAATTGGCGGCGGCGCAAGCGCGGACCGAGGTGGCCATCCAGGAGCTGCGGGACGCCCAAGCCCGCACGGAAAAGCGCGTGGAGGA
>JBAMMG010000058.1:0-21842 GCA_039793905.1 Thermoanaerobaculum sp. | reverse complement strand
TGGCCATCCAGGAGCTGCGGGACGCCCAAGCCCGCACGGAAAAGCGCGTGGAGGAGTTGGCGGTTCATCAAGCGGAGTTGACGGCGGCGCAAACGCGGACCGAGGTGGCGATTCAGGAGCTGCGGGACGCCCAAGCCCGCACCGAGGTGGCCATCCAGGAGCTGCGGGACGCCCAGGCCCGCACGGAGGTGGCGATTCAGGAGCTCCGGGACGCCCAAGCCCGCACCGAGGTGGCCATCCAGGAGCTGCGGGACGCCCAAGCCCGCACGGAAGCCGAGGTGCGCGAGCTGGCGGCGGCCCAGCGACGCACCCAATCCCAGCTCGATCGCCTGACCGAGGAGTTCACCAACTTCCGCAAGGAGGTCCGGGAGGAGTTCCGGCAGGTTCACAAGGCCATCGGCGGGCTGACCCACACCGTGGGGTACACGCTGGAAAACCTGGCGTGTCGGACCCTTCCCCGCCTACTCAAGGAGCGTTTCGGCTGGGAGGTCGTGGAGCCCCTCGATCGCCTGTGGCTGAAGGTGCGCGGTAAAAAGGTTCAGGTCAACCTCTGGGGCCTGGTGCGCACCGCCGAAGGCGCAACCCTGCGCCTCGTGGGCGAGGCCAAGGTGCAGTTGGGAAGCAAGCACCTGGCAGAGCTGGCCAAGCTTATGGCGAGGACGCGGGAGCAGTGGGGCACCGAAGTGGCCCGGGGCGTGCTTGTCACGCACATGCCCGATGCCGGCGTTCGGGAAGAGGCCGAGCGCCAGGGGTTTTTGGTGTTCACGTCCCGGGAGCTGGAAGCGGCAGCTTAAAGCTCCGCCAGGGCCAGCTCCAGATCGGCAACCAGGTCCCGGGGGTCCTCGATCCCCACCGACAGCCGCAGAAGGCCATCAGTAATGCCCAGTCGCTCCCGCTCTTCACGGGGGACGGAAGCATGGGTCATGGTGGCCGGGTGGGAAATGAAAGACTCCACGCCTCCCAGGGATTCCGCAAGGGTGAAGAGCTTGACCTTGTTGCACACGGTGGCGGCCGCTTGCAGGCTGCCCACATCGAAAGCCACCATGGCCCCAAAGCCCTTCTGCTGCTTTTTCGCCAGCTCGTGCTGAGGGTGGGAGGCAAGGCCAGGGTAAAACACGCGGCCAACCTTAGGGTGCTGCTCCAAAAACGCCGCCACCGCTCGCCCCCCTTCCTCGTGAGCCGCCATGCGGACCGCCAGGGTCCGTAGACCCCGCAAAACCAGGTAGGCATCGAAGGGTCCCATGACCGCGCCGGCGCTGTTTTGGATTCGGTGCAGCTCCACTCCCAACTCGGCGGTTTTGGTCACCACCACCCCGCCCACGGCGTCCGAGTGGCCGTTGAGGTACTTGGTGGTGGAGTGCACGACCACGTCGGCTCCAAGCTCCAAAGGCTTTTGCAAGATGGGCGAGAGAAACGTGTTGTCCACCACCACCAGCACCCCGCGGGCGTGGGCCAGGCGCGAAGCGGCGCCCAAGTCCACCACGTTCATCAGCGGGTTGGTTGGGGATTCCAAGAACAGCATGCGCGTGGTCGGGCGGAAGCTCTCGGCCAGGACCTGGGGATCGGTGGCGTCCACGAAGTCCACCTCCACCCCGTGGCGGGCGGTGACGGTGGTGAAGAGGCGGTAGGTGCCGCCGTAGAGGTTATGGGAGGCAAGGATGTGGTCGCCGGGAGCCAAGAGGTCGGTGAGGGCATCGATGGCTGCCATCCCCGAGGCGAAGGCGCAGGCGTCGGCCCCTCCTTCCAGTTCGGCCACGGCTTTTTCGAGGGCAACGCGGGTTGGGTTGGCGGTGCGGGAGTACTCCCACCCCCGGTGGCGGCCGAACTCGGCATAGGCGTACGTGGAGGTGGCGTAAATGGGGGTGTTGACGGCACCGGTAGCCGGGTCCGGGCCCGGCCCAGCGTGCACGCACAGGGTTTTTTCCTTCATGACGCCTCCGCAAACAAGTCCAAGATGTTTTTGGAAAGGTAGCGCTCGCAGGAGTCGGGGATGACCGTCACCACGCGCGTGCCGGGGCCCAGCCGGCGGGCCAGGCGCACGGCTGCCGCCACGTTGGCGCCCGCCGATGACCCGGCCAGTACCCCGCACTCCCGGGCCAAGCGCCTGACCATAGCAAAGGCTTCGGGGTCGGGGATCGTCATGACCTCGTCGGCTAAGCTCCGGTCCATGATGGGGGGGATTTCGTCCATGCCGATCCCCTCCACCAGGTGCGAGCCGGGAGGACCGCCTCCCAAGACCGAGCCTTGGGGCTCCACGGCTACGGCGTAAAGCCCCGGCGCGCGCGATTTGAGGTAGCGCACGGCTCCCATGAACGTACCCCCCGAGCCGCACCCGACCACGATGGCGTCCAGCTTGCCCCCCGTTTGCTCGTAAATTTCCGGCCCGGTGGTGAGCTCATGGGCCTTGGGGTTGGCGGGGTTGGAGAACTGGTCCACGTACACGGCGCCGGGGATTTCCGAAGCGATGGCCCGCGCCCGCGCTTGGGCCCCCGCCATGCCCTCTTCGGTGGGTGTGAGGACTACCTCAGCGCCCAGGGCGCGCATGAGCTTTTGCTTTTCTACCGAGTATTTTTCCGGGACCACGAGAATGACCCGGTACCCGCGCCGCGCGCCCACCAGGGCCAAACCGATGCCGGTGTTGCCGGCCGTGGCCTCCACGATCGTACCGCCCGGGCGCAGGCGGCCGTCCTCTTCGGCGGCCCGCACCATGCCAAGGCCGATGCGGTCTTTCACCGAGCCGCCGGGGTTGGCGGTTTCCAGCTTGGCCCAAATTTCGCCGCCACCGTCTTCTAGCTCGGCCAAACGCAAAAGCGGCGTTTGGCCAATGAGCTCCAGCACCGAGGTCACGACGCGCATGGGTGCCTCCGAGCCGGGCATCTTACATTAGGTACACTTCCTTCCGTGGAGTCCTTCCTGCGCTACCGCGACGCCCACCACCCGGATTGGGTCGTGCGGGCGTACGCCCTGGCGCCGCCCGAGTTCCAGAGGCTCCTGGACGAGGAGCTGGCCTGGCTTCGGGCTCACGTGCGGCTCCCCCTTGTGGAGGTGGGGTGTGGGGCGGGGAGGATCTTGGCGGCCCTTGCAGTGGCCGGCGGGCCGGTTTTGGGGATGGGCTTGGTTCCCCGCTATCTCAAGGCCGCGCAAGGGAGAGGACTTCCGGTTTTTTGGGTTGCTGGGGACGGCCTTGCACCCCCCTTCGCCGCCGGTTTTGGCACACGGTGATTTTTGCCCAAGCCACCCTGGGCTCCCTGGGCAGCGACGAGGTTCGCCAGAGGATGGTGGCCTCCCTGGCGGAGCTTGTGGCTCCCGGGGGTGCGCTTCTGGTCACCGCCTACGGTCCCGGAGCTCGGGAAGCCCGCCGGAGGTGGTACGAAGCCCAGCAGCGGGAGGGGTTGATGCCGCCTTTCGATGACACGAAAACCCGCGGCGGGACCTTTGCCTTTGCCAACGGCTTCGTGAGCGAGGAGCTGTCGTCCGGGGCGCTTGCGGCCTTGCGGCCGGCTGGTTTTTCAGGCTTGCCGGTGGAGCTGCCGGCGGGAGTTCTCGCGTGCGCGTGGCGCCGGGCGTGAGCCGGTTCACAGGAGCGGGCGGGGCCTGACCGTACAATGGGTCGCGTGATCACGACCGTGTTGGTCTTGCTTGCCCTCAAGCTGGAAGCCCAGCCGCTTTCCGGCGCCAAAATCCAAGCTATCCACGTCATTCGGCACGATGTGTTCGACACCTCGGACCCCAAAACCTCCGCCTGGCCGTACCGCGCCGCCAACGCCCTCCACATGCTCACGCGCGAACGCTTCATCCGATCGCTCTTGCTGTTCAAGGAAGGGGATCCCTGGGACCCGGAACTTGCCGCGGAAAGCGAGCGGCTCCTGCGATCTCTGGGGTTTTTGAACCCCGTTTACATTTCCGCTCGTCCGGTTCCCGGAGGGGTCGAGGTGTTCGTGGAAACCCACGACCAGTTCACCCTTGAAGCTTCGATCAACTACGGGCGCTTCGGCCATCGCCAGAAGGCCGGGGTTTCCCTCTCCGAGCAGAACTTCTTGGGCTGGGGCAAGACCGTGTTTTTGGATGCCCGCTCCGATCCCGAGCGGGACTCGGTGACGGCCGGCTACGCCGATCCTCTGTTCTTGGGGACCCGCTGGCAGCTTTCCGCCAGCCACAGGGAAGCTTCCGACGGCACCGCCGACCAGTTTTCCCTTGTCTACCCCTTTTACTCCTTGGCGACGGCCCGAGCCGGAGGGATCGAGTACCGCCGGGAAAGCCTCGTGGAGCACCTTTGGGCTTCGGGGAAAAAGGTGGTTTCCGGCGATGCCCTCCGCCGCTCCCTGGTGGTGTGGGGCGGTCTCCGGCTCCCGGGTGACGGTGCGACCACCAGGCTCCTCAAGGTGGGGATCTTTGGCGAGCGTGCCGCGTTCTCCCGCTGGAGCTACCGTACTGGCGGCGCCTACCCGGAGCTAGAGGACCGCGAGCTCGTGGGCTTTAAAGTGGGGTTCGAAAGCCAATCCAGCCGCTGGCGGGTGGTTCAGGGGTTTCGGGGCTGGTGGCGGCAGGAAGACTTGCCGTTGGGTCCCAACGTCGTCCTCGAGCTCGGGGTTTCGCTCCCGGCGCTGGGAGGTGACCGGGTTCGGGTTCCGTACAGCGGGCGCTACTTCCAGGCCAACCTGGCGGGCACCCTTTACCGCTGGTGGAGCCTGGCAAGCGACGGCCGCTTCGAGCGGGGGCAGCTTCGGGACGGGGTTACCCGCCTGGAGGCTGGTCTCGCCCAGGTGGGCGAGCGGGGGTTTCGTGTGCGAGGCGTGGTGGAGGTGGGGCACCGCCTGGGCTTGGACCGGCAGCTCACCCTGGGAGCCAACACCGGGCTGCGGGGATGGGACCCCGATACCTTTGACGGCACCTCCCGAGCGGTTTTCAACGCCGAATGGCGGCAGCGCCTCACGGGGGAGGTGCTGCACCTCGCGGTGCTGGGGGTGGTGGTTTTTGCCGACGCTGGCAGGACTTGGGGGGCGCGTGTAGGGCCGGGCACGGGGGGATGGCGCCGGGACCTGGGCGTGGGGATCCTGGGGGAGATCACCCGGGCCGCAATCCTGCGGGTGGTTCGGGTGGAAGTGGCCTACCCCGATCGGGGCAAGGGACCCACGGTCGTCCTGACGGGGGTTTCCCTCTTTTGACCTTTAGGCGCGGGAAACGTACTCGCCGGTGCGGGTGTCCACCACGATTTTGGTGCCGTTTTCCACGAACATGGGCACCTGGACCACGAGACCGGTTTCCAGCTTGGCGGGCTTGGACCCGCCGGCAGCGGTAGCCCCTTTCAAGGGCGGCTCAGTTTCCACCACCGTGAGCACCACGGTGTTGGGAAGCTCCACGGAAACGGGGTTACCTTCGTAAAAGTCAACGGTGACCACGGTGTCGGGGAGGAGGTAGGAGAGGGCATCCCCCAAGACCTCGTCGCTCAACGCCACCTGCTCGTACGTTTCCATGTTCATGAAGTGGTGGCCGGAGTTGTCGGAGTAAAGGTACTGCATTTCGTGGGTATCGAGCGTCGCCTTCTCGACCCGGTCCTCGGAGCGGAAGCGGTGCTCCAGCTGGTTGCCGGTTTTGAGGTTGCGTAGCTTGCACTGGACCATGCCCCGCCAGTTTCCGGGGGTAATGTGGACCACCGACAGCACCCGGTGGAGCTGCCCGTTGTGGACGATGATTTGACCCGGCCGCAGCTCTGTTGCCACGATTTGCATTCAAAACCTCCCACGAGGCGGCACGTGCCGCGCCGCTATTCTACCAAAGCCTTGCCGCCCGCCGGGCGTTACGGTAGAGTTCGCCCAGGGGAGGAAACGCTCTATGGATTTGCGATTGCGGGGCAAGCGGGCCCTGGTGACCGGTGCATCCCGCGGCATCGGGCGGGCCATTGCCCTTTCCCTTGCGGACTTCAAGGTGGATGTGGCGATCAACTTTTTCCGCCATCGCCAGCCGGCGGAGGGGGTGGCGAAGGAAATCGAGGCTCGCGGCGCCAAGGCCCTCCTCCTCAAGGCCAACGTCGCCGACGAGGTGCACGTGGAGCGGATGTTTGCTGAGATCCGAGAGCATTGGGGGGGCCTGGAAATTTTGGTTTCCAACGCCGCTTCTGGGGTTTTGAAGCCGGCCACCGAGCTCACCCTTCACCACCTGCACTGGACCATGGACATCAATGCCCTCGCCCTTTTGCCGTTGGTCCAGCACTTCTTGGAGCTGCCGGCCAACGGCGAAAAGGTGGTGGTGGCGGTGTCGTCGCTGGGGGCGGTGCGGGCGATTCCCAACTACACCGCGGTGGGAGCGTCGAAAGCGGCTCTCGAGTCCATGGTGCGGCACCTGGCGTGCGAGCTCGCCGGCAAAGGGGTGCGGGTCAACGCGGTTTCGGCCGGGACCGTGGATACCGACGCCCTCAAGCACTTCCCCAACCGCGAGCAGCTGCTGGAGGAGTCCCGGCGCCGCACCCCCGCCGGCCGCCTCATTACCCCCCAGGACGTGGCCAACGCCGTGGTGTTCCTGTGCACGGAGTTTGCCTCCATGATTCACGGACAAACCATCGTCGTGGACGGCGGCTACTCCATCCTGGCATGAAGCGGCCGCTGGTCATCGGGCACCGGGGGTTTGCCGGGCGTTTCGCCGAAAACACCCTCGAAGCCGTGGAGGCGGCGCTCCAGGCTGGCGCCGATGGTGTGGAGGTGGACGTGCGCCCCTGCCGGGAGGGCGTTTGGGTTTGCCACCACGATCTCCGCCGCCATGGCCGCCCTCTTGCCCAGTGGTCCCTCAGCGAGCTGGCCCACCACCGGGTCCCTTCCTTGGCCGAGGTGGTGGCAGCGGTACCTCCGAGCCGGTACCTTTTCGTGGAGGTCAAACCTTTGGCCCGGGAGGCTCTCGTGCCGCTGCTGGATCCGCTCCAACGCCTCTTGGAGCCTGTGCCGCACCTGAAGGTCCTGTCCTCGTCCTTGAGGGTTTTGAGCCTCGTGCGCGCGGTCTTGCCTCGGGCAGGCTTTTCGTGGGTGACCGACAAGGTTCCGGCGCGTATTCCTGAGGGTGTGGAGCTTTCCCCCCATCACCACCTGGTGGAATCCCTGCTCGACTCCAAAGTTCCCCTCAACCCGTGGACGGTGAACCGAGCCCAGCGCCTGCGGGAACTCGCCCGCCTGGGGGTGGCATCCATCACCACTGACTTCCCCGATCGTGCGCGAGAGGTGCTGGGTGGCTGAGGTGGGGGTTCTGGTCCCCAACCTTTTCCTTTACGCGACGGTGGAGGCGGCCCTTCGCTCTTTGGGCTTGACACCGGTGCGGGTTGCCGTGGAGCAGGATGCCTCGCCGCCCAAAGTGGTCATCGTGGACCTCGACGCCACAGGAGCCGAGCTCGTTGTCAGCCTTGCCGCCCAGGGTGTCCAGGTTTTGGCTTTTGCTTCCCACACCGGCGCGGCTTCGTGGGCCCGCCTGCGCCAGGCGGGGGCCGTGGTGCTGCCCAAGGGGATCTTTTTCCGCGAGCTCCCGGCCCTCCTGGAAAGCTCCTTGGCAACGTAGCCCTCGAACCCCTTGGCGGTAGGGCTCAAAGGATACGCTTGCCCAAAAGGGAGGCGGCCAGCTCCACCATGAGGGACGCGGTGCGGTTGCGCCGGTCCAGGATGGGGTTGACCTCCACCAGATCCAGGCTCGTGACCTTCCCCCAGTCGGCCAGAAGCTCCATCAAGAGGTGGGCTTCCCGGTACGTGAGCCCCCCGGCCACGGGGGTGCCCACGCCCGGAGCTTCCTCGGGGTCCATGACGTCGGCGTCCAGGGAAACGTGAACCCGCGGCAGGTGCCCCAAGCGGGCGGCCACTGCGTCGGCAATACGGGCAATGCCCAAGCGGTCCACCTCTTTCATGGTGAAAACCGTAATCCCCGCATGGGCGAGGAGCTCCCGCTCTCCCGGATCTACGCTGCGAACCCCCACCAATACCACGTTTTCCGGCCGCACCACGGCCTGGCGGCGGTCGAAGAGGGAGCGCAGGCGCTCGTCTCCAAAACCGCAGAGAGCGGCGAGGGGCATGCCGTGCACGTTCCCCGAGGGGGACGTTTCGGGGGTGTTGCAGTCGGCGTGGGCATCCACCCAGATGAGCCCGGTTTGGTCAAACGACGCAACCCCTGCCACCGAGCCCAGGGCAACGGAGTGGTCCCCGCCGAGGACGATGGGGAACACTGAGGGGTCCAAGCCCATAATGGTTTCAGCGGCTTTTCGGCAGGCGGTGCGGATGGCTCCCACGTAGGCCATGCCACCCCGCTCGCGGCGATCGCCACCTCCCAAGCTTTCCACCACCGGCACCCGCACGTCCCCCAGGTCCTCCACGGTGTGGCCCAAGTTCGTGAGGGCTTCGGCAAGCCTGGCATAGCGGATGGCCGAAGGCCCCATGTCCGTGCCCCGCCGGCTCTGCCCAAGGTCCATGGGAACCCCGAGAATCGCGACCCGCGTCATAGGCGTCGTTGTACCACGTTCGGTAGGGATTGGCGAAGGACGAGGGCTGGCGGACTCCGTCCGGGCCTCGAGGGCTCTCCTGCCGCCCGTGAGCTCAAACGCCCACGGCGCGGGGGAACGTACCCGAAGCGGTACGGACGCACACCTGATTTCGGCCCAACTGCTTGGCGAGGTACAGCGCCTCATCGGCCTCACGAACGAGGCTCACCGGATCCACCCCCTCCGCAGGTTTGGCCACGGCCACTCCGCAGGACACCGTGACCACCGCGGCCACCGGTGAGCTGGGGTGGGGCCAGGCACTCGCTTGTATGTGCTCCCGCAGTCGTGCGGCCACCTCGCCTGCCTGCTTGCCCGAAAGTCCCGGCAGCAGCAGCGCGAACTCCTCCCCGCCGTAGCGAGCCGCCACCTCCCCTGGGCGCCGGCAGTGGCCTCGGAGCTGCTCACTCAGCACCCTAAGGAGCTCGTCGCCGGCTTGGTGCCCCAGGGCATCGTTGAATTCCTTGAAGTGGTCCACGTCCACGAGCATCACGGCCAGGGTCGTGCCCTGGCGGAACGCTCGTCGCCACTCTTCGTCCACGAGCTCGTCCCAATGGCGGCGGTTGGCGAGACCGGTGAGGGCGTCAGTGCGGGATTCCGTTTCGGCGACGTCCTTTTCGTTGAGCAGGGTCCGGATTTTGTGGCCCAAGGCAAAGGCCAAGAGCACCATTTCGGCAGCGGAGCCGAGCTGGGCCGAGTTGGCGGTAAGGAAAGTGACCGGGAGGACCCCGAAGAAGGTGAGGGTGTACGCCACCGTGCCCACGATGACCGCACCTGTGGCCAAAAGGAAATAGCGGGCGACGACGCTCCCTTGTCGGAGCCGCACGATGCCTGCCGCCACGTACAGGCCACAAGCGGCGAGGGCGGTGAATGCCAGAGGGTTTTCCACCCAAACGAACTTTTGGACCGCGCACAGCGCCAAAAGGAGCACGGCTGCGGCGCTGGTGGCCAAGAGAGCCCTGCGAAGCGCAGGGGCGTTCTGGCGAAGGTCGAGAAATGCCGAGGTAAAAGCGTTTCCGGTCACGATGGCGAGAGCGATGGCGTAGTAATGAGCCTGGGCGTCCCAAATGGGAGCCTGGGGCCACAGGAAAACTAGGGCCATGCGGGCGCGGATGAGCCAAATCATGCCAAAGGCGGTGGCGTAGAGGACGTAAAGGAGGTGGAGGCGATCGCGCAGGGAAAAGAAGAGGAAGAGGTTGTACAGGACAACGGCGAGCATGATGCCGCCGTAAATGCCGTTGAGGTGGTCGAAGCGGCGAGTTTCCTGCAAAAACGCGGCCAGGGTTTGCCCGCTTACGCCCCCGGGCTCGGCGAGCCTGAGAGGGTGGGCGGGGACAAAGAGGCGGAGGTAAAACCACGTAACACCGGGCTCCAAGGTGGCCGGCAACACCGGTTGCGGGTTGGCCATGGCCCGCTGGGCGAGGGGCAGAAGCCAGCCCGTGCTGGCCGCAGGTTCCTGGGATCCGGGTGCAAAGAGCTCGGCCAGAGGTGGAAAACGGCCGGCGTGGAACACGCACGGTACGGGCTGGCCCGTGGGGTTGACGGCGGCAAAGCGAACCCAATAGGTTCCGGGCAGGAGTCTCCCCGCGGCGGGGGGTGCGGGAAGGGTTTCGCGCGGCGGCCACGGTGCGGGCTTGCCTGAGCCACTTTCGTCGTACCTCACCTCGCCCTGGGGAAGCACGGTGCAAGGCTGCTGCACCGATCCGGCGATGGCCGCCGTTGCCCAAAAGAAAAGACCCGCCACTCTCATAAGCCGGAAACTCCCCGAAAACCAAAACTGCTAAGGCGAACCTCGGTATTCCCCAAACTGTTTCGCCCTCCGACGGTGGCGGCGTGGTTTTTGGGCGCGGAGACGGTATCCGCGCTGGTAGACTGCAGGGGTGGCACGGCGGGACGGTGAGGGGTTCCGAGGGCTTGGCTGGGTTTTCGGGCGGGTCCCCACTTTGGCCCTTGCCGCCGCCATTCCCGCGTTACCGGTTCATGGCAGCCGGGACGCTGGTCTTTGGTTTCAGGGGCGGTTCTGCTGGGTGGGGGGTTGCTGGTCCTCGCGGGGGCGTGGTCCTTGGGCAAGGCCCTCACTCCGCTGCCGGTTCCCAAGTTGGACGCAAGCCTTCGCACCCGAGGTCCCTACCGCTTCATGGGGCACCCGATGGACACCGGCGGGATCCTCGCGGCTTGGGGTTGCGCCCTCCTGGGGCGTTCCTGGCCCGGTACTTTGTGGGCGGTGGTGGTGTTCGCGTTTTTTGACCGCAAGGCAGCTGTAGAGGAGCGGTTGCTCTTGCAAACGTACCCGTCCTACGGTTCCTACTGCCTGGCGGTGGCTAAGTTTTTCCCCTACCTGTACTGACGCCTCAAACCGCTTGGGCAGCAGGCAAGCCCAAAAGCGGCGCAAGGTACCTCCCGGTCCAGCTCTCGGGGTTTTGCGCCACGTGCTCGGGGGTGCCTTCGGCCACCAGGTACCCTCCCTCGTCGCCGCCCTCGGGACCCAGGTCCACGATCCAGTCGGCGGTCTTGATGACGTCCAAGTTGTGCTCGATGACCACCACCGTGTTGCCCCGATCCACGAGGGTGTGGAGCACGGCGAGAAGCTTTTTCACGTCGTCGAAGTGAAGGCCAGTGGTGGGCTCGTCGAGGATATAAAGGGTAGAGCCGGTGGCGCGCCGGGCCAATTCTCGGGAAAGCTTGATGCGCTGGGCCTCCCCGCCGGAAAGGGTGGTGGCGGGCTGGCCCAGTTTGATGTACCCCAGTCCCACGGCCATGAGGGTGTCGAGAATGCGGGTGATTTGGGGGTGCGCGGCAAAAAGCTCCCGGGCTTGTTCGGCCGTAAGGTCCAAGACGTCGGCGATGGAAAGACCCTTGTACCTTACCTCCAAGGTTTCGCGGCTGTAGCGTTTGCCCTTGCACACCTCGCACGTGACGTAAACGTCGGGCAAAAAGTGCATCTCGATCTTGATTTGCCCGTCACCAGCGCAAGCCTCGCACCGTCCACCCCGGACGTTGAAGGAAAACCTCCCAGGTTTGTAGCCGCGGGCACGGGCCTCGGGGGTCAGGGCGAAGAGCTCGCGGATGGGGTCGAAAACCTTGGTGTACGTGGCGGGGTTGGAGCGAGGGGTCCGGCCGATGGGCGATTGGTCAATGGCCACGACCTTGTCAATGGCTTCGAGCCCCGAAATGCGGTCGTGGGCGCCAGGGGTGTCGAGAGCCTTGTAGAGATGGCGGGCGCAAGCTTTGTAGAGGATCTCGTTCACGAGCGTGGATTTCCCGGAGCCCGATACACCGGTGACGCAAATGAACGTGCCTAAGGGGAAAGCCACGGTAAGGTTCTTGAGGTTGTGCTCCCGCGCCCCGTGGACCACGAGCTTTCTGCCGGTACCTGGACGTCGGGAGGGTGGCACCGGAATCGTGAGCTCCCCCGCCAGGTAGCGCCCGGTGAGGGAGCGGGGGAAGGTGGGGATCGCCTCCGGTGGGCCTTCGGCCACCACTTCCCCCCCGTGGATCCCGGCCCCGGGACCGAGGTCCACGATCCAGTCCGCTTCCCGCATGGTTTCCTCGTCGTGTTCCACGACGACAACGGTGTTGCCCAAATCCCGCATGCCCTTGAGGGTGGCCAGGAGCTTGCGGTTGTCCCGCTGGTGCAAGCCGATGGAGGGCTCGTCCAGGACGTACAGAACGCCCATGAGCTTGGAGCCAATTTGGGTGGCCAAGCGAATGCGCTGGGCTTCGCCGCCGGAAAGGGTGCCGGAGGTGCGGCAAAGGGTGAGGTAATCGAGGCCCACAGCGGCGAGAAACTCCAAGCGGTCGCGGATTTCTTTGAGGACCTTGCCGGCGATGTGGTGCTCCCGCGGTGAAAGGGCCAAGGCGGAAAACCACGCCAAAGCCTCCCGCACCGAAAGCTCCACCACGTCGTGAATGGTTTTGCCGTAAACCTTGACGGCGAGCGCTTCCCGGCGCAAACGCTTCCCGCCGCATGCCGGGCACGGCTTTTGGGACATGAAGCGCTCGATTTCGCCCCGCACTTCCGGCGAGTGGGTTTCCCGGTACTTGCGCTCCAGGGCAGGCACGAGACCCTCGAAAGGGGCGCGGTAGGCCCAGGTGGAGCGATCCCCCACGAACTCGAAGCGGAGTTCTTGGCTCGTGCCGTAAAGCACCGCGCGGCGCACGCGTTCGGGAAGGCTCTGCCAGGGGGCGTGGAGGGAAAAGCCGATGGCCTTGGCGAGGGTTTGCAGCTGGCGCCAGCGGAAGGAGCGGCTCGACTCGGCAATGCCCGCGACCGCCCCGGCCGCCAGGGAGCGCTGCGGGTCCACCACCAGCTTTGCGGGGTCAATTTCCTGGACGGTGCCGAGGCCGGTGCAGGTAGGGCAAGCCCCTTGGGGGGAGTTGAAGGAAAAGAGGCGCGGCGAAAGCTCGAAGAGGGAAAAACCGCACTCCGGACAGGCGTGACGGGAGGAAAGCACGAACTCCTCGCCGCCTTTGGGGGCGATGCGCACGAGGCCATCGCCCACCCGGAGCGCCGTTTCCAGGGAATCGGCGAGGCGCTGGGCCAAATCCCCCCGAACCTCCAGGCGGTCTACCACCACCTCGATGGTGTGCTTTTTCTTCCTGTCCAGCTCAGGGGGGTTGGCCACCTCCACCAGCTCGCCGTTGACCCGGGCGCGCACGAACCCTTCCCGCGCCATGTGCTCGAAAAGCTTGCGGTGCTCGCCCTTTTTTGCTTGCGTCAGCGGGGCCAGGACCAAAAACCGTGTGCCTGCGGGCAAGCTAACGATCCGGTCCACCATTTGCTGGACCGTCTGCCCGGCAATGGGGATACCGCAGTCGGGGCAAAAAACCTCGCCAATGGAGGCGTAAAGGAGCCGCAGGTAGTCGTAAATTTCGGTGACCGTGCCGACGGTGGAGCGGGGGTTTTTGGAGACCGTCTTCTGCTCGATGGAAATGGCTGGGGAGAGCCCCTCGATGACATCCACGTCGGGCTTGTCCATTTGCTCCAAAAACTGCCGGGCGTAAGCCGAAAGGGACTCCACGTAGCGGCGCTGACCTTCGGCAAAGAGGGTGTCGAAGGCCAGGGAGGACTTCCCCGACCCGGAAACGCCGGTAATCACCACCAGTTTGTTCCTGGGGATGTCCACGTTGATGTTCTTGAGGTTGTGTTGCCTGGCGCCACGAATGGCAATGACGTCTTTCATTTCTCCCACCCAAAGGAGCTATCTTACCGCTGGCAGCGGATGAGGGAAAGCTGCCGGGGGGTCGTGCGTGGAAAAAAGCCGGGCCGTGCATGTGCCGTACGAAGGCAAGCTCCTGCGCCTCGAGGTCCATCGCGTGGAACTTGAAAGGGGAGGGGAAGCGGTACGGGAGGTGGTGCGGCACCCGGGAGCGGTGGTGGTTCTGCCGCTTTCTGCGGACGGGAAGGTCGTGATGGTGCGGCAGTTCCGTTTTGCCGTGGGGGAGGAGCTCCTGGAGCTTCCGGCCGGGACCCTCCGCCCGGGGGAAGACCCCAGGGACTGTGCCGCCCGGGAACTGGCGGAGGAAACGGGATTGCGGGGGGAGCTCGTGCCTCTCGGGTGCTTCTACTCGGCGCCGGGGTTTTGTGACGAAAAGCTTTACGCTTTTTTGGCCCAAGGCTTGGAATCGGGCCCCGCCCACCCCGACGAAGACGAGGAGCTGGCCATGGCTACCCTCAGCCGTGAGGAAATGGCTTCCGCCGTCGCTCGCGGGGTCATTCGCGACGCCAAGACCCTCGCCTGCCTTGCCCTGGCTTGGACCCGCGGGGTTTTCCCAGTTGGGCCTGGAGGCAGCGACTTTTCGCCTCAACGGTAGTTTTTCATGGCAGCTTCCGCTTCCCGTGCCAGCTCCCGCCGCTTGAGGGTTTCCCGCTTGTCGTGGAGCTTTTTGCCTCTCGCCAGTGCCAGCTCCACCTTGATCCAGTTACCCTCGAGCCCGATGGCCAAGGGGATGAGGGTCAGCCCCTTTTCCTGGACCTTGCCGGAAAGGCGCTTGATTTCCCGCTTGTGGAGGAGCAGCTTGCGCCGGCGCATGGGGTCATGGCCCGCGTAGCCGGCGTTGGTGTAAGGGGCGATGTGGACGTTCACCAAGAACGCTTCCCCGCCCTCGAAGTCCACGTACCCGTCCTGGAGGTTCACCCGCCCCTCCCGCACCGACTTTACCTCGCTGCCTGTGAGGGCGATCCCCGCCACCAGCCGCTCGAGGAACTCGTACTCGAAGCGGGCCTTGCGGTTTTGAGCTAGGACCTTCATGCCCCTACCACCTTGGCCAACACCGGCACGAGGTTTGGGTCGAACTGCCGGCCGGCGTCCCGCTGGATAATGGCCAACGCTTGCTCCCGGCTGACCGGGCGTTTGTACGAGGCGGACGAGGTGAGCACGTCGTACACTTCGGCCAAGTGCACGATGCGGGAAGCGAGGGGGATGGTGGGACCCGCAAGTCGCTGGGGGTATCCGGTCCCATCCCAGCGCTCGTGATGGTGGCGCACGGCTTCGGCAAGGCCCGGGTAGGCGGTTTCCTCCAGGATCCGTGCCCCAACCACCGGGTGGCGCTGGTAGAGGCGGCGCTCCATTTCTTGAGGTCTTTCCAAGCGGTAAATGCGCTGGTAATCCAGCTCCCGCATCCCCACGTCGTGGAGGTAGCCGGCAAGCGTCACAAGCTCCTCCTCGTCATCGGAAAGCCCGAGCTCCTGGGCCATCTTTTGCGCCAGCTCGGAAACCGCTTGGGAGTGCTGGCGCAGGTGGGGAAAGCTCAAGTCGCCAGGTTCCAGGAGCACCCGCGCCATGTTGCGAACGGTCCGGCGTAGGGCTTGCTCCTGCTGGGCGAGCTCCCACACACCGCGGACCGCCGCCGAAAATGGGGCCGCCGAGACCCCGGCCGGGGTGAGGAAGGAAACTAAAACGACGAGCTCATTTTTAGCCAAGATCGCCGTGCGGATCTCTTCCCGCCGTGCTTCGCGCCCGGAAGAGGGGTTTTCGGTAAAGGCCCAACGCTCCACCGGCGGCAGCCCCACCCCCTGCTGGGCCGCCACCTCGCTTTGATGGCGAGCCAACGCTTCCCGGTCGGGGCCTTCCAGTGGGGTTGCTGACCAAATCACCGACCGCACCGTGGCCCCTTCCGCCACCGTGAGGCTGATGGCTCCTACCCCTTCGGCGTTGGCCAAGGCCCCGCACAGACCGGCGAGGCGGGCGATGGTTTGAGGGAACCTGCCCACGACCGCTCGGGCGGTCTTTGTCTCCACGGGTGCCGAGGGGGGTGGAGGTGCTTCCACCAAACCCACCTCCCCCAGCACCGAAAGGAGCTGGTCGCCGATGACTTTGGCCAAGCGCAGCTCTTCAGGGCCGTAGGCTTTTCCACCCGCCCGGTCGCGGGCATCCACGAACCCGACCAAGTTCTCGCCGCTAACCAAAGGAACGGTCAACAGAGCACTGCTTCCGGAAAGCTTCAAGAGCCCCGCCAGGCCCGGCTCGTCCAGGAGGTTGCGCACCACGGCCGGTGCCGTCCGGTGGCGACGGACCCAGTGGTGGAGGGGATGGTCCAGTGGAACTTCGGCCAGGACCGCCTCGCGGCGACCAAAACCGTAGGCTTCCACCAGCTCGAAGGTGCCCTTGCTCCCCTGAAGGTAAAGAGCGGCCTTCGTGGTTTGCAGCTCCTCCATAAAGCGGTAAAGCACTTCCTTGATGCGGCGCCCCGCCTCGGGATCCACCGGTGGCAGCATAGGTCCCCCTGCCCTGGGAGTCTACCACCGCCCGGCCTGTGGTACGGAAGCCACACCTTTGCGGAAAAGCCACACCTCGAGGGGGTCGAAAGCCGGCGCTGGAGTGGCACGGGTTTGGCATGGGGCAGGGTCGGGAGGGTCGTATGGCCTGGCAACGCACCCTGGCGCGGGCGGTGGAAACGGAAGGGGTTGGCATTCATACCGGTGAGCACGTGAAAATCCGCCTTCGCCCGGCTCCCGCGGGAACCGGGGTGGTGTTCGTGCGCACGGATTTGGGTGTCGCGGTTCCGGCTCGAGCGGAAAACGCCAGGGATTTTGCCTTCGCCACCACCATCGGCGTTCGGGGAGCCGAGGTGGGCACCATCGAGCACCTCATGTCGGCTCTCTACGCTTTCGGCGTGACCAACGTTTTCGTTGACGTTTCGGGCCCCGAGGTGCCGGTGCTGGATGGGTCGGCGTTGCCTTTCGTGCAGATGATCCGGCGCGCCGGCATCCTGGATCAAAACGCGTCGTTTCCGGAAGTGCGGGTGCTTTCGCCGGTACGCGTGACCGACGGCGATCGGTTCGTGGAGCTCCACCCCGCTCCCACCTTTACCGTGGAGTACCGGGTCTGGTACAAGGCACCGGTGGTGGGGCACCAGCGCATGGGCTTTACGGTTTCGCCCGAGCGCTACGCCTCGGCCATTGCGCCCGCCCGCACCTTTGGTTTCCTTTCGGAGGTCGCTGGGTTGCGGGCGCGAGGTTTGGGCCGCGGTGGCAACTTGGAGAACTGCGTGATCGTGGACGACCACCGGGTCCTTTCCGGCCGTCTGCGGTTCCGGGACGAGTTCGTTCGCCACAAGATCCTCGACCTCATTGGCGATCTTGCCCTCCTCGAGTATCCCTTGCGCGCCCGGGTGGTGGCCCACAAAGCCGGTCACGCCCTCCACGTGGCGGCGGTCCGGGAGCTTTTGTCCCAACCCGAGGCGTGGGAGCTCTTCGAGCCGGAGCGGGTGACGCCCCTCTCCGTTCGCCCCTTTGCTTTGGAGCCGGTGGTCCAAGCTGCTGCTGGGTAGGCTTCAGGCGTTCACCTCCGTTCGCCTTTTTCTTCCCCCTGTGGTAGTTTTGCCACACTATGGTGGGGCTGATCGTGCTCCTGGCGGCGGCTGCACCGGAGTTGGAGGTCAGCCTCACTCCGGCTCCAGGACGGCTCCTGGTCCAGGTAGCCTTGGAAAAGCCCGTCCCCCAAGAGTGGGTGGAGGGGCTGGTGGGCGGCGCACCGGTGGCCGTGACCTACCGCATGAAGCTTTTCCGCAACCGCCGTTTCTTGTGGGATCAACGTTTAGCCAGCCACGAGCTGGTGGTCAGGGCCACTAAGGATCCTGTTAGTGCCGTCATTTCCCTGCAAGCGGAGCTGGACGGCGAGGTGCTGGCCTCTTCCCAAACTCCGAGCTTGGAGCAGGCTCTCCACTGGATCGCCCGGCCGCCCACAGCGGAGCTTCCCATTCCCCTCCACCACGAGCCGTTGTGGCTTTTGGTAAGGGCTGAGTTTCTCACCCGCTACAAGTTGCTGGTGATTCCGGTGACCGAGGGGACGGAGTGGGTGACGCGCGCGGTCCCGGAGGCGCCATGAGATCGGTACGCCGCTCTTTTGCCCGCTGGCGGCGCCAGGGTCGTTTCCTGTTGGGGGTTTACCTGGTGCTCATGGTCCTGGGAGCGGGTTTGTACGCGCTGCTCGCCAAGTTGCGGGACCTGCCGGCGGAAGAGCTCACCAACCGCTTGCTGGTTTTTCTGCTCACGCTCTTCGATCTCACGCTCATGGTGGTGGTGCTCTTCGTGCTCCTGCGCAGCCTCTTCAAGCTTTTCGTGGAGCGGCGGTTAGGGATCATCGGCTCGCGCTTTCGAATGAAGCTCGTGATTTCCTACCTGCTTTTGATCCTGGTTCCAGCGGTGCTGATTTCCGCCTTTGCGGCGTCGCTTTTTTCCCACCTGTCGTCGGCGTGGTTTTCAGCTCCGGTGGAGGCGGTTGTTGAGGCCGGAGCGGCCCTGGCGGAGGGGGTTCGCCAGGAAAGCGAGGGCCGCAGTTTGCGGTGCGCCGAGGCCATGGCCGCTCGCCTCGCGTCCCTGCCGCCGCGGTTGCGGACGGCCGAACTCGAGCGCCTGCACTTTTCCGGTCAAGGACACATTTCGGCGTTGCTTTCGGGCGGGGCGACGGTGGTGGAGCTCCAGAATCCGCGACGGGCGGCGGCGCTGCGGTTGCCGGCCCTTTCCCCGGCGGAGCTGGCGGCGGCGGGAACGAGGGTGGATCGAGTGGGCCGGGTGGTGGCGGTGCGGGCATGGGTGCCGCTGGGGGACGGGGGGGTCGTGGTCTGCGGCGAAGTGTGGCCCGAGGGCTTGGCTGTGGCCCAGGCGCGCCTCGCCCAAGCAGCGGCTTCGTATTCGGCCTTGAAGCTCCAGCGCCCAGCGGTGACCGCCACCCTGGTGCTTTCCTTTGGCGGCATTGCCCTGGTGGTGGTGTTCGCGGCGGTGTGGACGGGGCTTTACCTCTCCCGGTCCTTCACCGAGCCGCTCATGGCGCTGGCCGCCACCACCGCAGCGGTTGCGGAAGGGGCCGAGCTTGCCGAGGTCCCGGTGCCGGGGGAGGACGAGGTGGCCCTCCTGGTAGCCTCCTTCAACTCCATGGTGCGCCGCCTCAAAAGCCACGAGCGGGAGCTGCGAGCAACGGTTGCACGCCTGGACGCCGTTCTTTCGGCCATTCGTGCTGGAATCCTGTGGCTGGACAGGGAAAGGCGCGTGGTTCGGGGAAACGCCGCAGCCGCCGCCATCCTCGGCTTGCCCGCCGTGGGCGAGGGGGAGCTACCCCTGGAGGCGTTGGTCGAGCACGGCTTGGGGCGCCTGGTGGAGGTCATGGCCTCGGCGGCGTCCGGTTACCGGAGCTCTCTGACCCTTCACCCGGGAGGCCTGGTCAGGCATGTGGAGGTCACGGTGCTGGCTTTGGGCCAAGGTCCCGACGTGCCGGGGTGGGTTGTGGTCTTGGAGGACGTGACCCAGCTCCTGCGAGCCCAGCGGCAAGCGGCGTGGAGCGAGGTGGCGCGGCAAATTGCCCATCAAATCAAGAACCCTTTGACACCCATCCGCTTGGCCGCCGAGCGTATTGCCCGCCACTTCGTCCAAGGCCGCGACGACCTCGGGGATGTGATCCCGGCCGGGTGCCGCGCCATCGTGGACCACGTTCGGTCCATGCAGGAGCTTCTGGACGCCTTTTCCCGGTACGCCAAGCTGCCCCCGGTGCACCGCCGGCCCACCGACACCACGCCCTTTCTGGAGCAGGTGGTGCGCTTGTACCAAGGGGTGAAACCGGGGGTGGAGGTGCGCTTGGAGGCATCCCTGGGGGAGAAAAAGGTGTGGCTGGACAGGGACCTTTTCCGCCAGGTCCTGGTGAACCTCCTGGACAACGCCTTGGAGGCTTCCACACCCCCGGGGGAGGTGGTGGTTCGAGCCTTTTGGGAAGGGGACGAGTTTGTACTCGAGGTTTTGGACCGGGGTGCGGGGTTGCCCGTGGAGGACCCGGAGCTTTTGTTCCAGCCGTTTTTTTCCTCCAAGGGGCGGGGCTCAGGGGTCGGCCTGGCGGTGGTTTTGCGGATCGTCACCGATCATGGCGGGACGGTCCGGCTTTTGCCCCGGGAAGGGGGAGGGGTGCGGGCGGTGGTGCGGATTCCAGGGGGTGAGGCGTGAGGCGGGCGGCGGTTTTGGTGGTGGACGACGAGCCCGGGATCCGCGAGCTCTTGAGCCAAATTCTTGCGGACGAGGGTTTTGCCGTGACCGTTGTGGCGTCGGGAGAAGAAGCGCTGGCGGCGGTTTCCCGGGAGGTCTTTGACCTTGTGCTCTTGGACGTCAGGCTTCCCGGCATGGACGGCTTGGAGGTGCTGCGCCAGCTCAAGGCTGCAGGCAAGACCCTTCCGGTCGTCATGATTTCCGGCCACGCCACGGTGGAGCAGGCGGCGCAAGCGGTCCGCGAGGGTGCGGCCGACTTTTTGGAAAAGCCCCTGGGTTTGGAAAGGGTGCTCGTCACGGTCAACAACGTGCTCGAGCGCGCTCGCCTGGCGGCCCGCCTGCAGGAGGAAGAGGAGGAGGTGGAGCTCACCGGGATTTCCCCGGCCATTGTCGAGCTGCGTCGCCAAATCCTCCTGGCGGCCCCCACGGATGCTCGTGTGCTCATCACCGGTCCCAACGGCTCAGGGAAGGAGGTGGTGGCTCGCCTTCTCCACCGTCACTCCCGGCGGGCCGCCGGGCCTTTTGTGGCCCTCAACTGTGCCGCTATCCCCTCCGAGCTCATCGAGTCGGAGCTTTTTGGCCACACCAAAGGGGCGTTCACGGGAGCGGTGGAGGCCAAGAGGGGGAAGTTCGAGCTGGCGGACGGTGGCACGCTACTTTTGGACGAGGTGGGGGACATGAGTCTCCTCACCCAAGCCAAGGTGTTGCGGGTGCTTCAGGAGGCGCGCTTCACCCGTCTGGGCGGCTCCCAGGAAATCAAAGTGGATGTGCGGGTCATTGCCGCCACCAACAAGGACTTGGAGGCGGAAATTGCCGCGGGCCGTTTCCGCCAAGACCTCTACTTCCGCTTGAACGTGATTCCCCTTCGGGTTCCTTCCCTCGCTGAGCGCCGGGAGGATATCCCGCTTCTGGTGGAAACCTTCATGAGCAAGCTGGGGGCGCGAATGGGAGTCAAACCCAAGAGGGTTTCCCCCGAAGCCATGGACGCGCTTTTAGCCTACCCTTGGCCCGGGAACGTGCGGGAGCTCCGGAACCTGGTGGAGCGTCTGCTCATCATGGTCTCCGGAGACGAGGTTACGGCCCAGGATTTGCCCATGAAGGCCGTGCCATCGGAGGTCTTTTGGCCGGGGCGGCCCCTCCCCTTGCGCCAGGCGCGGGAAGCCTTCGAGCGGGAGTACATCGCTAGGGTCCTTGACATGTGCGAGCGCAACATGTCTCAGGCGGCCCGCATTCTGGGTCTGGAGCGCTCTCACCTGTACCGGAAGCTCAAAGCCCTCGGGCTCAAGGTTGACGGGGCGGCAGGAGAAAGCTAGCATCAAGCGATGCCCTACCCAGGTTCTCCCGATAAGGACCCGAAGGTACAGCAACGGATCCTGGCGGCCTTCCGGGAGGCGGTGCGGCTGTACGCAGACGGCCACCGGGAGGAGTGCCAAACGGTGCTCCATTCGATTTTGGAGGTGGACCCCGCCTTTCGCCCCGCCCAGCGGTTAGAAACCGCGATTATTCAAGGTGTTCCTGTGGACTTGGCGCAGCTTCTCGCTGACCTGGCAGGGGAAACTCCGAGCCAGGTGGATTCCCTCCTTGCCCAGGCGCGCCAGGCCCTTTCCAGCCGAAGCTTTGCCAAAGCTGCGGAGCTGGCGCAGGCCGTGCTCCGGGAGCTCCCGGGACACCAGGAAGCCAAAAGCCTCCTCCAGCAGGCTCAGGCCTCCCTGAAAGCCGAAAGCGAGGTGGCGACGCAACTGGCCCGCGCCCGCCAGGCCCTGGCGGCGGGTCTCGCCGACGAAGCACGGCGTTTTCTCGACATCGTGCGGGCCGTGGCTCCGGACAACCCGGAGCTTACGGTACTGGAGGCAGAGATCGCCGCCAGCGCCC
>JBAMMG010000057.1:20962-30095 GCA_039793905.1 Thermoanaerobaculum sp. | reverse complement strand
CGTTTGACAGGCCGGCGCAGGTATGCTACAAGAGCAGTTCCCCGGAGCAACTGGGGTTTTTCTGGAGTGCCCATGTACGCGATTGTGGAAGCAGGTGGCAAGCAGCACAAGGTGGAGGTTGGGCAGCGGGTGCTGGTGGAGCGGGTTTGGCCGGAGGCCGAGGCTGGGGCCCACGTCGCCTTTGATCGGGTCCTTTTGGTCCGTACCGAGGGCGCGGTGCGGGTTGGCAACCCCACGGTGGCCGGCGCCAAGGTCCTGGCCACGATTCTTCGCCCGCTGCGCGGCGAAAAAGTCATCGTTTTCAAAAAGAAGCGCCGGAAGCAGTACCGCCGCACCAAGGGTCACCGCCAGAACCTCTTCGAGGTGCGGATTGACGCCATCGAGGCGTGAGGAGGGGCTATGGCGCACAAGAAAGGTCAAGGTTCCAGCCGCAACGGCCGTGACTCCCACGCCCAAAGGCTGGGTGTCAAGCGGGGGGATGGGGAGCTCGTGCTGCCCGGCACCATCATCGTGCGGCAGCGAGGCACGCGCTGGAAGCCCGGTACGGGCGTGCGGCGCGGCGGGGACGACACCCTCTACGCGGCCGTAACTGGCCGGGTTCGCTTCCGCGACCGCGGGCGCCTTGGGAAGTTCGTTTCCGTCGAGCCTGTTGCCTGAGGCGTTGCGCCGCCCCGGAGCCGCGCCCAGGTCCCGGGCCATGGGCCCTGGAGCTTGTGGCGTGCGAATTCCATGGTGCCTCCCAAGCTGAAAAGCCAATCCCATGTTTCTTGACGAAGTCCGCCTCTTGGTGAAAGCTGGCGACGGCGGCCGAGGGTGCGTGTCGTTCCGCCGGGAGAAGTTTGTTCCGCGCGGGGGGCCCGATGGCGGCGACGGCGGCCGCGGCGGGCACGTGATTTTCCGAGCCACGCCCGAGTACAACACCCTTGCCCACCTCTACCACAGGCACGTGGTCAAGGCCAAAAGGGGGGAGCACGGGCGCGGCTCCAACCAGAGCGGGGCAGCTGGGGAAGACGTGGTGATTTTGGTGCCCTGCGGCACCGTGGTGCGGGATCTGGCCACGGGCGAGGTTTTGGCCGACCTGGTGGCCCCCGGGGAGGAGGTGGTGGTGGCTCGCGGCGGGAGGGGTGGTCGCGGGAACCAGCACTTCGCCACACCCACAAACCAAGCGCCGCGTTACGCCGAGGATGGGGAGGCGGGCGAGGAGAGGCACCTGCAACTGGAGCTCAAGCTTTTGGCCGATGTAGGTCTCGTGGGTTTGCCCAACGCCGGCAAGTCCACCCTCCTCGCCCGGGTTTCGGCGGCGCGCCCCAAGATTGCCGATTACCCCTTCACGACCCTCGAGCCGCACCTGGGGGTCGTGCGGTGGGGTGACCGCTCCCTTACCTTTGCCGACATACCCGGCCTCATCGCCGGTGCCTCCATGGGGGCGGGGTTGGGTCACCGCTTCCTCAAGCACATCGAGCGCTGCCGCCTGCTCCTGCACCTGGTGGATTTGGCTTCGCCCACAGCTCTGGAAGAGCAGGTGCGGGTCATCCGCACGGAGCTGGCGGCTTTCGATCCTTCCCTTCCGGGCCGAACCACGCTGCTGGTGGGGACCAAGGCGGACGCGGCCCCCCCTTCGAGGACGGAGGAGCTGGCTTTGCTGGCGGGGAAATTGGCCTTAAGCTTTGTGGTGATCTCCGCTGTGACCGGCAGCGGGCTGGAGGTGCTTTTGCGGGAAGTTTTCAACCGGGTAGGATCGCCGTGAGGCGGGTAGCGGTTTTTGGGGGAAGCTTCGATCCGGTGCACCTGGGGCACCTGGTACCCATCGTGGGAGCCGCCGAAACCTTCGGCTTTTCCCAAGTGGTTTTCATCCCCGCCTACGACCCCCCCCACAAGCGGGGAGCGCTCTTGGCACCCTACCCCCACCGCTTCGCCATGCTGGCCTTGGCCACCCAGCCCTACGACCGTTTTTTCGTTTCCGACCTGGAAATGGGGCGCCCCGGACCCACCTACACCGTGGACACGCTGGAGGAGTTCGCCTGCCGTTGCCGGGATGCCGAGCTTTACTTCCTCCTGGGGAGCGACTCCTTCTCGCAAATCGAAACGTGGCACCGATGGGAGGAGCTGGTGGACTTGGCCCATTTGGTGGTCCTGCACCGGGCTACGATTTGGGGGGAGGAGCTGGCTCGCCGGGTTCCGGCCAGGCTCAGGGAGCGCATGGTCTTTGTGGATTTGTTTCAGCCCGTTCCCGATCCGCCAAGCGGAACGAAGCTGGTGTACCTTTTGCAGCACGACCCGTTCCCGGTGTCCGCAAGCCTCATCCGCCAGCGCCTGCAAGCCGGGCAAACCATATCTGAGTTGGTGCCTCCCGAGGTCCACCGCTTCATCGTAAAGTACGGCTTGTACCATCAGGCTCCCCATGGATACTGAGATCTTTGCCCGCCTCAAGATGGTGGTGGCGGCCATGGAGGCCAAGAAGGCGTACCACCTCTTGGCCTTGGACGTTTCGGGCAAGACCTCCATTGCCGATGCTTTCGTGTTGTGCTCGGTGGCGTCATCGCGCCAAGCGCAAGCAGTGGCGGACGAGGTAGACCGCACCCTTGCCCAAGCCGGCGTCCACGCCTTGTCGGTGGAGGGGTACCTCCACGGCACCTGGATCCTGATGGATTACGGGGATTTCGTGCTTCACATTTTTCAAGAGGAGCGGCGGGAGTACTACGGCTTGGAGCGGCTTTGGGGGGACGCTCCCGACATTACGCCCGAGCTTCGCCCTGCTGGGCCATGACACCGCTTTTTCCCAGCAAGAGCCCTCAAGCTGCACGCCTCGCCCGCGAGCTGGCCCGCTTTGCTCCCACGGCGTTGCCGCTGCTTTTAGAGGGCGAAACCGGTACGGGAAAGAGCTTCCTGGCCCGCCGTCTGCATCGGCGTTCCCGTCCGGGAAGGCCGTTTCTGGTTCTGGATTGTGCCGCTATCCCCGCGACTCTCCTCCCTTCGGAGCTCTTCGGCCACACGGCGGGAGCATTTACCGATGCCACCCGCCGGCGCCGGGGGTTTCTGGAGCTGGCTGCCGAGGGGACACTGGTCCTGGACCGCGCCGACGCCCTCCCTCCGGCGGCTCAGGCCAGCCTCCTGCGGGTCTTGGAGGAGCGGCGCTTCACCCCCCTGGGGGCCACCCAGCCGCGCCCGTTTCGGGCCCGGGTTGTTGCCCTCGTTGGCCCCGACCTCAAAGCCAAAATCGAAAGCGGTCAGTTCCGCCCCGACCTGTACCACCGTTTGGCGGGGTATCACGCCCGCCTGCTCCCCCTGCGGGAGCGCCCGGAAGATATCCTGCCGGCGGCCCGACGGTGGCTGGCCCAGCGCGCACCCGGCAGCCAGCTTTCGCCCGAAGCGGAAAAGCTCCTCGCGGCTTACCCGTGGCCCGGGAACTTTCGAGAGCTGGAAGCGGTTCTCCAGCGGGCGGCTCTGGAAGCCGGGGTAGGGAACATTGAGGCCGCCAACTTGAGGTTCCCTCTCTGGGATTGGGCCGGAACCCTACCGCAGGTGGCGCGCCAGGGGTTGACCCTGGACGAGGCTGCAAAGCTCTACGCGCTTTTTGTCCTCGCCCAAGAGAAGGGCAACGTGTCGCGAGCCGCTCGGGTGTTGGGCGTTTCCCGCCGGACCCTCATCCGCTGGAGGCGGGAGGGGTGAGGCAGGCGACGCTCATTTACGTGGGCCGCAGCGCGGAAGCTCCGTGGGAAGCCCTATGCGCGATTTACCGCCGCCGCCTCCAGCGTTTGCTCGCTTGGCAGGAGCGGCGGGTTCCCCTGGCCGAGGGGCGAAAAACCGACCCCCACGGAGCTCTCCTGCGGGAGGCGAAGGCAGTGCTGGCGTCACTCTCGGGGCGGGAAACCCTGGTGGCCTTGGACGAGCGGGGGGAGCTTTGGCACACCGAAGACCTCGCCACCTTCCTCGGCGAACAACTCGCGGCAAGGCCGGTGGTTTTCGTGATTGGCTCCGATCTCGGCCTCCACGCGGAGGTCTTGGCCAGGGCTCAGGTTTGGTGGTCCCTCTCCCCTTTGACCCTGCCCCACGAGTTGGTGCGCCTGGTGGTGATGGAGCAACTCTACCGCGCCTTGGACCTTTTGGCCGGAGGTTCCTACCACCGCAGCACCCGGCTTAGGGTATAATCCGCCGCCTGGAGGTCTCAGTGAGCGGTCGCGATTGGGAAGCCTTGAAGCACGAGCTGGAAGCCAAACGGCAGGAGATCCTCGAGGGCATTGCCCGGGCCCGAGCCTTGGGCCAGGTGGAAGGCGAGACGGGGGCTCCGGACATTGCCGATCGGGCAGCTTTCGCCCTTCAGCGGGAGTTTTCCTTTTCCCTGACCGAAAACGAGGGGAAGATCCTCAAGCTCATTGACGAAGCCCTGGCTCGCCTAGCCAAGGGCACCTACGGACTGTGTGTGCACTGCGGTCAGCCCATCGAGGAGGCGCGGCTGGCGGCCGTGCCGTGGGCCCGCCACTGCCTGGCATGTCAGGAACTCCAGGACCGGGGCGAGCTCTGAAGCCGTTTCGCCTGCGCGTGGTCACATCGCCGGACGAGTACCTTCTAGAAAAGGCGCGCAAAGCTTTTCAGGCCGAGTTCCAAGGGCTTTTTCCTCAAGGGGAGATGGTCGTGGCCGATCCCCCTTGGGAAGTGGGGCGTCTGTGCCAAGAGCTGCAAACGCCTTCCCTTTTTGCCGCCGAGCGCCTCATTCTCGTCCCGGCGGCCAGCGCGTACTTCGCGCTTCCCCCCAAGGCCTGCCAAGCCCTGGGGGCAGCCCTCAAGGACCCCGCTCCCGGGGTGCTCTGGGTGGGCCTTTTTGCCGAGCTGACCGAGGCTCCCCGAGGCCCCTTGGCCGCCGAGCTCGAGGGCCTCGGCGAGTGGGACCATCTGGCTCTGCCCCCACCACCCAAACCTTGGGAGGACGTGAAGCTCTCCAGGGAGCAGAAATCGCTCCTAAAGGAGCTTCTGGCCCAGGAAGTGCCGCAGCTTGCGGAGCACGAAGACGTCCTGGATGTGCTCTTGGAAACCCACGGCTTTTCCCCCCGGACCCTTTGCCAAGCGGCCCAGGGCTTGGTGGCCTCCCAAGAGCTTACGCCGGAAGCGGCGCGCCGCACCGGTGGGCGTCCGACCTTGGCCTTCGGGGACTTGGAAAAGGCTCTCCAGCAGGGCGATTGGCCCAAAATCGCGTCGGCTCTGGGGCAACTGGCCGAAGGCGCGACCCTCGCCACGTTCAGGGGCGAGGAGGCCAGCGGCCGGCGGGCATCTGACCTGGTGGCAGGGTTTTTGGCCCGAGCCTGCCTTCAGGCTTTGACCGTACGCCTGTTGGCTGAACGGGCAGGCCTCGCTGGGGAGCTTTCCCCCCAAAAAGTGGCCCACCCGGCCTGGTACCCGCGGGAGTTCAAACCGCGAATTTACCCCAAACTATTGGCCGCTGCCCAGGAAACGCCAGAGTTGGGGTTGGCTGAGCGTTCGCCCTGGTCCCTGCACGTAAGTTTCCGATTGGCGGCGCGCTTTCCCAAGGAAAGGCTGGTGGCAGCTTTGGGAACCCTCCTGCGCTCCGGGGCGCTGCGAGCCGAAGCTGCCGATCCTTGGGCCGCGGTGGTCCTTTCCTACGGCTCCTTCTTGGCGGCTTCCAAAAGCTCGTAAAGCCTTCGGCGACTCACCCCGAACGTCTTGGCGGCCCAAGTTCTTGCGTCTTTGAGGGAAAGGCCCTGGGATTGAAGCTCGTCCACCAGCTTTTTTGCTTGCCGAGGTTCGACGTGCTCCGGTAGTGGCTTCTGAGGAGGGCCGATCACGAGCGTAAACTCGCCTTTGGCCAGGTGCGCCGTCCCCGCCAAAAAGCCCAAGCTACCCGTTTCGCAGCGCTCGTGGAGCTTGGAAAGCTCCGCCAAAAGTGCCGCTTCCCGATTCTCCCCCAAGATGCGGGCACAATCGGCAAGCTCGGCCGCCAAACGGTGCGGGGAAAGGAAAACCACCAGCGTGTGGTCGAGGGAGGCGAACCGCGCGAGGAACGCTTCCCGAGCTTTGGGCTTGGGAGGTAAAAAGCCCAGGAACGTGAACGGGTACGGAGGCAAGCCAGCCACGCTCAGGGCGGCGGTGACCGCCGAAGGACCAGGGACCGAAGCCACCGGGAGCCCTTCCCGGCGGCACGCCCTCACCAGCCGGAACCCAGGGTCGCACAAAAGGGGGGTGCCGGCGTCGGAGACCAAGGCGACCGAATCTCCATGCCGGAGCCTTTCGACAACGTCAGCTGTGACCTTCTCCTCGTTGTGCTCGAAGAAAGCCACGAGCTGGGTCGCGATCCCAGCGGCGTGGAGGAGCTTGGCGGTCCTCCTGGTGTCCTCGGCCAAGATGAAAGCCACGGACCCCAGCACCTCCCGGGCCCGGGGGGAAAGATCCCCCAGGTTGCCGATGGGAGTGGCAACCACAAAAAGCGTACCGGGCGAAGGAGGAGCTTTCCCCGGTGCTGTCACGGCCGGGGGTTGCGGGGGAGGATGCGGTCCACGTTGATGCATGAGGCGGAAACCCTGGCGATGACCGTAGGCCGCCACTTGAAACGGTTGCGGCGGTAGGTCGCCAACACCCGGGAAACCAGGTCCTTCCGGAACCCGCGGGCGCACAGCTCCTCCTCGCTGAGCCCTTGGTCGTGATGGTAGTAGAGAACGGGGTCCGCTTCCAGGTAGTCGAATCCAAGCTCGCCGGCGTCGGTTTGCCCTGGCCAGAGGTCGGCGGTGGGGGGCTTGCGGAGGATCACCGCTGGCACCCCCAGGTACTCCCCGAGGGCAAAAACGTGGGTCTTCCAGACGTCGCCCAGTGGGTGCACGGAGGCTGCCTGGTCGCCAAAGAGGGTGGAGTACCCGAGGAGGATCTCGCTCTTGTTGGAGGTCCCCAGCACCAAGGCTCCGTCCCTGCGCGCGGCGTCGAAAAGAGCAACCATGCGCAACCTGGCCATGAGGTTGCCGAAGCGCACCCAGTCCTGTCGGCAGCCCAAAATGCCCGCCAGGGTTTCGGCAGCGGGACCCAGGTCCACGACCCCGAGGGGAACGCCCAAAAGCTCTGCGACCTCGCGGGCGTGGGCGAGGCTTTCGAGGCTCGAGCTGGGTCCGGGGAGGGCCAGGCACGTGACCTTGTCCCGGCCCACGGCCCTCACCCCAAGGACCGCTGCCACTGCCGAGTCCAGGCCCCCGGAAAGCCCCAAGACGTAGCGGGAAAGACCGGAAGCCCTCAGCTCTTCCGCCAGAAACCCCGTGAGCACCGAGGCGAGCAGCGGAACGTCAACAGCGGGCAAGGAAAGCACGGTTCCTCTCCGCTTCGGCTTGCCACAGCTCCCAACGCTCGGCTTGCGCTATGGGAGCCAAGGTTCGGTGGTGGCGGGCCACGGCCAGGTCCACTTCGGCTGTGACCACACCGGGCTCGGTGGCGGAAGCGGGCCCCCCCAAGGTGCGGCCCCGGGCGTCCACCGCCCACGACCCTCCAGAAAACAAAATGCCTTCTTCCCAGCCGCAGCGGTTGGCAAAAAAGGTGGGGGTCACGGTGGTGATGGCGGTGGCTCCCACGATCCAATGCCAGCGCTTCATCCCTTGGGGAAAGGCGTCCCCCCCAACCTCCGAAGGTCCCCCTGCGACGATGATGAGAAGCTCGGCTCCGCGGTTGACGAGAACGCTGGCGCAGCTGGGGTGCCAGGCGTCCTCGCAAATGAGAACCCCCACCTGCCGCCCCCGCCAGGAAAGGGGCGAGAGCTCGCGGCCAGGCACGAAGTAGCGCCCCTCGTCGAACATGCCGTAGGTGGGGAGGTAGAGCTTGCGGTGCACCCCCACCACGTTCCCCCCATCCATGAGGACGGCAGCGTTGGAAATGCCCCCGTGTTCCTCGCGGAGGGGCAGGCCCACGAGGATCCCCAGGTGGCGGGAGGCCTCCCTGAGGGGGGTGAGGCGGGGATCGTCGAGGGTGTACGCCAGCTCCAGGACCCCATGGCCCAGAAGGTAGCCGGAAACGGAGAGCTCCGGGAACACCACGAGGTCGGCCTGGGTTTGGCGTGCCTGCTCGATGGCCCCGAGGTGGGTTTCGAGGTTGGCGCTGATCTGCCCCGGGCAGGTGGCGATTTGGGCCAGGGCAACTTTGAGTTTTTCGCTTCTGAACACGTTGCCAGCCATCACCGGAGGCAGTGTAGCATGGAGCCGTGGGCCGCTGGCTGATCTTGGGGCTTTTGATGGCCGCAGGCCTTCCCACGCGGGCGGAGGAGGTGGAGCGGGTGCTGGCTCTCGTGAACGGCGTCCCCATCCTCGCTTCGGATGCGGAGCTGGCGGAAGTTGCCGGGCTGGTTCCGCGGCTTCCCAACGAAAGCGAAGCCGATTACCGCCGAGCGGTGGTGGAAGCCCTCATTGCGTTGGAGCTCCGGTTCCAGGACCTGGAACGCTCGCGGCTGGTGGAGCGGCTATCCCCCGACCTGGAGACAGCCTGGCACCGGGTGGTGGCCAATGCCGGCGGCGAGGATGCCCTTTCCGCCAAGCTGGCGGCCTCGGGTTTGAGCGAGGGGGATCTCAGGCGCTTGGTGCGGCGGGCGGCGGCGGTGGAAGCGTACGTGGCCAAGCGCTTTGCCGCTTCCCTGCGGGTCACCGGGGAGGAGGTGGAGGCGGCGTACCGGGAGGCGTTTTCCTCCAGGAGCGAGGCCAGCCCAGCGCCTCCCCTCGACCAGGTGCGCCCGCAACTGGAAGCTTTGGTGCGGGAGAAGAAGCTCCTTTCGGAAGTGGAGCGCTGGACCCGCGAGCTGGAAAGCCGCAGCGAGGTCACCCGTTACTTGAGGTAGCGGGCCAAGAAAAGCCCCTCCACCACGCCCATAAGGTAAGCGCGCGTCTCGCTGTAGGGGACGGCCAAAGGGAAAAGGGGGTGAGGTCCGGCACCCTCCTCCAGCCAAAGCTTGACCCAACTGTCGCCGGCGTTGTAGGCGGCGGCCAAAGGCAGGGGGTCGGCCCCAAAGCTTTTGGCGGAAACCCATAGGTGGCGGAGGGCAAGGGTACCGTCATCGTCCTCTTCCCCAACCGCCAGTTTCGCCGTCGTAGCAGGCATGAGCTGCCACAACCCCCGCGCTCCCGTCGGGGAAAAGGCCTGTCGGTCGAAGCGCGACTCCTGG
>JBAMMG010000057.1:0-20952 GCA_039793905.1 Thermoanaerobaculum sp. | reverse complement strand
GCGGGCCAGAGCCACGAGGAGGGGTCTTAAGGGTCCTGCCTGGGGTGGGACGGGGGTGGCGAGGGCCTGGGGGAGAACCACGGGCAGGAGCTCATCGGGGAGCAAAGATGCGGGCACGGGGCCGAGGATCCGCCACACCCGTTCGCCGAGTTCGGCGGCGTCGCGGAGGTTGCCGGCTTGTGCCAAAAACACGGCCGACCAGGCCAGCTCGCGGGGGGAGCTCCGGGGCAGGAGGTGGGGGAGGAAAACCGCAATGTCGCGGGAAAAGCCAGTCTCCACGAGCGCCGCCACGGGCTGAGGAAGGGGGGGTAGCGAAACCGGCCCGGTCACAACGGGGGCCAGCTCGGGGTCGTTGCGGAGCGAGAGAAGGAGGGCGTGGCGAGCCGTCTCGAGGCCGCCAGTAACCGCCAGCTGGGCCAGCTCCCCGAGGTTCCGGGTCGGGGTTGGTTGGGCCCCGGGCAGGTGGAGCGGGAGGGCGAGGGCGGCGAGCTCCCGGAGCTTGCCCGCCTGGGGGTTAGCAATGACCGTGGCAAAAAGCTTTTGCGAAAGCGCGCCTTCGCCCATGTGCCAGGCCACGAACCCTTGGCACAGGGTGAGAGCCGGATCGCCACTGGCACCAAAGGCAGCTGCCTTGCCAGCAGCGGCGAGGTGCCCGCGGGTCACGAGCCCCGCGCACAGGCGGGGGGCTAGCTCCCGCCGCACGGAAGGGGGGGCCGTGTCGAGAGCCGCAACCGCGGGCCAACCACCCTGGCGGCGGGAAAGCAGGAAGAGGAGCCCCGTCCACCCCTCCACGGCGTCCGCTTTGGCGGCCACCATGCGCCGGTAGAGCTCTTCGGCGCAGCTTTCCCGGCCCCTCTGCTCGTGGGCCCGGGCGGCGTAGAGCCAGCAGGAAAGGCGGTCCTCGGTGGAGGTGGCGGCTTTTTCCGCCCGTTCGAACCAGAGGATGGCTTCCTCCCAAAGCTCCAGGCGGTAGGCGGTGCGGGCGCGAAGGAAACTCACCGCAAATTCTTCTTCGGACGCGGGGGGAAGCCGCGAAAGTACCTCCCGTGCTTCCTGCCAAAACCCCGCGGTAAAAAGGGCCCGCGCCACAAGCTCCCGCTCTTTGGTGCGCTGCACCTGCTCTCGGAGACCCAAGGCCAGCTCCCCCGCTACCCGGTCGGTGGGGTTTTCGGCAAGCAGGCGAAAAGCCGCGCCAAAATCGCGACGGCGGAGGGCCAGGATGGCCCGCACTTGGCGTCGGAGAGGGGCGGGGAGCGGTCGGTGCCACCACGGGGTGGCTTTGGTAAGGGGAAGCTCCCGTACTGCTCGCAGGGTCAGCTCTGCGGCTGCCTGCCGGAACGCCATGGGGGATGGGGGGCGAAGGAGGGGAGCGAGAAAAGGGTAAGGGTCCCGACCGAGCTTCAGCTCCAGCTTGGCGATTTCCCAGCGCAGGAGATCGGCCAGGGGACCCGCGTGGGGCAGGGCCCGGAGGAGGAAATCGCGGGCGCGGTGGGGGCTGCCAGCTTCGGCTTCCGCCCGCGCCGAAGCCAACGCCACCTCCGGGCGCAGGGTGGGAGCGGCGGCCACCTGGGCCAGGGCCACAACGGCCAGGGCTACCCCGGGGGCCATGCCATGGTCCGCCCACCCAAAACGTGAAAGTGCAAGTGGAAGACCGTTTGCCCGGCGCCGCGGCCGCTGTTGGTCACCACCCGGAAAGCTTCGGCAATCCCCGTTTCCCGAGCGGCCCGCTGCACCCCCAGGAGGAGCTTGCCCAAAAGCTCTCTCTGCTCCGGCAGGGCGGCATCCAAGGAAGGGATGTGCTCCTTGGGGATGACCAGCACATGGACCGGGGCGCGGGGGGCAATGTCGTGGAACGCCATGAGCTCAGTGTCTTCGAAAACGATGCGGGCCGGCGCCTGGTGAGCGGCAATGCGGCAAAAGACACAACTGGTCACGGCTCGATAGTTTACCTGTGAGCTCAGTCACCGCCAAGAGCCGCGCTGCTGTCCACGAGCTGGCGTAAACTGAGGGCGGAGGCCGCAGTTTGGTCGAAAGGAGCGTACGGTGAGCTTTTGGCAGTGGCCCCGGGGCTTGCAGGTGGCCGCTTTTGGTGCGTGCCTGTTGATCCTGGCCGGCTGGCAGGTCCGGGAGGAGCTTCTGGCGGCCGACCGGCGGGTGGGGATGGGGGTGGAGGAAAGGGGGGGAAAGCTCGTTGTCCTTGGCGTGGTGGCGGGGGGGCCGGCCGAGCTGGCCGGCCTGCGCCGTGGCGATGCCCTCACCGCCGTGGAGGGCGTTCCTGTGGCTCGCAGTGACGACTACGACCGGAGCGCCCGACGCTTCCGGCGCGGGGAGCCCGTGCGCTTCCTGGTGGAGCGCGAGGGCAAGACCCTGGAGCTGGTGGTCCGCCCCGGTGTGGAGGTCAACGCTCTGGCGCTCGCCTTGAACCTCGGAGGCGTGGTGGCCTACTTCCTGGTGGCGGTCCTCGTCTTGATGGCTCCCCAGCACGACCCGCGCCGAAGCCTCCTTTCCACCTTCAGCGTGGCGGTAGCTTTGGAGCTGGCCCTACCGCGGTTTCCCTTTGGCCCGCCGATCCTCGACCAGGGCCGGCAAATGGCATTTTTTCTCCTCACCGGCTGGCAAATGGCCCTGGAGCTCCGCCTCGCCTCGCTCATTCCCCGAAGGGCGAAATGGCTCGTCGCCAGGCCGTCCCTGGAAAAGAAAATCACGGCCCTGGGTTTGGGAGCGGGGGCGGCCATGGCCCTTGTCGCTGTGGGCTTTCGGGAAGCTCCGGCACCCCTTGGCCTTCCCGGGACACTGGACCTGTTCGTGTTGAACTTCGTGGTGCTGCCCTCGTGGGCCCTGGCGGTCGTAGGGATTCTCGTCCGCCAGGTGCGGGATTCAGGCGATCCCTTGAGCCGGCAGCAGGGCTTGTTGGTCCTTCTGGGAACCCTCCCCTGGGCCTTGTACGTCACCGTTACGGGAGTTTTGCAGCTTTTCGGGATGGAGCTCCCGTCCTGGGCCGACTACGTCCAGTCCCTGGCGCTTTTGGCCTTTCCCTTGGCGGTTTTCGTGGCGGTGTTCCGGTACCACTTCCTGGATTTCGAGCTTTTGGTGCGGAGGTCGCTTGTGTACACGGCGATCACCGGCAGCGTGCTTTTGATCTTTTACGCCCTGGTGGGGGCAGGAAGCGTGCTTTTTTCCGAGTGGGTCGGAGGCACGGCGTCCCTCGTGCTGGTGGCGGTGGCGGCTTTGGTGATTGGCGTGGTTTTTGCGCCCCTCCGGGAGTTCCTTCAGCGGCTCATTGATGAGCGTTTTTTCCCCGAGCGCTACGCCCAACGACAGCAGCTGGTGCAGGTGGCGGCGGAGCTGCCCGCCCTCGGCAAGATCCAAAGCATGGCCCGCTTCCTCGTGCGCCGGGTGGCGGAAACCTTCGGCTGCGACCGGGTCACGTTGCTCCTCGCCGATCCAGGAAGCGGCTTGCTCCTCGCCAGCGCTTCTACCCAGCTCGATCCGGAAGAAGAGTTCGATTCGGCTTTTCTCATGGCCACCAACGACCCGGCCGTTATGGCAGTGGCCCAGGCCGGGACCCCCATGCCGGCGGCGGTCCTTGCCCCTCTCTCCGGGGCTATGGCCCAGCGCCTGGCCCTTTTTCAAGCGGAAGTGGTGCTTCCGGTCATGGCGCCCCGGGGGCTGGCCGGGCTTTTGTTCCTGGGGGCGAAGGATGGAGGTTGGGGGGCGGAGGAACTCGAGCTTTTGGCGCTTTTAGGACACCACGTGGGTGCGGTTTTGGAAAACGCGCGGCTTTTCGAAGCCGCGACCGTGGATGGCCTCACGGGCCTCTTGCGCCGGGAAACGGTCCTCGAGCACCTGGAGCGGGAGTGGCAGCGGGCCAAGCGCTACAACCGCCCCTTGGCTGTGGGCATGGCCGACGTGGACCTTTTCAAGCCCCTCAACGACCGATACGGGCACCTGGTGGGGGATGCAGTGCTCAAGTGGGTGGCCATGACCCTCGCTCAGGCCTTGCGCTCCTCGGATTTTCTCGGGCGCTACGGGGGCGAGGAGTTCCTCCTGGTGCTTCCGGAAACCGATACTGCCGGCGCCAAGCTGGTAGCCGAAAAGCTCCGGCAGCGAATCGAAGATGGGGTGGTGCGCCTGGAAGGCGGGCAAACCTTGAAAGTCACGGTTTCCATTGGCGTGGCGGCCCTCGATCCCCACGCCGCCCGCAACCCCGAAACCCCTCAAGAGCTCATTGACTGGGCCGACCAAGCCCTTTTGCAAGCCAAAGCCGAGGGGCGGAACCGGGTCAAACCCTGAGGTTACTGGAAGGGCCCGGGGTTGAAGCGCTCGATGCGGGCTCCGAGGCGGGCAAGCTTGGCTTCCATGGCCTCGTAGCCGCGATCCAAGTGGTAAATGCGGTCCACCACCGTTTCCCCTTCCGCCACCAAACCCGCCAGCACCAGCGCGGCCGAGGCCCGAAGGTCGGAAGCCATGACGGTGGTTCCTTGGAGGCGGGAAGGGCCGAAAATCCGGGCTCTCCGCCCCTCGACGGTGATGTTGGCCCCCAGCCTCTTGAGCTCCAAGACGTGCTGGAAGCGGTTTTCGAAAATGGCTTCCACGATTTCCGAAACCCCGTTGGCTTGGGTCGCCAAGGCCATGGCCTGGGCCTGAAGATCGGTGGGAAAGCCCGGATACTCCTCGGTTTCAACCGCGAACCCCGAAAGCGGCTTTTCCTGCTTGGGGACCACCAGGGCTTCGGGTTCCACCCCCACCTTGGCGCCCGCATCCCGCAGGATCTCCAGCACTGTCGCCAAATGCTCGGGGCGGCACGCCTCGATGCGCACGCCATTGCCGACCATGAGGGCGGCCATGAGGTACGTCCCTGCCTCGATGCGGTCGGGGATGATCCTGTGGGTGCAGCCTGAAAGCTCCTCCACCCCTTCCACCTCGATGGTGTCGGTGCCGGCCCCAAAAATTTTCGCCCCCATGCGGGAAAGCATGGCCGCGAGATCCACTACCTCAGGCTCCCGGGCACACCCCAAAAGCACGCTCCGCCCCTTGGCCAGGGTCGCGGCCATGAGGACGTTTTCGGTGCCGGTCACGGTGATGCGGGGAAAGCGGATCTTCGCACCTTTGAGGCCGCGCGGGGCTTCAGCGACCACGTCCCCGCGCTCCAGGCGGATGTCGGCCCCGAGCTGGGTGAGGGCTGAAAGGTGCAGGTCAATGGGACGGGCGCCGATGGCGCAGCCGCCCGGGAGCGCCACCCGTGCCTGGCGCCGGGCTGCCACAAGCGGTCCCAGGACCAGCACCGAGGCCCTCATGGTGCGCACCAGCTCGTACGGGGCGTGGGTGGCGGTGGCCTGTCCCATGACCACGGTGGTGGTGCCGTTTTCGTGGATGCACTGCTCGCCTAGGGTTGCCAGGACCTTTTCCATGGTGAGGATGTCCCGCACCCTCGGCAAACCGGTGAGCTTGACCTCGTCCCTGGTCAGGAGAGACGCGGCCAGGCACGGGAGGGCCGCGTTTTTGGCCCCGGAAACCGCAATCGTTCCGGCGAGACGGCAGCCGCCAAAAATGCGAAACTTCTCCACGGGGAGGGAGTTTGGAACCGATGGCTTTTGACGTCAAGGAGGAGCCCCGGGACCGCAGGGAGATCCTCGAACGCGTGGAGGCCAAGCTCGGGTACCGGTTCCGCCGTCGGGAGCTTTTGGCGGAAGCTCTCCGTCACCGCTCGGTAGCCGTACCGCGAGGCTTGGCCAGCAACGAGCGCCTGGAGTTTTTGGGTGACGCCGTCCTTTCCCACGCGGTGGCGGAAATGCTGTACCTGGCGTGGCCCCACGCCCGCGAGGGGGAGCTGACCCGCGCCCGCGCCGCTTTGGTGAAGGGGGAGACCCTTTCGGCAGTGGCTTCGGCCTTGGGTTTGGGGGAAGCTCTCGAGGTGGCGGAAGGCGTGGAGCCTGGGGAAGCCCTCCTCGCCGACGCCCTGGAGGCGGTTTTCGGTGCTTTGTACCTGGAGCTGGGCTTCCGGCGCTTTGCGGCTTTCGTTCGCAAGCTTTTGGCGCCGGAGCTGGCCCGTCTGTCCCCGGCCGCGTTGCCAAGCCTGGAGCCAAAATCGGCCCTCCAGGAGCTTGCCCAGCGGTTGGGATGGGCCCTTCCCGTGTATCGGGAAGTGGAGGTGCGGGGGCCGGAACACCAGCGGGTGTACGTGTTTGAGGTGGAGGTGGCGGGTGCCGTGCGGGGCCGGGGGGAAGGGTCGTCCAAAAAGACGGCCCAGCGGGAAGCGGCCCGCGCTGCCCTGGAAAGCTTGGCCGCCGACGGACTAGGCTGAGGCCGCGGAAACCGCGTGGGTCATCGCTGGCAGGCGCAGGCTCGCCACCTCCTCCACCAGCTTGAGCTCCAAAGGCCGGGTGCCGTAGAGCTTGGAGGGGGTTCCATCCCAGGTGCTCCGAAAGTGCTGGGCAAGCTGCTCGCACCACGTGGCAAACGGCGTGGGCTTGAAGAGCAGGTCTCGCTGGGCCGCACTGATGTCCAGGACGATGTCGTGGTTGTGGCTGTAAGGGGAAAAGCTGGTGCCGAGGCCCACGGCCCGCAGCCACTCGCTGGGCACCGAAACCAACACCGGCTTTCGGTCCAGAAACGCTGCCGCCAACTCCACGAACTGCCGCACGCTCACCACTTCCCGTTGGGCGAGGTTGTAGGCGTTGCCGAAGGCGTTGGCGTTGGCCAGGTTGGAGACCACCGCTTCGGCCACGTCGTGGACCCATAAAAACCCCCAGGAGTTGAGCCCGCCGTCGGGGAGGATGAGGGGCCCACCGTCCAAGAGGCGCTCAAAGTAAGCCTGGGTTCTGGCGGTGTAGTCATCCGGGCCTACCACCATGGGTAGCCGCAGGGAGGTGTAAGGGAACTGCTGGTTTTCCCAGGCGTGCTGGAGGGCAATCTCGCAGCGCCGCTTGTGGTACGCGTAAAGCCAGGTAGAGGCTGTGGGCTCGGTTTTGGGTTGCAACCGCCCGCCGAAATCCTCTTCCCGGAACGGGCAGTAAATCCCGTCACGAATGAGGTAGACGGCGGCGGTGGAGATGTGCACGAAGTGCCCCACGCGGCCCGCGAAGGCGTCTATGGCCGCCTGGGTATCTTCCTCCCGAAACGCCACCATATCCACCACCGCGTCGTACTCCCGACGGCTGGTGGCGCGCTTGAGGGTCTCGGGATCGGCGCGATCGCCGATGACCCGGGACACCCGGGTGCCAAAGGGGTCGGGGCTTTTCCCGCGGTTGAGCAGCGTCACCCGGTGCCCTTCCACGAGGAGGCGCTGCACCACGGCCCTACCAATGAACCGGCTGCCGCCAATGACCAAAACGCGCATGCTCGAGCCTACCCGGAAGCCGGCGAGGGCGAGGAAGCCCTTTGCGCCGCGTCTCGGGCCGAGGCAAAGGCTCCCGCCACAGCCGGGTTGTCGTCGAGGGGGGTGAAACCTTGCTGAACGCCTTGCTCCCCAGCCGCCAGGGCCGCCAGTGCCACCACCTGGGCGCCGGGGTGCCCCGCCGGCTCGCCGGTGAGGGCCGCCAGCAGCACCTCCGGCAAACCGGAAGCCGTGCCTGCCGCCTTCCCCACCAGCGGCAGGAGGCGGCGGATGAGGGTACTCCCCAGCTTGCCCGAAGTCGCGGTCTGGGGGGTAAACGCCTTGAGCACGAGGGTGAGAGGCACCAGCGGCAAAACCACGGCCGTGGCGGCCGTTTCCTCGCCGAGGCCAAGGGCCGGGGCAAGGGCGCGAGCGGCTGCAGCCCGGGCCGTGGCCAGGCGCTGGACCGTTTCGTCCAGGGGTTCGTCCTGATCCCGCCGCCAGCGGGAGTTTTCCAGAAGGAGCTTGGCCAAAGCGCAAGCGTCTTCCCCCGCCATGACCCAGGCGTCGTGGAAACTCGCGGCGCGGGAGGAACCGGGGGCGTCCAACCCATTGACCAGGGCCAAGAAGTCCCAAGCCAACGTCGGGGCTTCCTCGGGGCGCGGGTCGTGCCCATCGGCCAGGCGTTCCCCCACGGCCGCTGCTTCTGCAGGTGACAGCGGCAAGAGTGGGGGCCCCTGAGCCACCCACCGCCCCAAAAGCTCCCCGACCCGGAGGAGGGTTTCGTGGCTGGCGGCCACCTCGGCCGCATCCAACGGCGTCCCCGTCGCCTCCGCCATGACCTCCCAAAAGAGGGCTTCCAGAGAGGGGGGCTCGAGGCTGGCAATGGCCGCGTCGTGGCCGTGGTCCGTGGGCGGTCGGCTGTCGGCACTCACGGCGGCCTGCATGATGAGCTGGGAGCAGGCAAGCTCCAGGTTCACCGGCTCGGAAGTGCGCACCGGGTATTTGGGATCGAAGCGGAAAAGCACCTGCGGCTCTTTGAGGATCCGGCTCACCAAGGCGACGGCGAGCGCTGTCCCGGCGGCCCGCAGCTCCTCGGGGGTGAGGTACCCGTCGCGAAGAACCACGCTGGTGAAGGGCTCGCCCTGGATCTGCGAGGTGGCTAAGGACTTGAGGAGGGCCTTGCGGTCCGCCACGCGCTTGCGCAAAAGCCAAGACGCCAAGCGCTCGGCGGCCCGCGAGGAGGACGCAAAGATCACCTTGCCGCCGGCAAAATCGAAGGTGCGGGTCACGGCCCCGGTGGTGAGGTGCAAGCGTCCCGTGGCTCGCACGGCTTGAAGCCATTCCAGGAGATCGTTGAGGTGCAAGGGGTCGAGAGAGCCGGAGAGCGCCAGCATCGGCGGTAGTATGCCATAGGCTCGCCCTTTGCGGTTGAAGAGGGCCCCAGCCTATGGCCGGCTATACTGCCAGCGGAGGGCCTGGCCGTGGACGAGGACGCGTATCGAACCTGGCTTTCCCGGACTTTGGGCGATCGCGGCGCGGTGCGCGAAGCCTGCACCCCTTCGGGCCTCCCCGTGGAGCTGGTTTACGGGCCGTGGAGCGTCACCGGCAGCTACGAGGCAAAACTGGGCTTCCCCGGCGAGTACCCATTGACCCGCGGGATTTACCCCGCAGGGTACCGGGGCAAGCTTTGGACCATGCGCCAGTACGCAGGTTTTGCGACGGCTGAGGAGTCCAACCGCCGCTACCGCTTCCTCCTGTCCCAGGGGCAAACGGGGTTGTCCGTGGCGTTCGATTTGCCCACCCAAATTGGGTACGACTCCGACCACCCCTTGGCCATGGGGGAGGTGGGGCGGGTGGGGGTGGCCGTGGACACCCTCGCCGATATGGAAACGCTTCTCGACGGCATACCCCTCGAGGCTGTCTCCCTTTCCATGACCATCAACGCCACGGCTTCGATCCTTTTGGCCATGGTCCTGGCGGTGGCCAAAAAACAGGGGGTGAGCTGGGACAGGCTTTCCGGCACGGTCCAAAACGACATTCTCAAAGAGTATGTGGCCCGTGGGACGTACCGGTTTCCACCCCGCCCTTCTTTGCGTTTGGTGACCGACCTCATGGCCTTCTGCCACGCCCACGTGCCTCGCTGGAACACCATCTCCATTTCCGGCTACCACATTCGGGAGGCGGGGGCCACGGCCGTGCAGGAGGTGGCGTTCACTTTGGCCAACGCCCGGGAGTACGTGCGTCAGGCCATGGCTGCCGGGCTCAAGATCGACCACATTGCCCCCCGGCTCTCCTTTTTCTTTGCCGCGCACAACAATTTCCTTGAAGAGGTGGCCAAGTTCCGGGCGGCGCGAAGGCTTTGGGCCAGGACCATGAAGGAAGAGTTCGGAGCGCAGGACCCCCGCTCCTGGCTCTTGCGCTTTCACACCCAAACCGCCGGTTCAACCCTCACCGCCCAGCAACCGGACAACAACGTGGTGCGGGTCACCATTCAGGCCCTCGCGGCCGTGTGCGGGGGCACCCAGTCGCTGCACACCAACGCCAAGGACGAAGCCTTAGCCTTGCCCACGGAAGCTTCGGCGCTTCTAGCTCTCCGCACCCAGCAAATCATTGCCTTCGAGTCGGGCCTGGCCGACGTGGTGGACCCCCTCGGGGGTGCGTACGTCGTGGAGGCCTGGACCGACCGCATCGAAGCCCAGGCGCAGGAGCTCATCGCCCGCATCGAGGCCATGGGGGGTGCCCTCGCGGCCATTGAGAAGGGGTTCATGCAGCGGGAAATCCAGGATGCCGCCTACCGCACCCAGCGGGAGATCGAGGAGGGACGCCAAATCGTGGTGGGGGTCAACCGCTTTCAGGAAGGGGAGACCGCCCCGCCGCCGGTTTTTCGGGTAGACGAGCGGGCCCAGCAGGCGCAGGTCGAGCGGTTGGCGGCGGTCAAGGGGCGCCGCAACCAAAAAGCCGTAACCGAGGCCCTGAAAGATTTGGAGGCTGCGGCCAAGAGTGGGGAAAACCTCATGCCGCCCATTCTGGCAGCGGTGGAAGCGTACGCCACAGTGGGGGAGATCGCCGGTACCCTGGCTCGGGTTTTTGGCGAGCACCGGGAGGGAGGGTGGTCGTGAGTCTTCGCCCGTGGTTTTTTGCGTTTGTGGCAAGCCTCGTGGCTTTTTCAGCCTTTGCGGCGGCACCTGGGGAGGTGACCCTGGCCGTGGTTTTTACCTCCGATGTCCACGCTCACGTGTTGCCTTACGACGACGTGCGGCAGTGCCCGGCCCGGGGCAGCTTGGCGCAGGTGGCGAGCTTGGTCAACGACATTCGCCGCCAGCACCCGCTCACGGTGGTTTTGGACGGAGGGGACGCCATCCAAGGTACCCCCCTTGCCCATTACGTGTTGACCGGGCAAATGGGCGAAGGTCGCGACCCCACGGTGGTGGCCATGAACCTCGTGGGCTACGACGCCGCCGTCGTCGGCAACCACGAGTTCAACTACGGTCTGGAGCCGTTACGGCGAGCCGTGACCCAAAGCCTTTTCCCGTGGCTTGCCGCCAACCTCGAGGGTGCCGGGGCCGCGAAGCTTCCCGTTCGGTCGTGGGTGATCCTGCAACGAGGGCCGGTGCGCGTCGGGGTCTTGGGCCTGACCAACCCCCGGGTTCCCTATTGGGACCCCCCCGAGCACTGGCAGCCCCTAGGGTTTGGCGACCCGGTGGCGGTGGCGGAAAAAGCCATTGCCCAGCTCCGGCCGCAGGTGGATCTTTTGATTGTCGTGGCTCACACGGGTTTCGAGCGGGACCTGGAGAGCGGCCAGAGCAACGGCTCCGAGGAGGAAAACTTTGCCTGGCGGCTGTCGCAGCTCTCGGGAGTTGATATCCTGCTCACCGGCCACACCCACCGGGACATCCCACCCCGCAAACTCAACAACGCCTGGGTAGCCCAGCCCGGGCGGTGGGCGGAGCTTTTGACGTTCCTCACCGTGCGCCTCCGCCGGGAAGGGGGGCGGTACAGCCCTGTGGAGGTCGAGGGCCGCAACCTCCCGACGGGCAACGGCACACCCGACCCGAGGGTCCTTGCGGAGCTTGCCCATCTTTCGGCCCAGGTGAAGGCCGAGCTGGATCGCCCCTTGGGAACCCTGGACGCACCGCTTTCTGTGGGGGGTGTGCCGGTGGAGGACGAACCGGGTCTGGACCTCATTCACCGTGTGCAGCTTTGGGCCACCGGTGCCCAGCTTTCTTTGGCGGCGCCTGTGGCCGCCTCCCCAGGCGAGTTTCCTCCTGGTCCCCTCACCCCCCGCCTGGCCCACGCCTTGTACGTCTACCCCAACACCTTGGTGGTGGTGCGGGTCACGGGGGAGCAGCTCAAAGCCATTCTGGAGCACGCCGTGCGTGGCTTCAGTGGGCTGCGGTGCCAGGGGCAGGGTCCCGTGCACCTGGTGCTTGCGGAGGGCATCCCGACTTACAACTACGACACCTTGGAAGGTGCCGAGTACGTGGTGGACCCCACCGCCCCCGAGGGGCAGAGGGTTCGGTGGTTGGCGGTGGGTGGCCAGCCTGTTACCGGAAGCGACACGTTGACCTTGGTGGTGAACTCCTACCGCGCTGCCGGTGGGGGCGGCTATCCGTTCCTCCGCGACGCCCCCCGGGTGCGGGTAGTGGACCAGCAGGTGGTGGACTTGTTGGTCCAGTACTTTGCCCGGATGGGCCACCTGGTTCCGGAAGCTTCCAGGAACTGGTGGTTGGCGCCGCGCCTGACCCTAGCCCCCGCGGCGCGCCGATAAAAGGCGCTGGCTATGGGAGGGCCTGAAAAGCCTCTGAACATCCTGGCCGTGGCGACCTACTACCGCCCCTACCTTTCGGGGCTCACCGTGCACCTCCAGCGTCTGGCTGAGGCTGTGGTTGCCCAGGGCCACCGCGTCACGGTCTTGGCGGCGCGCTTTCCAGCGTCGGCTGCGCTGCGGGAGACCCTCGGTGGGGTGCACGTGGTGCGGGCTCCGGTGTGGTTTTCGGTGGGCAAGGGGGTCGTGGCCCCGGCCCTTTTCACCCAATTCTCGCCGTTGGCCCGGGACGCCGATGCGGTGTGGCTCTTCCTCCCCCAGGCTGAGGCCGGGGCCTTGGCCTGGTTGGCAAAAAAACGGCTCGGTAAGAAGCTCGTGGTCTCCTACCTGTGCGACGTCTCCCTGGGGAACCGCGTGAGCGACCGGGTGGTGGAAAGGCTGCTTGCGGCTTCGCACCGTATGGCCTTGAAAAAAGCCGACGCCATCGTGGCTTCCAGCCAGCCTTACGCCGCTTCCTCACCGCTCCTGAAGGGTTTCTTGGATAAGGTGGTCGTCCTGCCGCCGCCGGTGCCCCGGCTTTCCTGGAATCCCGAGAACGTCGCAACCCTCAGGCAGCGGCTGGGTCTCGCCGCCGGCCAGCCAGTGGTGGGGTGGGTGGGGCGGGTTTCCCGGGAAAAGGGGCTTCACGTTTTGGCGGCGGCCATGCCTCAGGTGTGGGCCGTTTTTCCCCAAGCGCGGGTCGTGTGTGCCGGACCTCGCAGGGAGGTGGCCGGCGAAGGGCGCTACCTGGCAGAGGTGACCCGAATGGTGGAGGGCTTCGGGGAACGCTGGATGTTTACCGGCGTGCTCCCCGACCAGGAGCTGGCGGCCTTTTACGCGTTGTGCACGGTGCTGGCGTTTCCTTCCATCAACCGCACGGAAGCCTTTGGCATGGTGCAAGGGGAAGCCATGAGCTGTGGGACCCCGGTGGTAGCCAGCGACCTCCCCGGGGTCCGGGAGCCGGTGCAGCTGACGGGCATGGGGCTTTTGGTCCCCCCCGGGGATCCCCAAGCCCTGGCCGAAGCCCTCACCGCGGTTCTTGCCGATCCCGGGCGTTTTCGGGCCGGCCGTCCCGGGGCCCTGGAGGAGCTTGCCCCCGGGGCGGTCGCCGCCCGCTTGCTCCGAATCTTCACCCAGGTTTTACACCGTCCCCTTGGCGACTTTACCCCCGTGGCATTACAATAACTGTGTGTTGGGGCAGTTCCATTGCCAAAAGGAGGAGGGTATGCGAGATAAAACGTTCCTGGCGGTGTTTTTCGTGTTCCTCGCCCTCGTTGCTCCTGTGGCCTGGGCCCAATCCAACGTCGCCACCGGCGAGCTTTTGGGCACGGTCAAGGATGCCGAGGGGGGCGTGCTCCCGGGGGTTACCGTAGAGGTCAAAAACTCCGAAACGGGCCTCGTGCGGCGCGCTGTGACCAACAACCAGGGGGTCTTCCGGTTCGAGTTTTTGCCGGTTGGGATTTACGACATTCGGGCTGAGCTCTCGGGTTTCCGGCCGGAGGTCCGGCAAGGCATTCGGGTTTCCCTGGGTGCCTCGGTGCGGGTGGAGTTCACCCTCAACGTGGGCACTCTGGCCGAGGCCATCACGGTCACGGCTGCGGCGCCTTTGGTGGAAACCACACGCCCGGATGTGGCCAACGCCGTGGGGGAAGTGCAAATTGCCAACCTGCCCTTGAACGGTCGGGACTTTCTGGACTTCATTGCCCTGACCCCCCAGTCGGTGGTGGACGACAACCAGCGTGCCCACATCGGTGGCATGCGGGGGATCCAAAACAACTTCAACATTGACGGCGCCAACGCCCAGTCCAGCTTCTTTGGCGAGGAGCGGGGCGGAACCCGGCCAGCTTTTACGTTTTCCCAGGCAGCCATCAAGGAGTTCCAGGTCCTCGCCTCGTCCTACAACGTTCAGTTCGGCAACGCCTCGGGTGGCATCATCAATGCCATTACCAAGTCCGGCACCAACGAGTTCAAGCTCGACACCTGGTACTACTTCCGGGACCAGTCCATGGTGGAGCAAGCCAAGAAACCACCGGCGGGTAGCCAGCCCCCTAAGCGCGACTTCGAGCAGCATCAGTACGGTCTGGCCGTGGGTGGTCCGGTCATCAAGGACAAGCTGCACTACTTCGTGTCCTACGACGGCCAGCGTAAGGACATGCCCCTCTTCATTCAGTTCCGCAACTTTCCGGCTGGGAAGGAAGCCGATTTCCAGGCCAAGACCGGGTTGAACCTGGCGGACGAAACCAACCGCACCATCATCCAGACCAACGACGTGGATTCCATCCTTGGCAAGCTGGATTGGCAGCTTTCCTCCAGCTTCCTGGTCACGGTGCGGCACAACTACTCGAACTACGAGGGGCAAAACGCCACCTCGGACATCATCACCACCGGCGTTTCCAACAACGGCTTGGAGAAGAACAAGTTCAACAGCTCGGTGGTGAGCATCAGCGGCGTCCTCGCGGCCAACGCGTTCAATGAGCTCATCGTTCAGTACGCCAAGGAGGAGCGCCCGCGGTTGGCCAACAACACCTCCATCCCGGAAGTGGCCATTGCCTCCGATGCCTTCTTTGGCCAGAACAACTTCCTGCCCAACAACCTCATCGAGGAGCGCACCCAGTTCGCTGACAACTTCAGCTACTACTTGGAAAAGCACGGGATCAAGGCCGGCTTCAACGTGGATTTGGTGAGCTACGACGACCTCTTTTACCGCTACCAGGGCGGTCGCTACTTTTACCGTTCGTGGGCAGACTTCTTCAACAACAAGCCCAGCCAGTACATCCAGAGCTTTTCCGACTTCGGTGGCCGGGTGAAGTTCGACACCAACTACTACTCGGGCTACCTCCAGGACGAGTGGAAGCCCACGTCCCACCTCACCATTACCGCGGGTGTGCGCTACGACTTCCAGGACAACCCCAAACCCAAGGAAACCAACCCCAAGTTCCCCAACACTGGCAAGATCCCCGATGACAAGAATAACTGGGCCCCGCGCGTTGGCTTTGCCTGGGATCCCTTTGGCGAGGGGAAGACCGTGGTGCGCGGCGGCTTCGGCTACTTCTACGACATCACGCCCACGCTGTTGACAGCCAACGCCATGCTTACCAACGGGTTGCGGGTGGTGCGGGTGACCTTGAACTGCACCTCCTCCCAGCCCTGCCCCACCTTCCCCAATACCTTCCCGTCCCTGGGCTCGCTGCCCATTACGACTCCGGACCTCTTCGTTTTTGCCCCCGGCTACGAGGCTCCGGAAACCAAGCGGTTTTCCATTGGTATCGAGCACGAGCTGGGCGGCAGCTACGCGGTAGGCGGCGAGTTCATTTGGTCCTACACCACCCACCTGGAGCGCCTTTGGGATTTGAACCTGGTTCCGGTGGGGTGGACCGAGTTTGGCACCCACTACTACAACCCCAGCCGCAAGAACTACCGCGATTTCGGGCGCATCGGCCAGTTCACCGACGACGCCGAGGCCCGGTATTGGGCCATCGTTCTCAAGGCCCGCAAACGCTGGGCCGACCGCTGGATGTTCGACGCCTCGTACACCTACTCCAAGTGGCGGGACAACAACTCCAACGAGCGTACGGTGTCCATCGGCACCTACGGTGCCGGCGACGACCACCTCAACATCATGGACAACTGGGGTCCTGGTGACTATGACACCCCTCACAAGTTCGTGCTTTCGGCAGTGGTGCTCTTGCCCTGGGACATCCAGTTCTCCACGATTGCCACGGTTCGCTCGGGTTACCCCTTCACCCCCACCGATGGCCGTGACCTCAACAACGACGGCTACACCGGTGATCGCGCCTGGTGGAACGGCGTGCACTACGGGCGCAACTCTTTCCGGCAGCCCTGGTATCGCAACGTGGATATGCGGCTTTCTAAGATTTTCCGCTTCGGCAGCAGCTACGAGCTGGAAATCATCGGCGAGGCGTTCAACGTCTTCGATTTCTCCAACTTCCGGACCTCCATCACCCAGCTGGTCCTTTACGATCGCACCCGCGGCGTGGCGAGCGAAAACCCGGACTTTGGCCGCAACAACATTTCCGGGTCTCCCCGCCAGTACCAGGTGGGTCTGAAGTTCCGGTTCTGAAAGGGAAAGGACAAAAGACGGGCGGGGCCCAGCAGGGCCCCGCTTTTTTATTGGCCCGGCGGTGGGAGAGCCAAAAGCTTGGCCACGAACGGCGCCACGTCCGTGAGGGGTAAAGAGGCCACGGGGCCCTGGGGCACCCCAGCCCCCCGGGCCATGAACACGGCGGCCATGCTCGGGTGGTGGTTGAGGTAGCCGTGCATGCCGGCGTAAGGTGGGGCAGTAATCAAGGGATCCTCCAGGCGGCCGCCCAGGCCCACCCCGAGCTTGGGAAAGACCACGAGGTCGCCGCTTCCGGGGTGGGCGAGTCCCCAAGGCTCTGCCTGTTCTCGGGGGGCAACCGCTTCCAAAGCCGGCTCACCCCCTGCCTCCAGCCGCGCCAGGGCTTGGGTGGCCCGGAGCAAGAGCTTATGGCGGGCCCCGGCCGTCGTGAGACCGGTGGGTTCTTGGGTGGCCAAGTTCGCGTACAGGTGCGCCACGCCGCCCCCTTGGACGGCCCACAGCGTACAGTCCGGGGCGAGCGCCATTCGCTGGTCTTGCCGCGTGGTGGCGCAAAGCCCCAGCTGGTTGAGGTACGTCTGGAGGTTGACCTGAGCCCAAACGGGGCTGATGCCATGGTCGGAAACCACGACCAGGGCGTCCCGGGAAAGGTCAAGGGCGCGGGCCAGATCGCCCACTGCCCCATCGGCCACCAGGTAGGTCCAGTCCAAAAACTCCTGGGCCGTGGCGGCTAGCCCAGGAGTGTAGGCCGGTTGCCGCGGATCCTCGAGGGTGAGGGCGTGCTGGGCTTCGTCCACCACCGGTTGGTAGGCCAAAAGAAGGTCGAAGGGCATGTGGCGTACCGCGGCCAAGGTGGCTGCGGTAAAAAAACGGGAAAAACGCTCCAGCTGCTGGCCGTATTCCGCAAGGCTCAAACCTGGCTTTCCGGCAATCCCGGATTCGAGGGCGGCGTCGTCGGGTGGGCCGGGCCAGAACCCTGCTTCCCGCTCCACAAGCTCGCGGAAGGTGCGGGGGTAAGCCTCGAGAGCGTAAAAGCCGCCTTGGTAAAGCACGACGCGCAGGGGTTCGAGATCGAGGGCTTTCAGCAAGCACCAGCTCCCGAGGGTCTTTTGCCCGCCATCGGGGTGGGGGCGGGTGACCGTGAGGGGAAACCACTCCCCTACGCCAACCCGGCGCTTTTCCGTCCCCTCGCCAACTTCAAGGGCGGGGGCTCCTGTGTCCTCCACGACGCGGAGGGAAAAGGTCACCGTTTCCTTCTTTCCCCCGTCTTCCAGGGCCACGTGCACCTTGAGGGCACTCCCCTCGAGATCCGCAGTGGTGAGCTCCACCATGCGCGCGGGAGCTGCCGGGCGGTTGATGTACACCATGAAAAAGTCGGCGCGGCGAGCTGCCGAGGTTCCATCCACACCCGGGAACGTGATGACCCCTACCTTGCCGCCTCGCCGGTGCACGGCGGCCCAGAGGGGCTCGGCTTCCCAGGGGTGATCGAAGCCCGAAACCGTGGCCCCCAGGGGGGTACCCGGGAGGTGGAAGCGGTTTCCCACGATCCCGTGCTCCTGGGGAAGGCGGCCGGTGGCGATGGTGGCGTGGCTGACCGAGGTGAGGGTGGGGTTTGGCGGAATGGCGGTGGCCGCAAGGCCACCACCGGCAAAGCGCGCCAGGCCGTCGGGGTCGCGGTACGCTTGAGTCGAAAGCAAGCGCTGGTGGCGGGTGGCGGCCAGGCCGTCTACGGAAAGGAGCACCACCCGCTGGGCTCGACCGCGAACGGGAGGCAGGGTTGCCGGTGGCTCGTGACACGAGGTGAAGACCAGGGTGGCCAGCACGAGCTTAGAGAGCCTCATGGGGCGAGTATAGCCTAACTCAGTGCCTGGGGACTTCACAGAACCTTCAAAACCTCGGTGGAAGATGCCTGTGGCCGAAACATCGGCCAAAGGAGGAAACATGAAAAGCCTTCTTGCAAGTCTGGCCGTGCTGACCACTTCGTCCTTGGCCTTGGCGCAAGCCGTCAAGGTGGACCCAGCCATTCCCCCTTACGCCAAGAAGCGGGCGGTGTCCGGGAACCTCAATTCCATTGGTTCCGACACCATGAACAACCTCATGACCCTGTGGGCGGAAGCTTTCAGAAAGCACCACCCGGCTGTGCGCATTCAAGTGGAGGGGAAAGGCTCCTCCACGGCTCCAGCGGCGCTCATTGCCGGGACCGCCCAGCTGGGTCCCATGTCCCGGGAAATGAAGGATTCGGAGGTGGACGCCATCGTCGCCAAGTACGGCTACGAGCCGACGGCCATCGTCACCGCCTTGGACGTCCTGGCGGTTTACGTCCACCGGGACAACCCGCTCCAGTCTCTGAGCTTGCCCGAGGTGGACGCGATCTTCTCCAAGACCCGGCGGCTCGGTTTTGGCCGCGACATCACCACCTGGGGGCAGTTGGGGCTTTCCGGCGATTGGGCGAGAAAACCCATTTCCCTCTACGGGCGCAACGCCGCATCGGGGACTTACGGGTACTTCAAGGAGCACGCCCTCGGTGGTGGGGACTACAAAGACACCGTGAAGGAGCAGCCAGGGTCGGCGTCGGTGGTCCAGGGGGTGAGCGAGGACCGCTACGGCATCGGGTACTCCGGCATTGGCTACGCGACCTCAGGGGTCAAGGCCTTGGCCCTGGCCAAAAAACCGGGAGACAAGGCTTACGCTCCCAACTACGAGGATGCCCTCAACAAGACCTACCCCCTCTCCCGCCCCCTGTACATTTACGTGGTGCAGGACCCGCGCAAGGCCCTCGACCCGCTGGTGGAGGAGTTCCTGCGCTTCGTGCTTTCCCGGGAGGGGCAGGAAATCGTGGTGAAAGACGGGTACCTGCCGCTGACCGCGACCATGGTGCAAGGGGAGCTGGCCAAGCTCGCCAGGTAAGGCGATGTCCGTAGTTTCGGCACGGATCCGGGCGCGGCGGCGAGAGCAGCGGGCCAAGGTCCTCATTTCCGCCGCCGCGTTCCTGGTTTTAGGGTTTACGTTTCTGCTTTTCGCCTACCTCGTGGTGGAGGTGCTGCCCCTCGTTCGCCCGGCCCGCCTCGCGCCCCTTTCGGAGGTTTCTTCCCGAGAAGCGGTGTTGGCGTTTCCCGGGGAGTTGCCCGGATCCCTGTGGGTGGTCAGCACGAAGGGCGTGGTTCGCCTTGAGCCCCAAGGGGAGGAGGTGGTTCTTCCGGGGATGGTGCCGCCGGTGGCCCAGGTGGCTGCCGATCGTTGGGGGCGGTGGCTGGGTGTCGTGGACGCCGAGGGGCTCAAGGTTTTCCCGTTGCGCTTCCGGGCCTCGTTTGTGGGCCAAGACCGGCGCCTTGCCCTGAAGGTTGGAACGGCTCTTGGTGCTCCTGGGGCGCGGGTCAAGGTGCTGGCCCTCGGGGGGGAAGGGGAGCCGGTGGTCGTGGGGGTGAATAGCGGCGGCACCTGGCTTTTCCGAGCCTCGGGGGGCGAGCTTTCCGGGGCCTTGTTGACGCCGGTCGCAAGCCAAGCGGCGGCGGTGGATGACAAGGGAAGCGCCGTGTGGCTTGCCGCCGGCCGTGACGTCCAGCTTTGGGACGGAGCTGCGGGAGCGCTCCTTGCCGTGGCGCCGCTGCCGGCCCCGGTTACCACTTTGAGCTTGCTTTTGGGGGACACGACCTGCCTCGTCGGGGACGAGGCGGGAAAGGTGCGGGCCGTGGGTGCCTACCGTGAGGGGGAAAGCATGCTTTTGGAAAGCTTTGCGGTCTTTTCCGGGAAAGGACCGGTCCTCGCGCTGGCACCCTCGCCGCGGAGCAAAGCCTTTGCGATTTTGCACCCCAAAGAGCTGGAGGTCGCCTACCTTACTTCCCGCCGGGTGTTGGCTCGCCAGCCGGTGGTCATGGAGGGGCGCGCTGACCTTGCCTTTTCCCCCCGGGGTGACCGCCTTCAGGTTGCCGACCGCTCCGGAAAGGTTGCGATTTTTTCCGTGGATCTCGGACATCCGGAAGCCACGCTGACCACGCTTTTTGCCAAGGTGCGGTACGAGGGGTACCGGAAGGCTTCGTGGACCTGGCAGTCCACGGGTGGCAGCAACGCCTTCGAGCCCAAGCTCTCCCTCGTGCCCCTCATCGTCGGGTCCCTCAAGGGGGCCTTTTACGCCATGCTGTTTTCGGGACCCTTGGCGTTTCTTGCCGCGCTTTACACCAGCCAGTTTGCCCCTTCCGGGCTTCGCCGATGGGTCAAGCCAGCGGTTGAGCTCCTGGCCGGTGTGCCGTCGGTGGTGGTAGGGCTGGTGGCGGCGCTGGTGCTGGCCCCGTGGGTGGCCCGTCACCTGTGGACGCTTTTGGTGGCTTTTTTCCTGGTCCCGGGGGCTCTCCTTGCTGCGGGATGGCTGTGCGAGCTGCGTCCCCGTGCCTGGCAGCTGGCCCTCCAAAGGCGTTGGGAGCGCCTCCTCACTTTCGGGATTCTGGTGGTGACGGCAGGTGGGGTGGCGGTTTTGGCACCAGCTTCGGAGCAGCTTCTCTTCCCCGGCGGGTTTTTGGAGTTTCTCCACGGCCGCTTAGGGGTCAGCTACGACCAGCGTAACGCCTTGGTGACCGGCTTCGCTCTCGGTTTTGCCGTGCTTCCGATGATCTTTACCTTGGCGGAGGAAGCTTTGAGTAACGTTCCCGAAAGCCTGGCCAACGCTGCTTTGAGCTTGGGGGCATCCCGGGCGCGGGCGGCCTGGACGGTGGTGGTGCCAGCCGCGGCCCCAGGTCTCGCCGCGGCTCTGCTCCTGGG
>JBAMMG010000056.1:0-30730 GCA_039793905.1 Thermoanaerobaculum sp. | reverse complement strand
CATCAAATGGTGGGCCGTGAGGGAATCGAACCCCCGACCATCGGGTTAAAAGCCCGCTGCTCTGCCTGCTGAGCTAACGGCCCGCCACCGTAAGGCTAATCGAGGTGTGGTGAGGCGTCAAGCGGGTTTGGAGGGGGACCTATTGTGCCGTTGGGCCCGCCCGATGGCCGAAGGCTTTTTGCCAGGGCAACCGAGTAGGCAAGAGTGTGAGATTAGAGGGTTTACGAGTCTGAAAAGCTGACACTGCCGCGCCAAGGGAGGTGTGCGGCCGGGAAAGGTGTTGTCCCCGAAGGGCTGCGGGTGCTTTTAGCTCCGGCGACTGTGCTCGGCCATGATGCTTCGGATCTTGGGGGTCATGAGGGCAATGGCCAGGGCGGCGAGGGCGGCGGCCACGGCGTTGATACCGAAGATGGCGGCAATGGGAAGCTTTTCCCAAAAGCCCGCCAGTACCCCGGCCAGCTTGTTACCGACGGAGGTGGCGAGGAACCACCCGCCCATCATGGCGGCGCCCACCCTTGCCGGTGCCAGGCGGGAGACCAGCGAAAGCCCCATGGGCGAGAGGCACAGCTCCCCAACGGTGATCAGGAGGTACGAAGCCACGAGCCACCACGGCGAGGCCTTGGTTGCGCCTCCGTCGTTGGCCAGCACTGCCGCCACCATGACCAGGGCCGAAAAGGCCGTGACGAGCAGCCCCCAGGCAATTTTGGCAGGGGTGGAAGGTTCCATTCCTCGCGCTCGCAAAGCACCCCAAAAACCCACGAGCAGCGGCGTTAAAACGATGATGAAGAACGGGTTGATGGACTGAAAGAGCTCGGTGGATACGAGGGTCACCTTCACACCGGGAGCGGGCCTGTTTTCTGGCGGGACGTTGCGCCAGTAGGAACCTTGGGCGTCGGGGTCGTGGATGGTTTCGCCAATGGTGGCGTCCTGGTCGAAATGGAGGGTGCGGAGTACCGGTGCGAGAACGCCGGCCTCGCGGCGGGTGTTTTCGTCGGCCCAGTAGGTCATGGTGGAGCCGTTTTGGTGGAAGATCATCCAAAACACGATAACCACGAGGAAGATGGAAAGAAGCGCGCCGATGGGCCCCTTTTCGGCCGCAGGAGCAGTGAGGTAGAGCCGCGTGTAATACACGATGGCTGGCAGCACCGCCAAAGCAAAAGCTGTGGTGGAGGGGGAGCCGATCATGGGGCCGAGGTAAAAGTACCCAAAGGCCCCCAAAATCGCCGCCGGGGCAAAGATGGAAAGGAGGATCTCCCGCAGCGCGCGGTCTTCGATGGTTCCGGCCGTGCCGCGGTCTGGAACGTGGGCTAGGTGCTTGCGAAAGGCGAGGAAAATGGCGACCCCCAGGAGCATGCCCACACCGGCGGCGGCAAACGCGGCTGGCCACCCGAAGCGGTTGCGCAAGAGGGCGGCCACGAAGTTGGAGGCAAAAGCGCCGATGTTGATGCCCATGTAGAAGATGTTGTATGCGGAGTCGCGTAACGGCGAGTCTTCCTCGTACAGCTTGCCCACGATGGTGGAGATGTTGGGCTTGAAAAACCCATTGCCGGCGATTACCAGCCCCAAACCAAGGTAGAAAAGCGAAAGGCCGCCAAAGGCAACGCAGAAATACCCTCCGGCCATGAGCAACCCACCGAGGACGATGCTGCGCCGGTAGCCGAGGATTCGGTCCGCGAGGACCCCACCGAAAAAGGGCGTGAGGTACACGAGGGCGACGAAGGTGCCGTAGGTTTCTGCAGCCCGCTCCCGCGGGAAGGCCAACCCTCCCATGACCGCATCCAACATGTAAAGGGAAAAAATCCCAATCATGAGGTAGTAACCTAACCGCTCCCACATTTCCGTGAAAAAAAGCACCTTCAGGCCACTAGGATGCCCTCGGAACATGCCTGCCTCCCCCCAAAAACACCACGCCTCGAAACTTTAGACAAGCAAAGCCCCACGGTGCAAGCGGCCTCAAGAAGAGCCTCCGACCCAGGAGGTAAGCGGCGGGATGCGCCGGAGGATGGTTTCCTCGCGTCGCGGGCCGGTGGAAACCAGCACCACCGGCACCCCGAGCAGCTCCTCTAGGCGCTGGACGTAACCCTGCGCGGCAGCGGGCAAGGCCTCGAACTCGGTAATACCTGTGGTTTCCCGTTTCCAGCCAGGGATCTCTTCGTACACGGGCTCCGCGGTGGCGAGGTCCTCCGCATCGTCGGGGAGCTCGTCCACCACCGAGCCCCCAACCCTGTACGCCACGGCCACAGGGATGGTTTCTAGGCTGTCCAGCACATCGAGCTTGGTGAGGGCAACGGCGTCAATGCCGCTCCACCGCACGGCCTCGCGAGCGGCCACCGCGTCGAACCAGCCGGTCCGCCGAGGGCGGCCGGTGGTGGTGCCGAACTCGTTTCCCCGCCGCCGGATGTGCTCCCCGAGAGCGTCCTGAATTTCCGTGGGGAACGGCCCCGAGCCCACCCGCGTGCAGTACGCTTTGAAAACGCCGAGGATACCGTGGATGGCTCGGGCAGGAAGGCCCAGGGCCGGCGCGGCAAACCCCGCCAGGCACCCGGAGGAGGTAACGAACGGGTAGGTGCCAAAGTCCAGGTCGAGAAGGGTTCCCTGGGCCCCCTCAAAGAGGATGGGCTCCGAGGCTCGCCACGCGGCGTACAAGCGTTGGTCTACCGGGCTGAGAATGGGGGCAAGCTTTTCCGCCGCAACAATCGCTTCCTCCGTTTCTTCATCCGTTGGGCGGTGGGCTCCAGGGTAGGTGGCCAGGACTCGCGAGAGCTCGGCGGCCAAGGCCTGGGCCCTTTCCCGCAGGCGCTCGGGGTTGCGGGCGGATCCTGCCCGCAAGCCCGTGCGGGCAGCCCGCGTTTCGTACGTGGGCCCGATGCCGCGGCCGGTGGTGCCGATCTTCTGCGCCCCTTTGGCCTGTTCGCGAGCCGCGTCGAGCGCCCGGTGGTGAGGGAGCACCAGGTGGGCGCGGGGGGAAAGGTGCAGGCGGGTGCGCACGGGAATCCCCTGGGCTTCGAGGCCTTCCATTTCCGCGAGCAGAGCCACCGGGTCCACAACCACTCCGGGGCCGATGTAGCACTGGCAGCTTTCGTGGAGAATCCCGGAGGGGATCAGGTGCAGCGCAAAGTGCCGGTCGGAAAACCTGACGGTATGACCGGCGTTGCTCCCGCCGTTGAAACGCGCCACGTGACGGAACGCCGGGCACAGAAGGTCCACGACCTTGCCCTTGCCCTCGTCACCCCACTGTCCTCCCACAACCACGACGTTGGCCATAAGTTTCGTCACCTCTCGGGGTCTTTCCGGCAGGCGGCAAGCCCTACCGCTTTCTATCAGATTTCCCGCGAGACCTCAAACCACCGGTGTCGTAGAATGCCCGCGGGAGGTGCCCTATGCGGATGAACCCTGAAGTGGAAAAAGCCTTCTGCGAGCAGCTCAAAGAGGAGCTTGGCTCCTGGTACCTGTACCTTTCCATGGCGGCAGATTTTGCCGCCAAGCAGTGGCCGGGAATGGCGCGGTGGATGGAGCTCCAGGCCCAGGAAGAGATGGAGCACGCCATGAAGTTTTACCGCCATATCCTCGAACGGGGCGGCACCGTGACCCTGGAGGCCCTGGCCAAACCCCAGGGGAGCTGGGACTCGCCCCTGGCGGCGTTTGCTGCGGCGCTCGCCCACGAGCAGCACATCACGGCCCGCATTCATGACTTGGTAGCGCTGTCCCGGGAAAAGAAGGACTACCCGGCAGAGATGTTCCTCCAGTGGTTCGTGGGCGAGCAAGTGGAGGAGGAAGCCCAGCTCGAGCCCATCATCCACCGCCTCAAGATGGTGGGTGACCACGCTCCGGCCCTCTTCATGCTGGACCGCGAGCTCGGTGCCCGGCAAGGCTAGCCGGAGGGGGTTGCGGCGTGAGCAACCCTTTCTCTGGGGCCGAGGTGGGAAGGCCAGCCCGGTTTGCCAACGCTTTGGATCTGAGACCTTCGGTTACGGTTCTTCCACCACCCGGAAACCGGCGAGCTCCGGGGGAGGCGGGTTGTCCTCGAAGCACGCGGCACAGCCACCTTTGAGCACGGGGGTGGTGCCGTCCATGACCCATTCGGCGGCGTTTCCCGCGAGGTCGAAAAGGCGGGCCGCATCCTCGCCGCGGGTGACGTCGCCGAAACCCACAGGTTTGAGGAGGGCCGCTAGGCCGCCGGCAGGTTCGAGGAGCTTGCGAAGGGGCTCGAGGTCATCGAGGGACGGGCTTTCACCCAGCCACGCTTCCCAGCTGACCCCTTGGCCCTGGGTGAGAGCTTGGAGCTTTTCCCATTCTTCGAGGGTCGGCAAGCGGAAGCGCCGGCCGGTGAGCTGGGAGAGCTTGCGGCAGTACGCCAAGGCTTCGCGGGCACTCACCCCCACCACCGGGTCGTTGCCTTCCGTGGGGGAGACGCGCCAACCTCGGTGGAGAGACGCCCATTGGGCGCGGGTGACCTCGAAAGGCGCCACTTTGACACTGCCTAGAGCTGGCACCGTCACCGTGTGGGGGACGAGGGTTCCTTTGACGAGCACCCCGAGGTGGCCTTGGACCTGGGGCTGGCGGGAGCGAGCGAGGAGGGTATCCAGGGCGCTTCCCGGCGAGCGCCACGAGGTTTCCTCCGGCGGGACCTGGAAGAGGTAGCGGTCGAACCAGGCGAGTTCCTCTTTGAGCTTGCGCAGCCGGTGGGCGGGTTTGGTAAGGGAGTGGGGCTCGCCGGGGAAAAGCAGGAAGCGCACCGGTGCCCGGCCGCTTTGCTGGAGGGCTCGGAAGTGCTGCCAGCCTTGCTCCGTGGGCACCGAGGTGTCCTCGGTGCCGAAGAAGATGAGCGTTGGGGTTCGTACCCGATCGAGGCGAAACAACGGCGATTTTTCCACGTAGGTTTGAACCTTCTCCCAGGGTGGGCCGCCGAAGTACGAGTTGTCGAAGCGAACGCCAAAGGCGCAGTTGCCGTAATCGGAAATCCAGTTCACGTCACCGGCACCGGGAGCGGCCGCCTTGAAGCGATCGGAAGCCACGGTCAGGGCAATGGTGAGGATGGCGCCGTTGGACCAACCGAGAACGCCGAGGCGCTCGGGATCCACGAGCCCTTCGGCCACGAGGTGATCTACGCCCTTGAGGATGTCCGGCACTTCCAGCTCGTAGTAGTGGCCCTTGATGGACTCCACCCACTCCAAACCGTAATGGGAGCTGCCGTGGTAGTTGGGGAAGAGCACGAAGGCACCCCGCTGGGTGTAGAGCTGGGGGGCGTAAGCCCAGGAGGCTTTCCATTCCAGCTGGTCGGCGCCTGCTGGCCCGCCGTGAATCATCACCACCAGGGGGTAGCGTTTCCCGGGCTCGTAGCGCTGGGGGTAGTACAGGATCCCTTCGACCGTTTCGTCCCGGGCACCGCGCCAGCGCACGACCTCGGCGCGCATAGCGGGCTTGTCCTTGAGGTTGGTGTTGAGGTCCGTGAGCGGCTGGGTGCGCTGGAGCTGGCCCGAAATCGAGAGGCGCCACCACTGGGGGGGCGTTTGGGGGGTCGAGTGGAGAACCGCCAGGTACTGGCCGTCGCGGCTGGCGGCCACCGCCTGGATGTGCTCGTGAAGCGGGTCTCCGCGGTGAAAACCGTCCTCGACGTTGGCGACGAACGCCAGGAGGTTGCGGGTACCGTCGGCGAGGAGGACCCAAAAGCCGCCGGGCACGGCGACGTAAGCCCAAGGGGAGGCGAGACCTCGGGGCCAGCGGAGAGGAACCTCTCGAACCTCCCGGGTCGCTAAGTCTAAAACGTAGAGCTTTTCCACCCCTGCCCCTTCCCACTGGGGGTCGGAGGAAAAGGTCTCGGTGAACGCTAAAAAGCGCGAGTCGGGGGTAAAACGAAAGGCGGTCGGGGTTGCCGGGCGGCCTTCGAGGATGCGGGTGGTGGTGCCCAACTGGAGGTCCAAGAGGTACGCTTCGGGCTTACGGCGGGCATCGGCCTCGAAGGAGGGGCTCACGTTGAGCTGGTAAGCCACGTACCGCCCGTCTTGGGAAACCGCAAAGCTGGTCATGGGCGAGGCGTTGGCGGTGAGCCGCTTGACCTTGCCGCTGGCCACGTCCACTTGGAACAGGCGCACCCGCTCCTGGCGTTCTTCGTCTTCCACCACCTGGGTTTCGTCCTTGGCTTTCTCCCGTTGGCGGTCGAGGGCATCGGGGGTGTCCTCGGCCAGGAAGAGGATGGTGGTGGCATTACGGAACGCGAAGGCTCGGACGCCTCGAGGTTGGCGGGTTAAGGGGTACGGCTCCCCTCCCGAAAGCGGCAGAAGCCACACCTGAGAACCTTTCGCTTCCCCCTCGCCTTTGGGCAGCGGGCGGTCGGAGAGGAATGCCAGGAGCTGTCCGTCAGGGGAAACTTGGGGCTGCCGGTCGCTGACGACCCCGCGGGTGAGCTGCTGCTGTTTTCCCGAAGAATCGGTGAGCCAAAGGTGGTGGAACTCCCGGTTTTCCTTGAGGCTTACGGTGGTTCGGACCCAAACGGCCCGGCCGTCGGGGAGGAGGATGAGGTCCGTTGCCCGTTCTTGGGTCACGATGTCCTCTGCCGACCACATCCCCCCGTTGCCGGCTGCGGGCAGGGCAGCGAAAACCAGAGCCAAAGAAAGGGTGCCAGCGCGCCACATAACGTCCTCCGTGGCGTACCATACCAGGTGTGGCTCGGGTTGGGTGTGGCATGGTTCTTGCTTATTCCGTACCGGGAGGACGAACCGTGAGAAACGCCGTGCTTTGTCTTTTGGCTTTGGCACCGGGGATGGCGGTTGCCCAGGAAACGCAGCCCAAGTTCATTACCGAGGTGACCGTCAACAACGTCAACGTAGACGTGGTGGTGCGGGACGCCCAAGGCTTGCCGGTCAACGGCTTGAAGGTCTCGGACTTCCGCCTGTGGGAGGATGACAAGGAACAACCTATCACCAACTTCCTGGCGGTGGAGGGGGGCCAAGTGAGCCAAGCCAAGGATCCGGCCGTTATCGGCCAGCCCATGCCGCGCTTGGTGGTGGTGTTTTTCGACCTTTACCTGATGACCGAGAGCGACAAGCGCACGGTTTTGGACACCCTCCACGACACCTTTGCCGCGGGGTTGCCGCCGGGCCAGGAGGTGGCGGTCTTGAGCTTCGATGGTCAGCTCCGGGTCCATACCGAGCCTACTGCGTCCAGCGAGCGCGTGCTGCGGGCGCTCAAGGAGGTTTCGCGTTTGTCGGCAACGGGGCTGCAGCGGCAGATCCGCCTTTCCTCCTTCGACGTTCGGGACGTGCCGGCGCGGGAAACCTGGTCCACGTACCAGTACCGACGTGCCCAGAATCAGGAGTACTGGTTCGAGATGCGGCAAATGGTATCCCGCGTGGAGCGGGCCTTTTCGGCAGCAATTCAGCGATACGCCAAGACCCCTGCGCGCAAGATCGCGGTGCTGGTGTCCCCGGGTTTCCCGCGGGCGGAAAACGTCCCGATTTACCGCGATTACGACTTCTGGCTCGATACGCCCCCGGAGTACCGCCACGCTGGGCTTTTGGGCAAGACCGCGCTCCTGGCGGCCGAGGCCGAGTACACCCTTTACACCCTGGACCCTTCGGGAACCCAACTCACCACCGCCGACGCCTCCCAGCGTTCCTCGCCCCTGGATTCCGGCGACGTGGGCAACGCCGCCTTTTGGCGGGAGGCGGACCGCAAGGACACCCTCATCCAAGCGGCACGCCTCACCGGGGGCGAAGCCATCTTTTCCACCGACGCGGGGGCAGCTTTCGCCGATGTGGAGCGCATCACCGGCACCTATTACTCCCTCGCGTTCCAACCCCCCCACGCCGGAGACGGCAAGCGCCATACCATCAAGGTGGAGGTGGTGGGGCACCCGGAGTACCAGCTCACGTACCGGCGGGAGTACGTGGATCGGCCGGTGACCGAGCGGGATGCCGACAGGATCCGCGCTGGCTTGCTTTTGGGGGAGCAGAGCAACGACTTGGGGTTGCTCTTGGTTCTCGACAAGCCCACGAGCAAGTTCCGCATGGGGGCCAAGGGCATGAAGGTCTACCGCATGGGCGCGGAGCTCCGCATCCCCTACGCCAACGTGACCCTCATCCCCCGCGGGAACACCTACTGGGGCCAGGTGCAGGTGGTGATCCTGGTGGTGGATAAGGCGGGCAACCAGTCGGAATTGGCCCATCAGCTCGTGCCCCTGGAGCTGCCGGCCGACAAGGTGGAAGACGCCCGGCGACGGGGATACTTTGCCTACCGTTTCACCCTGGAGCTGGAAGGGGGGGCGCAATCCCTGCGGGTGGCGGTGGAGGATACCCTGGCGAAGGCTACCTCCACGGTCATGGCCGACGTGCGTCTCTAAGCGTGGCTCCGGACCCTCCCGGTGCTCCTCAGGGGCCGGCCCGGCTTCGTCGCTGGTACACTGCGCTGGGAGGGTAACGTGCGGATAAGGACGGGACTCTGGCTTCTGGTCCTTCTTTGGGGTGGGGTCGTCTCCGCCGAGGACGTGCCTCCAGCGCAAAAGCCTCCGGAGCAACAAGTCGGGGGTTTGCGTTTTTTCGACGTCACGGAAATCACGGTCGTCAACGTGGACGTTTCCGTGCGCGACAAGAAAGGGCCCGTATTGGGCCTTACCAAAGACGATTTCCTCGTTTTTCAGGACGGCAAGCTTCAGGAAATCACCAACTTTGCCGTGTACACGCGGCAGCTCCCAAGGCGGGAGCCGCAACCCGCGGCGACGCCAACGCCGGTGCCCACGGCGGCGCCAACGCCCACGCCTGTGGCGGAAGAGGCGCCGCCGAAGCGCGAGCCGCGTTTCCTAACGCTTTACGTGGACAACGAGAACATCCACCCTTTGAACCGCAACCGGGTCATTGCGCGCCTGGTGGAGTTTGTCAACGAAAACTTGCGGCCCCCGGATCAAATCATGGTGGCTTCGTTTCAAAAGAGCTTGAAAATCATCCAGCCGTTTACCTCCGACCCCCAGGAGGTTACGGATGCCCTGCGCTCGCTGCGCAAGTACACCGGTGGCCGCTCGGACATGAACTCCACCCGCCGGGACATCGAGGATTTCATCCACCAAAACTCCTCCAACCCCGATACGCTGGAGCGGGCCATGGCGCGCGCCCGCTCCTTTGCCCGCGAGCAACGGAACACCTTGATCTTTACCACCAGGGCATTGCAAGACGTCATGACCATGATGGCCGGGCTCCCGGGAAAGAAAGCCATTATTTACGTTTCCGATGGCCTTCCCATGTCGCCGGGGCTCGAGCTTTTTTACGAAATTCAAGAAAGCTACCGCGACACCGGCGCCGTTTCCCAATCCCGGGAGTTCGATGCCACCGAGCTTTTCCGCAGTTTGGTCAACGCCGCTGCGGCATCGGACATCACGCTCTACACCATTGACGCCCGGGGCTTGGAGTCGGAGCTGGGGATCGAGGCGGAAAACCGGGCGCCGCGCTCGACCCTTGCCGCCTCCATAGCCAGATCCAACTACCAGGATTCGCTGGTGTACATGGCGGAACAAACGGGTGGCATAGCCATTGTGAATACCAACGATGTGGCTCCTGGTCTTGAAAAAATAGCGACCGATTTCGAGACGTACTATTCCCTTGGGTACCGCCTGGTACCTTCTGGAGAAGACCGCATTCACCGCATCGAGGTCAAGGTCAAAAATCACCCGGAATACCAGCTTTCCTACCGCCGCACGTTCATCGAAAAATCTCTGCCCACCCGCATTGCCGATCGGGTCATCACTGGGCTTGCCTTCGATTTGGAGGACAATCCTCTCGGCATCGAGCTTTACGCCGGAGAACCAGTGCCAGCTTCGGACCGCTACTGGAGTCTGCCGGTGGAAATTCGGGTGCCGATCAGCAAGCTGGCGCTGGTTCCATCGGGGGAGGAGTACGTGGGTTCCATGGTCGTGTACTACGCGGCCCGAGACGACGAGGGCAAGCAGTCCGACCTTCAGCGTCGGCAGCACGACGTGCGCATCCCCAAGGGCGAGTACGAAGCGGCCCAAAGCAAGTACTTCACGGTAACGGCCTCCCTTTTGCTGGAACCCGGCACCTACCGCATCAGCGTGGGCGTGCGGGACGTGCTCACCAACCAGGCTGGGTTCGCGGCCATTCGCCGCCCTGTGCGACCGGAGCTCAAGTGATGGCGCATACCTTTGCGGCGAGGGTTTGGGGTTAGACTCGCGCCATGATGGCAACGCTTGTGCTCTTGGCTTTGGTCCTGCCCCCGGCGACGCCCGGGCCCCTGGAAAAGGCGGGGAAGGCTTTGGATCAGGTGGCTTCGAAGGTGGGTGCGACCCTCGAGGAGGCGCTTTTGGAAGCCCGGGTGAAGGTGGCTCTCCTGGAGCACCTCAAAGGGGAAGCCCTCAAGATCGAGGTGGAAGCCTCGGGGCGGACCGTGGTCTTGGACGGCGTCGTTGGGAGCCGTGGCTACCAAGCCCTGGCGGAGCAGGTAGCCCTTTCGGTGAGCGGCGTGGACAGGGTGGAAAACCACATTCGGGTTGCGGAAAGCCCACGCGGCGGGCCGCTCCAACGCGCCGCCCGCCGGGTGGAGGATGAGGCCGCGGACGCGCTCCTTGAGGCCAGGATCAAGGCTCGCCTTTTGGAAGCCATGGGCCTGGCGGCGTTCCAGGTGGAGGTGGAGGCCACGGAGGGGATCGTAAGCCTGTCGGGAACCGTGGAGGGAAAGGAGCACCGGGTCCTGGCCGAGAAAATCGCCAAAGGGACGCCAGGTGTGCGGGAAGTCCACAACCTCCTCCGAGTTGCCGAGTGAGGGCTGCGCTTCGGGCTTCGCCCTCAGCCTAGGGGCTCTACCTCCTCGTGAATGCGGATGTTGCGGCGGGCGAGCTCCCCCATAAAAAGCCCGTACAGCTCGCCGGAAATGGCGTCCTCGGGGGGAACGATACCTTTTTCCCTGATGAGCCCGCGGCCCAAGAACAGCGCCCCAATGGCGGTGGGGAACCCGGTGACCCGGCCCATGGCGGAAATGCCGGTTTCAGGATCCGGCCGCTCCCACATGGCGTAGGCGACGCGAAGGGGGCGGCCATCCTTTTCTCCCTCAACCGTGTTGTACATCACGCACAGGTCTTCCTCCCCGGGATTGGGGAGGAGGCGAGGCGCGATGCACGCCAAAAGCACCTCCCGCGGCACCACCTTCACGCCGCCAACGTCTACCGGCTCCAGCTCCAAAAGCCCGCACTCCTTGAGGGTTTGCACGCCGTCCCAGTGGCCGGGCCAGCGCACGGTTTTTTCGGCGAAGTACTCGAGGTCGGGGCGGGTGTAGATGAACGACGGCATCCCCGGCGTGATGGCACATTCGAGTGTTTCGTCTTGGCCAAAAAAGCTGAACTGGAAGCGCTCCCGGCCCGTTCCCGCATCCACCTCGGTTTTCTTGCCGTTTTCGAGGATGAAAAGCTTTACGTTGTACTCGCGGAGGACGTGGGAAAAAGCCCAGGTGATCATGTAGCGCAAGGGGTGGCGGGCCGCCGCGTGCTTTTCGGGAATCCCACCCACCCGCGCGATAACCCGGTGGGCTCGATCCAGTTTGCGGATCCCTTCCCCGCAGGTGATGTTGGAAAGACCGGGCGCAAAGCCCATGCCGTCCAGAAACGTAACGCCGTTCTCGATAGCGGTTTCGTGCAGATAATCGCCGAAACCGTCCAGATCCAGCCCCTGCGGGAGCTCCAGCCCTTCCACCTCGTAGCGGTCGGGGCGGCGGTGGTACTCCTCAAGCATGTCCACCAGGTTCCTTCCCGCCTCCAGCGTCGCTTTGGCAAGGGCGTAGGAGGTGCGGCGGTCGGGGAGGGTGGAGACCACCACGTCGTAACCCCGCACCAGCTCTTTGACCTCCTCTTCATTGAGCACGTCTACGGCGTGGGTGGCTACTTTGGGGCTCGCGAGCCAAGCTTTGGTGCTTTCGAGGCTGGCAAGGGACCTCGCGGCCAGGCCCACGGTTGTGACGTCCTCCTGGCGAACCAAGTCGTAGGCTACGGCTCGCCCCATCTTGCCGGCACCTCCAAAAACCAGGACCTTCATGAGGGTGTCCTCCTGAGGTTATTTTCCCAATTTCTGAAAAAAGGGTCAAGGTAGTCGCTGGGGTGGCCGCCCTTGCCAACCGGGGATTGGCCCGCGACGTTTGGGACTGAGGGCAGGAGCGTCACGCAGAAACCGAAGCGTTTTTGAAACCGGCCACCTGCTGGCATAATACGGGAGCGGGAGGCACGCATGGATATCAGCTTGGAGCCGGATTTTCTGCGGGTTACGGAAATGGCCGCCATCGCCGCGGCGCGCACCATGGGGCGCGGGGACCGCAAGCACTCCGATAAGGTCGCCGTGGAGGCCATGCGCAAGGAGCTGGACAATTTGGCCATCGCCGGCACCGTGGTCATTGGCGAGGGGGAGCGGGACAAGGCGCCCATGCTGTACACTGGCGAGAAAGTTGGGCGGGACAAGGACGGTGCTTTCGGCTTCCCGGCAATCGACATCGCCGTGGACCCTCTGGAGGGCACCAACCTCTGCGCCACCGGCGCCGCCAACGCCATTTCCGTCCTTGCCGCCGCATCGAAAGGTGGGCTCCTGTACGCGCCGGACATTTACATGCAAAAGATCGTGGTTGGGCCCACGGCTCGCGGATGCATTGACATCGACGCCCCGGTGAAGGACAACCTGGAAAAAATCGCCAAAGCGTACGAGCGCGACGTGGAAGATCTGGTGGTGGTGGTTCTGGATCGCCCTCGCCACGAGAAGCTTATTGCCGACATTCGGGCCGCCGGTGCGCGCATCAAGCTCATCGGCGACGGCGACCTCTCGGCGGGCCTTGCCGCCGCCATTCGCGGTACCGGGGTGCACGTGGTCATGGGCATTGGCGGCGCCCCCGAAGGCGTGCTGACGGCTGCCGCCCTGCGCTGCCTCAACGGCGAAATGCAGGGGCGGCTCGTGGTTCTCGAGGACTGGCACCGGAGGCGTCTGGAGGAGGTGGGGATCAGCGACGTCAACCACGTGTACACCGAAAAAGAGCTGGCCTCGGGGGATGACGTGATTTTCGTGGCTTCGGGGGTGACCAAGGGTGACCTCCTGGAGGGGGTGCGGTTTTTCGGCGGTGGCGTGAGGGTGGCTTCGGTGCTCATGTCCCTGGCCTCCAAAACCGTGCGTTTCGTGGATACCGTCTACATGGAGGAGGACGGCCACCTGGAGGTCCTCCGCTAGTGCTGGCCGTTTTGCTCGCCTCTTCCTTCGCCGGTATCATTCCGGTTCCCGACGCCGTCAAGCGGTTCCCCGATTCCAGCTATTGGCCAGGCGTCGGCGTGCAGCGGGACGCCAACATGCTGGAAGCCATCAAGCGGCAAGCGGGCGAGGAGCTGCTCACCCGCGGTCCGGGACCCGCGCAAATCCTGGCCCGCTTCCGAGCTAGCGCGCTCACCCCTGACGAGCGGTTGGCGGTGCTGCTTTCGGCCTGCCATTACCACGACCCCCAGCTCCTGCCCCTGTACCTTTGGGCCTTCGAGAAAGGCAACATTCGGGAGAAGGTTGCAGCGGTCGTGGGGTTTTGGCAGCTGGTGGGGCTCGTGCCGCCAGCGCCCTCGAGCATCCCCGCCAAGGGCCCCCACTGGCAAGAGCTTGCCGCCCGCACCCGGGAGCTCATGGCAGCAACCCGCGAGCGCCCGCTGGTGGCCATTTGGGTAGACTCTTACCTGGCCGTAAGCGGTCTCCCCTCCCGGAGCCCCTTTGTTTTCAAAGCCAAACCTGAGGAGTGTTTGGAAGCTATCGCCCGCATCGCCCAACCGGAGGATCTCCCGCGTATCGCAGCGCTCTGGCCGTTGGTGTCGCGGTTCGAGCACAAGGGCCGGTTGGTCCGGGTCATCGAGGCGGTTACCTTGACGCAGGTGGTCCCGCAGGTGCGCGGGGAGCGTGCGCCCACGGGGCCGTGGATCATGGAAACCGCCGTCAACAGCGTTGAGGCCACGTTGGCGGGCACCTGCCAGACCCCCGACGGCTGGCAGCTCTTCCTCCACAACGCTGCATCCCTAGCCGGCGGTGACCTCAAGGAAGGGCTTCTCAAAGCCCTACGGCAGCCCTACGCCGCCGTTTGGCCCTTAGCGGCAGCCGAGCTTCAGGCCTTCGGGGCCCCGGCCGTCATCTTCAACCGCACGTGGCCGGACCACCCGGACAACAAGGCGGCCCGCGACCGGGTGCTGGAAGTTTTCCGCCCGGGCCGGCGCTAAGTTACAATCCCACCGCAAGGAGGAAACCATGGAGCGCCAGCTTGCCCATTTGCAACCTTCCCTGGTGTGGCAGCACTTCGAGGAAATCCTCAAGGTCCCGCGCCCTTCCAAGCACGAGGAAAAGATCCGCGAGCACGTCAAAGCCTGGGCCCGCAGCAAGGGGTTCGCGGTGAAAGAGGACACAGCCGGCAACATCGTGGTGAAGGTGCCCGCCACCCCTGGCCACGAAAACGCCCCCACGGTTGTCCTTCAGGGGCATTTGGACATGGTGGCGGAAAAGAACTCCGATGTGGCCTTCGATTTTCTCGAAGACGCCATCCAGCCCCGGATTGTGGGCGACTACGTGTACGCCACCGGCACCACCTTGGGAGCCGACAACGGCATTGGCGTGGCGGCAGCCATGGCGATAGCCGAAGACCCGGAAGCGGTCCACGGGCCTTTGGAGCTCTTGTTCACGGTGGACGAGGAAACGGGCCTTACGGGTGCGGCCAAGTTGGATCCGTCATTGGTCTCGGGGCGGACTCTCTTGAACTTGGACACGGAAGAGGACGGGGCGTTTTACATTGGTTGCGCCGGCGGGGCCGATGCTCATTCGGTATTCCACGTGCAGCTGGAGCCGGTACCGGCAGGATTGGCGGGCCTGAGCGTGAAGGTGCGGGGGTTGCGGGGCGGTCATTCGGGGGTGGACATCCACGAAAACCGTGCTAACGCCTTGAAGTGCCTGGCACGGCTCCTGGCTGCGGCTCGGAGGACGGCTCCTGAGCTCCGCCTGGCGAGCCTTTCTGGGGGCAGCAAGCACAACGCCATCCCCCGGGAAGCCGATGCGGTCGTCGCCGTGCCGCAAGGGTTCGTCTCCGACGTGCGTCGGGCCATCGAGGAAACAGCCACGGTCCTCGAGGAGGAGTTCGGGGACATTGACCCGGGTTTGCGGGTGGAAACCGGGGAAGCCACCGTTGGCCAGGTTTTTTCTGCCGGTGACACAAACCGCATCCTCGACGCCATGCTGGCCTGCCCCCACGGGGTCTTGGCCATGAGCCGGGCGGTACCGGGGCTGGTGGAAACCTCCAACAACTTGGCTGTGGTGACCACCGAAGGGGCCACCGTCAAAGTTGTGACCTCCAGCCGGTCGTCGGTGATGCCTTCCCTGCGGGCCACCCTCCAGCAGGTGGAGGCAGTTTTCCGGTTGGCTGGGGCCGAGGTGGAACTTCACGACGGCTACCCGGGGTGGAGGCCTAACCCCAACTCCCCAGTCCTCAAGCTCGCCAAGGAGGTTTTCCAGAAAGAGTTCGGGCGCGAGCCGGAGGTCAAGGCCATTCACGCCGGCCTCGAATGCGGGCTCATTGGCGAAAAGTTCCCCGGGATGGACATGCTTTCCTTGGGGCCGCAAATCGAATCGCCCCATTCACCGGACGAGCGGGTGAAGATCCCCACCGTCGCCAACTTTTACCGCCTGCTCAAGGCGTTGCTCGCGGCCATGGTCTAGGTCGCAGAAAGGGGGAACTCGTGGACAAAGGCGCAGCCATCGTCACCGGTGGTGGGACCGGGTTGGGTCTGGCCATTAGCCGCGAGCTGGGCCGGCGCGGCTATCCTGTGGTCATGGCCAGCCGCAAACAGGAGCACCTGGACGCCGCCGCGGCTCAGCTTGCCGCCGAAGGCACGGCGGTTTTGGCTCTGACCTGTGACGTGCGGGACCGGGAGCAAGTGGCAAGGGTCTTCGAGGCAGCCCAGGAGCGCTTTGGCCGTGTCGCCTTGGTCGTGAACAACGCTGCCGGCAACTTCGTGGTGAAGGCCGAGGAGCTCTCCCCCCGGGGCTGGGACGCGGTGCGGGGAATCGTGCTCGACGGCACCTGGAACGTTTCCCAGGAGGCCGGAAAACGTTGGATTTCCCGCCGGGAACCCGGCTCTATCCTCAACATCATCGCCACCTACGCATGGACTGGGGCTGCCGGGGTCGTACATTCGGTTTCTGCCAAAGCCGGGGTTTTGGCCATGACCCGCAGCCTCGCCATGGAGTGGGGAGCGTACGGCATTCGGGTGAACGCCTTGGCGCCCGGAATCATGGTCACCGAGGACGCCGCCAAGAACTTGGGTTACGCCGATCCCGAGGTGCAAAAGATGCTTGCCACGAAGGTGCCGCTGCGGAGGCTCGCCGCCACCGAGGAGGTGGCAGCCCTGGCGTGCGATTTGGTCACCGACCGCCACCCTTACGTCACCGGCGACTGCTGGACCATTGACGGTGGCCTGTGGCTGGAAGGCTTCCCCAACCTCCGTCGGTTCCTGGAGGGGGAGCTGGGTTAAGCTCACGGCCTGGCTTTTTTGCTGGTCCATGGCCAAGGCAGGGGAAAGGCGACGAGGTGGCTCGGCGCCGTCTCTTACACGTCGTTGCTCCGCCCCATCCCCAGGGTGCGGGCGAGGGCAACAACTCCCAAAAGCTCCATGGCGCACGAGTAGAGCACCAGGGCAGGGTAGCCGAGGTTGTAGAGGAAGCCGAATATCAGGCTTCCTAGGAGCCACGCGGTGCCGTAGGCGGCGTGGAAGATGCCAAAGGCCGAGGCCCGGTTTTCGGGCCGGACGCTTTCGGCAATGGCGGCCTTGAAAACCGTTTCCTGCATCCCCATCACGGCCCCCCAAAGGCCGACGCCCAGCGCCACCGCCCACGGCGCCCGGGAAAAGGCCAGAGCCGTGACCGGGATGGCGGCCAAAGCCCCTACGGCCAGGGTGGCCAACCCTCGGCGGTCGAAGAGCAGGCCTACGGGTAACGCCACCACGCCGTCCACCAGCATGGCCAGGGCAAAAAGCAGGGGGATGGCCGCGGTCGCAACGATAGCTTCCTTTTGGGCGTGAAACGCCACCAGCTGGAAGTGGGCGAACCCCGCCACCTGCAACGCCATGGCGGCCACGAGCCAAGGGAAAGAACGGGAAAAACCCTTCCGCTCCCCAGCCTGGCGGGGCTTCTGGTCGTCCTGGAGCGAGGGACGAGTCAACCGCGCCACGGCGAGCAGAGCCAGGGCGGCTACGGCCGGAATTCCCAAAAGCAGGAAGGCCAAACGGAAGCCCAGCCCGCGCGCCAGGACCCAGGCCATGGCCAGAGGTCCAGCCACGGCACCGATCTGGTCCAAAAGCTCGTGGAAGCCGAACCCCTTGCCGTGCCCGATTTGTGCTGTAGCCTGGGCCAGGAGGGCGTCGCGCGCCGGGGTGCGGATGGCTTTCCCCAGCCGCTCCGCCACCACCAAGGTCACGGCCCACGGCCATGAGCCCGTCAAAGCCAAAGCCGGGACCGCCAGGAGGTTGACGGCGTAGCCCACAAAGGTGAAGGTCCAGTACAGCTTGGTGCGGTCGGCCCAAAAGCCAGTGACGAGCCGCAGGGCGTACCCGGCAAACTCCCCCAGGCCCGAAGCCAGGCCTACGGCGAGGGCCGAGGCGCCCAGCACCGCCAGATACGGACCTGTAATTCCCCGGGCCCCTTCGTACGTGAGGTCGGCGAAGAGGCTCACGAAGCCCATGAGGGCCACGAAGGCGAAGGCCGTCCGGGTGTTCAAGGCTTTTTGTCCTGAGTCTGGGCGTTGTGCTTTTCCAGGGCCCGCTGGAGGAAACGCAAGGTTGCTTTTTTGCTGATGTACCCGCGCTGGCTTGCCACCACCTGGCCGCTGGCGTCCGCCACCACGAGGGTGGGGAACGCTTCCACCTTGAAGCGCTCGAAAAGCTCGGCCACGATTTTCTCCCCCTGGCGCTCCTGGGGCACTTTGACCGGGATGAACGTCTCGTTGATGAAGGTGGCCGCCTCTTGGTCGGCAAAGACCTCCTGGGCTTGGATGCGGCAGGGGGCACACCAGGAAGCGGTGAAGTCGTAGAGCAAGGGTTTGTCGGGGTCTTGGGGAACCTCCTCGGGCTTGTGCCACGAAACCTTCTCCTCGGGCTGGGGTTCCAAGGATCCGCGGGGCGATGGCGCGGGGAAGAGAACCCGCAAGATCAACAGTGCTCCTGCCAGGCCCAGAAGGAACCATGGGACCCGGCTTTGGCCCTTGGCCTTCTCATTCCCGTCCATAGCCCATCTCCCGCCTATTGAAGTACCAAAAGGCAAAGGCAAGGGCGAGGGTGACGTTGGAGGCGTAGTGAAGGAGTTGTCTTGCGGCCGAATTCCCCAAACTCCACGATTCGAGATGAGGAGCGAAGGTGAGCTCCCGGAAGAGCCATAGCCCCGCCCGTAAAAACCACCTGAGCCCCGTGTTTTCACCGATGGCGCTCAGCAACTCCGCCACCAAAAAGGCGCCAAAAAACAGCGCCACGTCCCGGTAGCCCGAGAGGGCAACGGAGCCGGCCACGAGCAGGGCCACCCACCAACTTGCCCGAAGGAAATGCTCGGCCATTGTCGCGCTGCTCGTGGCCCAGTCCACGTCGCCACCCCGCAGCCAGGCTCCGCCTGCCGAAAGGGCCCAACCCGCCAGGCCGGTGGCCAAAAGCACCACAAGAACACCGAAAACTCGTCCGGCCAGGAGCTGCGAGCGCGTCAAGGGCCTGGCGAGCAGAAGGTGCATGCTGCCGTTTTCCACGTCGCGGCCGATCAACCCCGCGGCCAACACCACCGCCAAAAGGGGGAGAAAAGCCGCTCCCATTGGGCCCGAGACCTCCTCGGTTGTCCACAAGCTGGCAACGACCGAGGCGACCACGGTGCCCAAACATAGGGCGAGCGGTAGAGGTCTCAGCAGCCTTTGCCTCACCGTGTGCCAGAGGATGGTGGCCATCATTTCCCCTCCAGGAAGAGCTTTTCGAGCTGGGGGCCGGCAGGATACAGGGCCAGAACCGGAACCTCAGCCGCCACCAGGGCCGGCGCCAGGTCGCCGACGCGGCTTTGGTCCACGTAGGCAACCACCTCGCCGTCACCGCGGGCCTCCGGCCGCAGCCCTAGGCCATCCAGGACCGCGAGAGCTTGCCCGACGCAGGCGGGGTTCGTGCGGACGAGGTAGGGCACGAGCTGGAGCCCGCGGAGCGTTTCCACCCGCACGACCTTGCCAGCCTTCACGAACGCCACCCGATCGCATACCCGCTCTATTTCGGCCAGCTGGTGGGAGTTGAGGATCACCGTGGCTCCCCGGGCCTTGGCGGCAAGGATGAGCTGGCGCACCAGGATGACCCCCTCCGGGTCCATGCCCGAAGCGGGTTCGTCCAAGAAGAGAAACGTGGGCTCCGAAAGGAGAGCTTGGACCATCCCGACCCGCTGGCGCATGCCCCGGGAGTAGGTGCGTAGCTTGCGGCGCAGCGTTTCCGTGGGCAGGCCCAACTGGGTGGCCAGGGATGTCACTTTTTCCCGAGCCTCCGAGGGCGTCAACCCCGCGAGGCGGGCGTGGAGGAGGAGGAACTGCTCGCCCGTGAGTTCGGGGGCGTAGCCCACCCGTTCGGGGAGGTACCCGGTCCGACGGCGCACCTCCAGGGCGTCGGGGGGCAGGCCGGCGACGCGCACGTGCCCGGAATCGGGTTTGAGGAAGCCCAAAAGGCAGGACATGAGCGTCGTCTTGCCGGAACCGTTGGGACCGATGAGGCCAAAGACCTCGCCTGCTTGCACCTCCAGGCTCACCCCAGCGAGGGCCTGCACCGGGCGCCGCCCACCGAAACGCTTGCTGACGTTGTCCACCACGATCACGGCGTATCCCCCCGCGCCGCCGTGCGCTTTTTCTTCTTTTCGGAAGCTTTGAATTCCCGGAGACCGTCCAAAAGGACCCGATACACGAACTGCTGCATCCCTGGCCCGTAGCCGGAGGTCCTGACCAGGGCGTTGCCCGCCGGGTCGGTAACCAGGAGAGTCGGGAAGCTGGTGACGCCGTAAAGGGCTTTGAGTTTCTCCACGGCCTCCGGGTTTTTCCCGTCCTCCACGTTGCGGTCTATGACTTTCACCGGGACGAAGTTGTCGTTGATAAACCGGGCGAGATGACGGTCCCCGAAGACCTCCTTTTCCAAAATCCGGCAAGGGCGGCACCAGGCAGCTGTGAAGTTGAAAAGGATGGGCTTTTGGGGCTCTCGCCAGCGCCCCAGCTCTTCGGGAGCTACCCAGTGGACGAGCTCCGCCGGCGCCGCGCTTTCCCCCTGGGCGTTGTCGGGGGAGAGAATCGGAAGCAAAAAACCAAAGACGAAAAAGACGACTGACCGTTGAGGGCGCGGGAAAGTCATGACGTTGACCGCCTCCGACACCGGGCCATTTTAGCGTACGGTAGAGCGCTCCGACGCTACGACGCCAGCGGCCAAGTGACCCCGGCAAAGGGTTTCTTCGGCAAGCCAAAAAGCTTTTGGACCAGGGTCGTGTCGGCCACAGAACCCGAAACGAGCATGGTCAGCTCGTCGCTGGTGATGGGTGGGTTGGCCAGGAGCTTGGTGGCCAGGCGCACCAGCGGCCGCGCCAAGCCCAGGGGCAGCTTGACGAAGGCCCGGCGCTTGCCGAGAGATGTCGCCACCCGCCGCAAAACCTCCATGTAGGTGAGGACCTCGGGCCCGCCGAGCTCGAGAACACGCCGCTCGGCTTCGGGGTTTTCCAAACAGGCCGCAAATACCTCGGCCACCTCTTCCACGGCCACTGGTTGCAACGGGTAAGAGCCGTTACCGAAAACCGGGACCACCGGGAAGCGGGTGACGACCCGGGCCAGCGTGGTTGTGAAACCGTCCCCCGGCCCGAAGATCACCGAAGGGCGGATGATCGTCCACGCGAGCCCGGAGGCCTTGACGAGCTCTTCGGCTTCTCCCTTGGTGCGGTGGTACGGGGTGGCGGCATCCAGGCGCGCGCCCACCGCCGACATGTGGAGGAGGCGGCCGATACCCAGGGCCTGGCACGCCTCCACGACCCGAGCCGTGGCATGGACGTGGGCCTTTCGAAACGTCACGCCTTCTTTTGGCCTTTCGCGAATGATGCCGACGAGGTGAATGGCGGCACTGCAACCTTCGACCCATCTTTCCCACCCGAGGGCCGTGACGTCTGCCGCCACGCGGATGAGCCGCGGCTGGCCGTCGCAGGGGGGGAGGCGGCGAGCGAGAGCGACAACCTCAAAGCCGCGGATGAGGAGCTCCCGCACCACCGCCGAGCCCACGAAACCCGTGGCCCCCGTCACCAGAACCCGCTGGGGCCGCTTGGTTTCCGGGAAAAGCTCTGGTTCTTGCGGCTTTCTTCTCTTTCTCGGCTTGCCTTCCAGACCCATGGCCCCTACCGGTCGGATGGTAGCATGCCGTATGCGCCGGGTTTTGGTTGCCGATCTTCACTTGGGCCAAGGGGCGGGGGACTACGCCAGGTTTTCCCAGCTGCTCGCGCGCCTGTCCGACGAAGGGGTGGGAGAGCTCATTTTGGGTGGCGACGTGTTCCGAGCCCTCGTCGGCCTGCCCCGTTTTTGGTCGCCGCCGGTGCGGGAAGCCCTGGGAGAGCTGGCACGGTTGCGCGGGGAGGGCGTGCGGGTCGTGTGGGTGGAGGGCAATCGAGATTTTTTCCTCGCCACCGAAGCCATGAAGCCGTACCTGGACCGCTTTGTGCCGGCGTACGGCTTTTCCGCCGGTGGTCGGAGATTTTTCGTGGAGCACGGCGATCTCATCAACCGCCGGGATCGGCAGTACCGTATCTGGCGGGCCCTTTCCAAGAGCCGAATGGCCTTTTGGGGAGCAATGCTGATTCCAAAAGGGATCGCCCAACGCATCGTCACCCGCACGGAGCAAGCTCTGGCCCGTACCAACTTCAGCTATCGGAGGGCATTGCCGGAGCATGACCTCATAAGGGAGGCTCGCCGGCATTTTGCCTGCGGCGTGGATGTGGTTTTTTGGGGGCATTTCCACCGCTTCTGGTCTTTTGCCGAAGGGAAGCGAAGGGCTTTCGTAGTGCCACCATGGCAGGACGACGGGGCGGTGGTGTATATTGAAGCCGATGGCTCCGTGGCTGCAACCCGCAGCGATGGCCAATTTGTTGACATGGGAGAGGGTTTTTGCTACCAAGGGCAGGAAGCGGCGAGGTGACTATGGGCGGGAAGATCCTTTTGGCCGATGACAGCGTCACCATTCAAAAGGTGGTGGAGCTCACCTTTGCGGAAACGGACTTTGCGGTGGTTGCCGTAGGCTCGGGGACCGAGCTTTTGGAAAGGATCGCCACGGAGAAGCCCGATGTGGTTCTTTGCGACGTGGTGATGCCCGACATTTCCGGTTATGAGGTCTGCCAGCGGCTGAAGAGCGACCCCGCCACCCTGCACATTCCAGTTGTCTTGCTCACCGGCACCTTCGAGCCCTTTGATCGCGACCGGGCGCTGGCTGCGGGGTGCGACGCCATCGTCACCAAGCCCTTCGAGGCCCGTGCGCTCATTGCCACCGTCGAGGAGCTCACCGCCCGAACCGTGCCACCGGCACCGGCCCCGACGGAAGAGGAAATCCTGGGTCTGGGAGTGCCGGAGGGAGTTCCGGCGTTGGATTTCACCACCACAGGGTTCGACCGCATGGTGCCCCCTCCCGAAAAACCGCCGGAGGTTCCTGAACACGGCCTGGAGCTCACGGCCTCCACGATGCAAAGCGCCGTGACTCCTCCCCCACCTCCGCCTCCGGAGCTCGCTCCCCCCGACGCGCGGCCGTTCCCCGAGGAACCCACACCCGTGGGGACGGCCGAGGCGTGGGCGGAGCTGGCGCCCGCTGGGGAAGCGCCGGTGGAACCCGCCCCCTCCAGGAAGAGGGAAGCACCCCCCTTTGGGTTTTCCGGCGAACCCGGAGCGACCGGACAGGGGCTCGGCGAGCCTCTCCCTCCCGAGGAGGAGCCGGAAACCGTCCCTCCCGGAGGTTTTCAAGAGCTGGCCACGGGTCCGGCAACCGCGCCGCTGGTGGAAACGGGGGGAGGGGAGGCTCCGGGCGATTTCGATGGGTTGGTGCAGCGGGTGGTGGCCGCAGTGCTCCAAAAGCTTCCTGCGGCACCAGCTTCGAGTGAACTTTCCGATGCCGACGTGGAGCGCATCGCCCGCAAGGTGCTGGAGCTGGCCACCCCGCTTCTGGAGCGGGTGGCGTGGGAAGTCATCCCCGACATGGCGGAAATGCTGGTCCGCCAGCGCATTGCCGAGCTGGAAGCGGCGGCCGAGGAAAGCTAAAAGCTAGCGTCCGAAACGGGACCAGGGCAGCACGTAGGGGCGCGGCCGGTCTTCGGAAGCGCTGATGGCGTAGGCCTCCTTTTCCGCCCATTGCTCGGCTTTTCGCGGCAAAGTGGCGGCAATGCGGTCCAGCTCCCCATGGGCGAGGGCCACGATGTCCTTACGCAACCCCTGGGCCGCGATTTCATCGGTAAAAGCCCTTCGGCCGGCCACGAGGTCGGCGACGTACGCCTCAATGTGCTCTTGGCTATAGAAACGGGCAGGGTCCCAGGTCGAGAGGTCAACCCCTTCGCACCGCACCACGTACTCGGTTCCAAGTCTGCCCGGGGCGTGCTCGGCGTTCCCCCGCAAATGGGCCCGCTGGAGGGCCGCCATGAGGTCAATGGGCACCCGCTCGGCCTTGCGCACGAGCTTTTTCTTGCCCGTGGCCCGATCCACCTCGATGATTTCCCCCATCCCGCCGGTGTTGTACTGGAAAAAGTGAACCTTTCCGGGAAAGCGGTGGACCAGGTCCATGACGATCTCGTAAAAAGCGTTGACCTTGCGCCCTTGGGCACCGATGATGAAGTCGTCCATCCCCACGATGCGCACGGATTCCCCAGCTTTTTCCGGAACCGTGGCAAAGGAGTGGGTGGATTCGCCCCACAGGTACGCCAGCACCCCTTGCTCGGGAGTCAGGCGCTGGGCAAAGGGCATGATGGTGTTGCGGCGGGTGATGAAGGCAAAGACGATGCCGTCCAGCTCTTCCAAGGGCGGGGTATTGATGGACTCGTAGCAAATGGAAATGGTTTTCTTGCCCCGGCGAACCTTGAGTTGGTGGCGGTTGATAACGGCCCGCCCGTTTTCGCCCAACCGCTCGTCGAGGAAATCCACCTCCCCCTTGAAATTCACCATCACGTTTTCCAGCAGGGCCGAGGGGTGGGTGAGGGCGTGGTACATGGCCTCCTGGAAGCGGGGATCCACGTCGGTTTTCACGTAGTAGTTTTGCTCGGTGCCGTAGGACGACCCGTCCCGACGCAGGAACACGATGTCGTCCTGGGCCACCCAGGTGCCCTCCCCTTGCTCGGGGTCGAGCCCCAGCTGGTGGCAGGACCAGGTGGACTTGCCCGTTGCGGTGAGCCCAAACATGAACACGGCGAAGGTCTTGAGCTTGCCCGAAGCGGCGTCCCGTACACGCACGATTTTCGTTCCCGCGTGGAGGCCGAGCATCCCCATCTCATCGGCGCGGAACATGGCTTGCCGCAGAAAGCCCTTCTTGCACTCGCCCGTGTAGTCGGTGCCCAAGGCGATGTTGATGTCGTGCTCCGGCAGGACCAGGATCTGCATGCGGAGCTGGTGCTCCATGGGGATGTCAATCATGAAAAACTCGGGGCCTGGCCGGTTCTTCTTCACCTCCCCCAGGGTGCTGGCCCACTCGTAGGCGATGCGGTAGTTCTTGGGATCGGCGACGCAAACGTAAAGGTTGCAAATGGGGTTGAACTCGGGGTTGTCCCCCATTTGCCTGCGCACGTGTACGAACGGCATGGTGTGGAGGAGCTGGAGCACCTTGTGGAGCTGCTCGGGGGCCCTTTCCACGAGGGCAAGCTGCTGGGGGGTGGGGTTGGGCAAGACGATGGCAGGTCCTGAGCCAAGGTACACGGTCTTGGAAGCCATGCGCGACGAAACAGCCGACCACCAGAGGGGCGAACCCTGGGCGGTGCGAAAGGCCGTCCGCCAGGCCTTCCGCCGCAGGGTGCTCATGCCGGCATGCTCGATGTTTTTGCCGGAAACGGCGTGCCGCAAGTTCTCGGCAAATTGCCGGTACGCGGCGGGATCGTAGGGTTGTTCAGCCATAAGTTACCCCCGCAAGCGCTGGGCGCCTGCCGGAAAAGCTTAAAGCCTCAGCCGGGTTGCGGCAAGGAGTGCCAAAACCCCGCCCTTGGGGGAGCCCGAGACATCACGGCGTGACGGAGAGGTCAAGAAAGCCGAAGGGTCGCCGTTTGACCTTTTGCCGGCGGAAGCGGCAATATTGGCGAGATGCTGGGAAAGCTCGCAGGGTTCTCGCCCGAAACCTGGTTGCTGCCACTCGGGGACGCGGCCGCACTGGTGGTGGCGGGAACTCTCGCCCATTTCATCCGTTTCAACCCCGCCGACCGCGCCGCCCATTTCGAGCGGCTCGCCGAGCATCCGGGTTTGGTGGTTGCGGGTGTGGTGGGGGTATGGGGGGTGGCGACGGCGGCCGAGCTTTACCAAAAGGCCCACCTTCTCCCGGGAGAGCGGTTCATGCGGGTTGGCTTTGCGGCTGTGGCGTGGGCCGCGCTTTTGGCCTTGGCCACGTACGCCGTACCAAGCTGGAAGTTCGGCCGGGGCCTTTTGGCTGGGACGACCGTGGGGTGGGGCGTGGGAGCCCTGGCGGTGCGGGCGTGGTGGGACCAGATGAGGCGCCGGCGAGAAAAACCGAAGGTTTTGGTGGTGGGGGAGGAAAGGGAGCTGCAGCCGCTCGTGGCGCTGGCGCAACACCCCGCCTGCCCCTGGGACCTTGTTTCGGTAGCGCCCGAAAAGCTGGAGGGGGAGCTCGCGGCGGGGGAGGTGTCGGTGGTGGCGGTGAGCGATCCGGGGCGGTGGGCGGAGCGGTTGGTGGCTTTGCATTTTTCCGGGGTTCCGGTGGTGCCGGCGGCGGAGCTGTGGGCTTTCGTGGAAGGGCGATTACCCCTGGCGTTTTTGTCCCCGGAGGCTTTCCTCCACCAGCGGGAGTTCGGGGGCATCCATTGGGAGGTGTTCAACCGCGTGACGCGGGTGGTGGATGTGGCGGTGTCGCTGGCTTTGCTGGTCATCACCATGCCGCTGCTCCTTTTGGCTTCCCTCGCGGTGCTGGTGGCAGACGGGCGGCCGGTGTTTTACCGCCAGGTGCGCCTGGGCCAATTCGGCCGGCCCTTCGTGCTGTGGAAGCTGCGCACCATGCGGCGCGACGCCGAGGCCGATGGCCCCGAGTTTTCCGCGGAGAACGACCCCCGCGTCACCCGTCTCGGCCGCCTTTTGCGGCGTCTGCGCGTGGATGAGCTTCCCCAGCTTTTCAACGTGCTTTCCGGGGATATGTCGCTGGTGGGACCGCGGCCAGAAAGGCCCGAGTTCGTGAAAAAGCTGGCCGAAGAGATCCCTTACTACACCTTCCGTTTGGCGGTACCCCCCGGTCTCACGGGATGGGCGCAAGTGAACATGCCTTACGCTCGCACGGTCGAAGAGCACCGGAAAAAACTGGAATACGATCTTTACTTCATCCGCGAGCGGTCGTTTTCCCTGTACGTTTTGGTGCTCCTGCGCACGGTGAGCGCCGCGCTGTTCGGGGTGCGGAGTTGACCAGGCGGGCCGGCGTGGTGATCGTGCATTACGGCGATCCGCGCCCAACCTATCGGTGCATCCGCTCGCTTTTGGAGGATCCCTCCCCGGTGGAGCGCCGCATCGTGGTGGTGGACAACAGCGGCAACTTCCCCGGTGCCGACGGTATCCACGTGCTCGTGTGCCCGGACAACCCGGGGTTCGGTGAGGGTGTCAACCGCGGGGCCAACGTTTTCGCCGGCGACCAGCCAGACGCCCTCGTGGCCCTCAACCACGATGTGGAGGTGGTGCCCGGTTTTCTGACTGCAGCCCTCCGCAACCTCCAGCGCCCGGGGGTAGGGGCCGTGGGTGGTCCTCTCTTTTGGGCCGACGGCAAAACCCTTTGGGCTTGCGGCGGTTGGGTTTTCTGGCCCCTGGGGGTGGTGGTGCAGGCCCGTTCCCTGGGCCGAGCGTGGCGCTCGCGGGCAGTGGGCTTTCTCCCGGGAGCGGCCCTGGCCCTTCGGTGGGACGCATTTCACGGAGTCGGGGGCTTCGATCCCCGCTTTTTCATGTACCACGAGGACCTGGACCTGTGCCTGCGGTTGCGACGGGCGGGGTGGAAGCTTTGGTATTCACCGGGGATGGCTGCGGTGCATCACTTGGGGAGCGCCACCGGCTCCCACGCCTACTCGCCCCTTTACCTGGAACAGCTCACCAAAACCCGGCTGCGGCCGTTCCGGCCGTTGGCCTTTCGCCTCTGGCTGGCCCTCGTGCATTCGGTATACGTGGGGTTGCGCTGGGCTTCTTTCGAGGTTCGGGGGAGGCGGGAGCAAGCTCGGGCACTCCTTCGCGGGCATCGGGCGGCGCTTGCGTCCCTTGGCGAAAAACCGTTACCTGTTTTGCGCAAGGCCGAGGAGTAGCTCTTCGAACCTGGCTGCCACCTCCGGCAAGTGGTGCCGGCTCTTGACCCACGCGAACGCCGCCGCGGCCTGCTCTTCCGCTTTCTTGGAGTTGGCGAGGAGGGCGCCGACGGCCTCGCGCCACTCCTCGGGTTGGGTGGCCAAAGCCAGCGCCTGGGGGGACAGGCCCTCGAGTCCCCGGGCTGCCTGGGGGGTGGTCACCACCGGCAGGCCGCAGGCCATGGCTTCCAGGACCTTGATGGGGGTACCTGAACCGGCAAACAGCGGTGCAACCAAGAGGGTGGCTTCCCGGCGGAGAGGGCCGAGGTCCGGTGGCTCTGGAATCACCTCCACGCCGAGCCTTCGAAGCTCGAGGATCCGTTTGGCGGGACGGGCCCCGGCCACGACCCAGCGGAGGTGGGGGTGGTCCTTGCGCATGTGGGGCCAGACCTTGCGGGCAAACCACAAGGTCCCGTGAACGGTCGGGAAGTACCCCAAGTTGCCGGTGGTGAGAAGGGTGGGCCGCCGTGGCTGCCGCGGTGGCGGTTGCGCCGGGATGGGAATGCCGAAGGGGACCACGTGGAGCTTGGCCAAAAGCTTGCGGTTCCCGCCGGCAATGGCGTGGCGATCGGGGTCGGCCACGGTTGTGCCGGCGGCAACGTGGGCCAGCACCTTGCGGTCCCACGCCGCAAGGCGCCACGCCTCCCACAGCCAAAACGGCGCCAAAAGCGGCTCGAAACGGGCCCGGGCGCGCATGTTGCTGGCGAGGGAATCCACGAAGTCCACGACGGCGGGCGTTTCCCAAAGGCGATCCACCAACCACGCAACTCGGGAAAGCATGAAGATCACCGCTTCCGGCCGGAAGGTGGTGAGGCATGCCTTGAGGGCCACCTCGACCCGCGACTCCCGGTGCATCCCAACCTGGAGCGGGTTTTGAGGGTGGGTGAGGATGCCGCGGGCCGCGGCTCCCACGCTTGAGGGCACGTACTCCTGGGCAACGGGCAGCGGTGCGGCGTGGGGGCGAAAACCCGGAGGGACCAGGGCCAGGACTTGGATTTGGTGGCGTGGTGAGAGGTGCTCGAGGAAACCCACGAGACGGGCCTGTTCCCCCCGGCGCGGGGGCCAAAAGGGGCGTGGAGTGACGAAAAGCAACCGCACCGGGCCATGGTAGCTCAGCAGTACCTTAGTCATGCATACGCAGATCCTTTTTGCCAATTGGGGCGAGGGCCTTGACGAACCCGCGCTCAGGCACTATGCTATTAGCAGTCTCGGGTCCGGAGTGCTAACCGGCTCCGGACACCTCAAGAGAGAAAGGAGGAACGCTATGACGATTCGACCGCTCAACGATAGGGTGCTCCTGCGGCGCATCGAGCCGGAGGAGGTGGTCAAGGGTGGGATCATCATTCCCGATACGGCCAAAGAGAAGCCCCAAGAGGCCGAGGTCATTGCCGTGGGTCCCGGCCGCTTGGACGACAACGGCAAGCGCGTCCCCATCGAGGTCAAGAAAGGCGATAGGGTTCTTATCGGCAAGTACTCCGGCACCGACATCAAGATCGGTGACGAGGAGTACGTCATCGTGCGCGAGGACGAGATCCTCGGCGTGATCGAAAAGTAAGGGAGGTGAGAGGCTATGGCTGCGAAACAAATCGTTTATTCGGAGGAGGCCAGGCAGGCCGTTTTGCGTGGGGTCAACAAGCTCGCTGACGCCGTGAAGGTGACCCTCGGCCCCAAGGGCCGCAACGTGGTCATCGAAAAGAAGTTTGGATCGCCGGTCATCACCAAGGACGGGGTCACGGTAGCCAAGGAAATCGAGCTCAAGGACAAGCTCGAAAACCTTGGCGCCCAAATGGTGCGGGAGGTGGCTTCCAAGACCTCGGACGTTGCGGGTGACGGCACCACTACCGCCACCGTCCTGGCCCAGGCCATTTACCGGGAAGGGGTGAAGAACGTCACCGCTGGTGCCAATCCCATGGATTTGAAGCGCGGCATTGACATTGCCGTCAAGAAGGCGGTGGAAGCCATCACCAAGCTCGCCAAGCCGGTGGAAGGCAAGGCCATTGCCCACGTCGGTACCATTTCCGCCAACAACGACGAGGAAATCGGCAACATCATTGCCGAAGCCATGGACAAGGTGGGCAAGGACGGCGTCATTACCGTTGAGGAGGCCAAGGGCCTGGAAACCACCCTCGAGGTGGTGGAAGGGATGCAGTTCGACCGCGGCTACCTGTCCCCTTACTTCGTGACCGACGCCGAGCGCATGGAGTGCGTGTACGAAAACGCCAAGGTCCTCCTCTACGAGAAGAAAATCTCGTCCATGAAGGACCTCCTTCCCATCCTCGAGCAGGTGGCCAAGCAGGGCAAGCCGTTGTTGATCGTGGCTGAGGACGTGGAGGGCGAAGCCCTGGCAACGCTGGTGGTCAACAAGCTGCGGGGGACCCTCCAGGTAGTGGCGGTGAAGGCTCCGGGCTTCGGCGATCGCCGCAAGGCCATGCTCGAGGACATCGCCATCCTCACCGGCGGCAAGCTCATTTCCGAGGATTTGGGCATCAAGCTCGAGAATGTCAAGTGGGAGGATCTCGGCAACGCCCGCAAGATTACCGTCACCAAAGATGACACCACCATCGTGGTGGACGACGACGATCCCAAGAAGCGGGAAGCCATTGCCGGTCGCGTGAAGCAGATCCGCAAGCAAATCGAGGAAACCACCTCCGATTACGACCGGGAGAAGCTCCAGGAGCGCCTGGCCAAGCTCGTGGGTGGGGTGGCGCAAATCAAAGTCGGTGCCGCCACCGAAACCGAAATGAAGGAAAAGAAGGCGCGGGTCGAGGACGCCCTCCACGCCACCAAAGCAGCGGTGGAGGAGGGGATCGTGCCCGGTGGTGGCGTGGCGCTCCTGCGGGCCATGGACGAGGTGGAAAAGCTTTTGGAGCAGCACACCGGTGACGTGAAGACCGGCATCCAAATCGTCCTCCGGGCCCTCGAGGAACCGACCCGTCAAATCATCTACAACGCCGGCGTGGACGAAGCGGCGGTTTTGGTGCGGGAGATCCGGTCCAAGGGCGGGAACTACGGCTTCAACGCCCAAACCATGCAAATCGAGGACCTGGTGGCTTCAGGTGTCATTGACCCCGCCAAGGTCACCAAGAACGCCCTCATCAACGCGGCGTCCATTGCCGGCCTCATGCTGACCACCGAGGCGCTGGTTTCCGAGATCCCCGAGGACGAGAAGAAGCCGGCCGCTG